>QNBX01000016.1 GCA_003644265.1 Planctomycetota bacterium
CAGGGCGCTGTCGAAGTCGTCGCCACCCAGGTGGGTGTCACCGTTGGTCGAGGCCACCTCGAACACGCCGTCCCCGATGTCGAGGATGGACACGTCGCAGGTGCCGCCGCCCAGGTCGAACACGGCGATCTTGCCTTCCTTCTTCTTCTCGAGGCCGAACGCCAGGCAGGCGGCGGTGGGCTCGTTGACGATACGCTCGACCTTGAGGCCCGCGATCTCGCCGGCGTCCTTGGTGGCCTGGCGCTGGGCGTCGTTGAAGTAGGCCGGCACCGTGATGACCGCTCGGTTGATGCTCTTGCCCAGGTAGGCCTCGGCGGTCTCCTTCAGATTGGCCAGGACCATGGCGGAGAGCTGCTGCGGCGTGAAGCGCTTCTCGACCTGCTTGCCGTTCTCGGTGACTACGACCTGCACCTCCACGGCCTTGTCGGCGTCGCCCACCAGAGCGTAGGGCACCTGCTTCTCCTCGGAGCTGACCTCCTCGTGCCGGCGTCCCATGAAGCGCTTGATCGAGTAGATCGTCTGGCGCGCGTTCGTGACCGCCTGGCGCCGGGCAGGGTGCCCCACCAGACGATCGCCGTCTGGGCTGAAGGCCACCACGGACGGCGTGGTCCGATGCCCCTCGGCGTTGGGAATCACCTTGGGCTGTCCGCCCTCCAGGATGGCCACCACGGAGTTCGTGGTGCCGAGGTCGATGCCGATGATCTGTTCGCTCATGTCGTGCTCCGGTAGAAGTTGCACCGGAAGCGTTATCAAACCCCGTGCCAAAGGCGAGGCAGGCGCTGAACGGCCCCTGAGTGCGGGTCAGGCTGGCAATTCGGCATCCTCAAGCCCGATGCCTGCCGAAATGGCGCTCGGCGCGACGCTCAGGTCAGGCCGTATTCCTTGAGCTTGCGGAATAGGGTGCGCTCGCCGATGCCCAGCATGAGCGCGGCCTTCTTGCGGTGGCCGTCCAGCAGCTCGAGCGTGGCGCGGATGTGCTCGCGCTCCACCTCCTTGGCGGTGTGGCCAGCCAGTCCGGACAGGCCGCCCTCCGCCACCGGGGGCGCCGGCACGCCTCCCGACAGGCCCGGCGGCAGGTCCGAGAGCTGCAGCACCTCGCCGGCCCCCGTGACCACCATGTTCTCGATCACGTTGCGAAGCTCGCGCACGTTGCCCGGCCAGGGCTGGGCCTGCAGCACGCGCATGATCTCAGGCGACACCGCGCCGACGGAGGTGCCGTGGCGCTCGTTGAACTCGATCAGGCAGGCCTCCACCAGCGGCGGGATGTCCACCACGCGCTCGCGCAGCGGCGGCAGCTCGAGCTGCACCACCTTCAGCCGGAAGTACAGGTCGTCACGGAAGCGGCCCTCGCTGACCTCCTCCAGCAGGCGCTTGTTGGTGGCGGCGAGCACGCGGATGTCCACCGGGACGGGCGTGGTCGAGCCCAGCCGCACGACCTCGCGCTGGTCGAGCACGCGCAGCAACTTGACCTGCGTGGTGAGCGGCATCTCCCCCACCTCGTCCAGGAACAGGGTGCCGCCCTCGGCGTACTCGATGTAGCCGATCTTGCGCGCGGTGGCCCCCGTGAAGGCGCCCTTCTCGTGCCCGAACAGCTCCGACTCCAGCAGGCTCTCGGGCAGGGCGGCGCAGTTGAGCGTGACCAGCGGCTGCGCGCGCCGGCGGCTGTTCTGGTGCACGGCCTGGGCCACCAGCTCCTTGCCCGTGCCGCTCTCGCCGGTGATCAGCAGGGTCACGTCGGTGGGCGCCACCTGCCGCATGGTGCGGTACAGGGCCTGCATGGGCGGGCTGTTGCCGATGATGCGGTCGAAGCCGAAGCGCTCGTCGAGCCGGGCCTCCAGCTCGCTGTTGCGGCGCTTGAGCTCGAGGCGCTCCACCAGCCGGGCCAACACCTGCTCCAGCTCGTCCTTGTTGACGGGCTTGGTGAGGTAGTGCGTGGCGCCGGCGGCCATGGCGGCCACGGCGCTCTGCACCGAGCCGTGACCGGTGAGGATGATCACCTCGGTGTCGCCGCGATCGCGAGCGGCGCTCAGGATCTGCATGCCGTCCACACCGGCCATGCGCAGGTCGGTGAGCACCACGTCCACCGGCGCTGCGGCCAGGGCCTTCAGCCCCGCGGCGCCCGAGTGCACCACCTGCGGCTCATAGCCCAGGCGCTCCAGGGCCTCGCCGATGGTGTCGGCGTGGGCGGCGTCGTCGTCAATGACCAGGACACGCGTCATGGCTCGCTGACCTCGCTGGCGCCTGCGGCGGGGAGCTGCTTGGGCACGGCCGGCAGACTCAGGATGAAACGCGTCCCACGGCCAAGCTCGGAGACCACACGGATCTCGCCGCCCAGCTCCTCAACGATGCGGCGCGTGGTGGGCAGTCCCAGGCCCGTGCCGCCCTGCTTGGTGGAGAAGAACGGCTGCCAGATCTTGTCGAGCGTCTCGCGCGCCACGCCCGCTCCCGTGTCGGTCACGCGTAGCTCCACGGCGTTGTCGCGCGCGCGGGTCTCCAGCAGCAGTTCGCCGCCGTCCTCCCCCATGGCCTGCTGGGCGTTGACCACCAGATTGGTCAGGGCCAGGCGCAGCAGCTTGGGGTCGGCCAGGGCCAGCCGCGCCTCGGGCGAGACGGCCGAGCGCGCCGAGATGCCCAGGCGCGCGTGCGCCGCCTCATGAAAGCTCAGCAGCCCCGAGATGAGCAGGTCGAGGTCCACCGCCGTGGGCGCCACCTCGTAGCCCCGCGCCAGGGTCAGGAAGTCGTTCACGATGGAGTCGAGCCGATTGACCTCGCCCAGCAGCAGCCGGGCGCGCCGCTGGGTGCGCTGCTCCAACGGAGTGCTCGGCTCGGCAAAGTCCTCCTCCAGCAGTTGGAGGTTCAAGGACATGGTGCTGAGCGGATTCTTGATCTCGTGGGCCAGGCCCGCGGCGAGTACGCCCATGGTCTGCAAGCGCTGCCGTCTCTGGCGTGCCGGGGTCACGATCTGCTCCCATCGAAGCTCAGAATCCTGCCATGTAGGCAGCATCCCTGCCAGAGTTGCTCGTCCAGCTGGCTCGATGACGGTCTTGAGCCCCGGCGCGACCTGAAGCCCGACGCTACAGGCTGCTGCTAGGATGCGCGCCCTATGAACCCCGCCCTCTCCATTGACCTCAGCGACGGCCACGCGCCGGCGCTGGAGCAGGCCCTGGCCGCGCTGCGTCGCGGTGAGCTGGTCGTGCTGCCCACCGAGACCGTCTACGGGCTGGCCGGCCGCCTGGAGCAGGAGCGCGTCCTGAGCGCGGCCAAGGGGGCGCGGCGGGGTCCCTTCGCCGTGGCCGTGCCGGATCGGGAGGTCGCAGAGGCCCTGGTGGGCCCCCTCCCGGGGACCGCTGCCCGGGCCGCGGAGCGCTGGTGGCCCGGTCCCATGACGCTGGTGGTGCTCACACTGGGAGACGACCCGGTGGGCCTGCGCGTGCCAGGGCATGTCTTTGTGCGGGAGCTCTTGCAGGCCCTGGGCGAGCCCCTGCTGCTCACCTCCGCCAACGCCTCGGGCGAGTCCCCGCCACGCGAGCTGTGCCAGCTCAGCGACAGCATCCGCGCCACGGCCGGCCTGATCGTGGACGGCGGCCCGTGCGCCCTGGGCGAGGCCTCGACCGTGCTGGCCTGCGGCTACGGCGCCGCACGCGTGCTCCGAGATGGCGTGGTGCATCGGGACGAGCTGGCCCAGCGCGTCTGCGGCGAGGTGCTGGTGGCCTGCAGCGGCAACACCTGCCGCAGCCCCATGGCGGCGGCCCTGCTGGAGCGCGAGCTGGCGCGAGCGGCGGCGGCCGACAGCCAACTGCTGATCCCGCGCGTCGCCAGCGCCGGTCTCATGGCGGGGCCGGGCAACCCCGCCTCCGACGCCGCCCAAGAGGCCCTGCGGGAGCGGGGCCTGGAGCTCGCGGGGCACTCGAGCACAGCGGTCGACGCCGAACGAATCGCGCAGGCCGACGTGCTGCTGGGCATGACGCAGACCCACGTCGCGCTGCTGGCCGAGGCCTGCGCCGGCAGCGGCCAACGGGTCGAGCTGTTTGACCCCGCGGGCCACGAGGTCGATGACCCTTTCGGCGCCCCGCTGTCGCACTACCGCCGCTGCGCTACGATGCTGGCAGACATGGCGACGCGTCGCGCCGCTTCCCTTTGTGCAGCGCCCTGAGGCGCCGGAGACCCGCCGCATTGAAGATCGCGCTCGGTTCGGATCACGCGGGCTGGTCAACCAAGGACCAGCTGCTCAGCATGCTCACCGCCGCAGGACATGAGGTCCACGACTGCGGCTGCGCCGGGCCCGACTCGGTCGACTACCCCGACTTCGCGGCGGCCGTGGCGCGGCGCGTGGCGTCCGGCCAGGCTGAACGCGGCGTGCTGGTGTGCGGCACCGGCATCGGCGTGTCGATCGCCGCCAACAAGCTGGCGGGTGTGCGCGCCGCCAAGCTCAATGACCCCGAGGAGGCGCGGCTGAGCCGGGCCCACAACGACGCCAATGTGGCCTGCGTCGGCGCGCGCGTGCTCGACCCGAGCGTGCTGCAGGATGTGGTGCGCGCCTTCCTTGAAGGGCCCTTCGAGGGCGGGCGCCACCAGCTGCGCCTCGACAAGATCAGCCAGCTCGAGGCGTAGCTCGCACGACGCGCGTACGTCGCGCCCCGTGCGCCGGCGGGCCTCCGCCTGGCGCACGGCGCGAGCTCAGCTCATCACTCAGCCGCGTTGGGCGTGGTGGGAGCTGCGGGCGCAGCGACGGGTGTCGCGGCGGCGGGCGGCGTCGTGTTCGCCGGCAGCGCGGGAGCGGTTGAGGCCGCGGGAGCCGCCGTCACCTCGGGCGTCGCGTCCGACTGGTTTTCACGCTCACGGGCCTCGCTGCGCTGGGCCGCGCGGGCGTTCTTGCGCGCCTTGCGGCGGCGGTTGAGCAGCTTGGCGGTGTCCGAGCGCTGAGCGCGCATGGACAGGCGGATGGCCTTGACGCGCTCACGGGCCTCGCGCCGACGACGCTCGCTGGGCTTCTCGAAGTAGCTCTTGGCTTTGGACGTGCGGGTCACGCCCTCGTTGTTGCAGAGCTTGCGGAGGCGGCGCAGGGCCTTCTCCACCGGCTCGTTGTCGCGGGTTTGGACGCGGATGACCAAGTTCAACTCCAGAGAATGCAATCGTGAGGCGAGCCTGCCATCGTAACACGCTCGGCCCGGTCTGAATCCAGCCCCTGTCGGGCAATCGTGACCAGCCCCCGAGCGGGCCTGGCGGCGAGCTGCCGCCGGCGCCCCAAGCTAAGCTGAACCGCGGCTTCAGGGGACCCCGGCCTCAGCCGAGCGGATGCGATCGAGCGCCTCATCGGCGCTGGTGGCCTCGCGCAGGGCCTCCCGCAACTCGGGGCTGCTGGTCAGCCGGGCCAGCTCGGCCAGGGTGCGGATATGGGTCTTGGTGCGGTTGGCCGGGTTCACCAGCAAGAACACCAGGTGAGTCGGCTGGCCGTCGATGGCCTCGAAGTCCAGGCCCCCGCGGGCGATGCCCAGAGCCACGACAGTCTCCTCGACCTCAGGCGCCGACGCGTGAGGGATGGCGATGCCCTTCTCCATACCCGTGGACATGGAGCGCTCACGGGCAACCAACGCGTCGTGTACCGCGTCGCGGGAGCCGGCCTCGACCTGACCCGAGGTGACCAGGGTGTCGGTCAGTTCCGAGATGAGTTCCCACTTGTCCTTGCCCTCCATGTCGAGCCGGATCGCGGCGGTGGGCAGCAGTTCAGAGAGCTTCACGGGACGGGGACCCTCGGCCAGAGACAGGGGACGGCGGCCGCCCGGCGGCGATTGGCCTCCGGGTAGAGCGCGGAACCGGACGACGATAGGCACGGGACCGGCTTGCCGCAAGCGTCCGATCCACCGATCGGAGCGGGAATACGACGTTGATCGGCCCCGTCCAAGCCCCGATCATCGGCCGATCGCCTCGGCCACCCCTCGATGGCCTCGGCGTGACCCGACGGAGCCCCCTTCACCATGCGTCCGATCGCAGCGTTCACTCTGCTGGTCCTCAGTCTGGCCGCCGCCCCCCTGGCGGCCCAGGACATCGAGGAGGTCCCAGGCACCGACGAAACCGGTGGCCACTACGTGCTCCAGTTCGATGAGGCCAAGGGCGAGAGCCTGCTCGAGTTCATCGATCTGGCCAAGGTGCTGCTGCAACGCCCGATCAACTACAACCCGCAGGAGATCGGGGACCAGATGGTCTTCATCACGGGCCCCATCCGGGTGGAGAAGCGGCGCTTCTTCCAGTTCTTCCAGGCGGTGCTCAAGGCCTACGACTACATCATCATGGACTATGGGCCCGAGGGCAGCTCGTTCCTGCGCATCCAGAAGATCACCGCGGGCCGCGGTGCCGGCGGCTCGGTCAAGCCCACCGCCCCCATCGTGGCGGTCGAGGATCTGGAGACCTACAGCCAGGATCCGGCCACGCTGATCACGACCTCCATCCCGCTGCGCTACATCGAGGCGCGCTCAGCCATGGCGTCGTTCAACCCCTTCTTCGACACGCAGATCGAGGGCATCCGCAACGTCGACAACAGCAACAGCCTGGTGATCACGGGCTTCGGCACCAACGTCTGGAGCGCGTTCAAGCTGGTGGGCCTGGTGGACGTACCGCCGTTTGAGCCCAAGCCGCACATCCGCAAGCGCATCCTCGATCACACGTCGGTGGACGAGATCGAGACCATCCTGACTGATCTGCTGGGGGCCGCGCGCGGCCTGCGGCCCGGTCAGACCAGCGCACCCCAGCAGGCCGGGTCGCTCACCATGCGAGAGATCGAGCCGCGCATCATCATCGACTCCCGCGCCAACGCCATCCTGATGGTGGGCGACGAGGACATGGTCGACCGCATCGAGTCCTGGGTCGACATCCTGGACGTGGAGGTCGACCCGCGCAGCTTCACGCACGTGTACCGCCTTCAGAACACCGACGCCGGTTCCATGGAACAGGTGCTCAACAACGTGCTCAACGAAGAGCGCAGCAACGCAGGCTCGGGCCGCGTGGGGCAGGGTGCCGCCGCCGGCGGCAGCGCCCTGGAGGTGCCCGCCAGCGTGGTCGCCGATGAGATCAGCAACTCGCTGGTGATCACCGCGTCCGACCGCAAGTACGCCGAGCTGCTGGAGATCCTGCGCCAGCTCGATGTGCGCCGCCGTCAGGTGCTGGTGGAGGCCGCCATCGTCGAGACCAAGGAAGCGCTCAACGAGGTCTTCAAGGCCGGCGTGGCCATTGGCGACCTGGACGACGGCGCCTTTGTCAGCAACTTCGGCACGCCCACCGGCTTTGATGATGCTGGCGAAATCGACCTGCCGGGCAGCCTCTCCCAACTGAAAGGAACCAACGGCGGCAACTTGGCCGCCTTCAGTGGCAGCGACATCCCGATCCCGGTCTTCTTGCAGTGGGTCTCGGGTCAGACCAAGACGCGCGTGCTCTCGCGTCCCTCGGTGCTGACCAACGACAACGAAGAGGCCGAGATGGCCACCGAGCAGGAGACCAGCTACGAGACCTCGTCCACCACGCAGAACGGCGTGACCAGCAACAACTTCGAGCAGATCACCGCCGGTATCCGCATGAACGTGTCGCCCACCATCTCGGCCGGCAACTACCTGCGCCTGCGCGTGCGCCTGGAGGTCTCCGACTTCCAGCCCAGCCAGTCCACCAACCCCTCCGCGCCGCCGGACGTGAACCGGCGCGAGTTCGACACGCCCATCACCGTGCCCGACGGCAAGACCGTCATCATCGGCGGCCTCGTCAACCACGCCGTGAGCGAGGTCGACAGCGAGATCCCCTGGCTCTCCGACCTGCCCTTCGTGGGCTGGCTCTTCCGGGCTGACCAGGACAGCCAGGCGGACACGTTCCTCTACGTGTTCATCACGGCGCACATCATCGACCCCGACTTCGCCCTGCTGGACGAGATCAGCGCGGCCCGCGCCCTCGATGTCGAGCGCCTCGGCGGCGATGTGCGTGACCTCTCCAGCCCGATCTCACCTGACGCCGTGCGTGGCGGCCGGCCGACCCTGGCCGGCGCGGACTTGTTGTTCAAGATGCCGGTGGCCGCCCTGCCGGGCGGTGGCTCGCGCGACTCCTCGGCCGACCAGCTCGGTTCGGGAGAGCGCTGAGCAGCGCGCCGAACGTACCGGGAGAAACACACCATGGACCCCGCCCTCTCCGAGCTGCTCCTCACGGACGGCGGACTGGCGCCTGACGACGTCAAGCACTGCGAGGCGCTGGCCGAGGACAGCGCCCAGAGCATCGATCGCCTGCTGGTGGCCAAGGGCTACATGCAGGAAGGCGAGATGCTCAAGCTCATGTCGCGCTACCTGGCGTACCCGTTCCAGGCCGACCTGCGCGACGTCGAGGTGCCCAGCCACTTCATCGACACGGTGCCGGTGCACTTCGCGCGCAGCTTCAACCTGGTGGGCATCGAGCAGCTGGACGGCACGGTGGTCGTCGCCACCTGTCAGCCGTTCGATCTGCACCCCATGGACGACCTGGCCACGTTCATGGGCAACGAGATCGACGTGGTGCTGGCGCCCAAGGCCGAGATCACGTCGCTGATCAACCGCGCCTACAAGATGAAGGCGGACGTGGTCGACGAGGCGCTCTCGGGCATCAGCGGCGACGACGACGATCTGATCAACCTCGACATCGACGATGGGTCCGAGGACCTGTTGGACGTGTCCAACAAAGCGCCGCTGATCAAGCTGGTCAACATGATCCTGTTCCAGGCGCTGAAGATGCGCGCCTCGGACGTGCATGTGCAGCCCTTCCCGGACAAGCTGCAGGTGCGCTACCGCATCGACGGGCTGCTCTACGACATGGAGGCGCCGCCCAAGAAGTACCAGGACGCGATCATCAGCCGCATCAAGGTCATGGGCAAGATGGACATCGCCGAGCGGCGCATGCCCCAGGACGGCCGCGCCACCCTGAGCGTGGGTGAGAGTGACGTTGATGTGCGCATCTCGTCCATCCCCACCACCTACGGCGAGCGCATCGTCATGCGTCTGCTCGACAAGAGCGCGCGCGTGTACCGGCTCTCCGACATCGGCCTCGACGCCCACAACGAGGAGATCCTGCGCCGCTACGTGAACTACACGCACGGCGTCCTGCTGGTCACCGGCCCCACCGGCTCGGGCAAGACCACCACGCTCTACGCCGCGCTGACGGAGCAGAACACGCAGGAGAAGAACATCCTCACCATCGAGGATCCGGTGGAATACAACCTGCCCGGCATCAGCCAGGTTCAGGTGAACGCCAAGAAGGGGCTGACCTTCTCGGCGGGGCTGCGCAGCTTCCTGCGTCAGGACCCCGACATCATGATGATCGGCGAGGTGCGTGACACCGAGACGGCGGACATCGCTATCCGCGCCGCGCTCACCGGTCACCTGGTGTACTCCACCCTGCACACCAACGACGCCGCCAGCGCCGTGACGCGCATGCTCGACATCGGCGTGGAGCCTTATCTGGTGGCGTCCTCGGTGGTGCTCTGCGTGGCTCAGCGGCTGGTGCGAGTGATCTGTCCCAAGTGCCGTGAGATGGTGGCGCCCGAGGGCGAGCTGCTGGCCAGCCTGCTCTCGGTTGACCTGTCACCTGATCGCTTTCCCGACGGCAAGGTGGCCCGCGGGCGCGGCTGTGACTACTGCTTCGACAGCGGCTACGTGGACCGCACCGCCATCTACGAGATGCTGCCCGTGGACGAGCCCGTGCGCGTCAACATCATGGAGCGCACGGGCGCCAGCGTGATCAAGCGCGACGCCATGCAGCGTGGCATTCTGCGCACGCTGCGCTCCGACGGTTTGCAGAAGGTCATCGACGGCGTGACCACCATCGAGGAGATCCTGCGGGTCACCACCAGAGACGAGGTCTGAAGTGCCCGTCTACACCTACAAGGCCTACGACGACACGGGCTCGGTCAAGGCTGGCATCGAGGACGCCGACTCGGCGCGCGAGGCCCGGCTACGGCTGCGCCGCAAGGGCCTGCACGTCACGGACATCGACGAGATCGAGTCCAAGGCGGGCAAGGAGCAGTCAGCCTGGACCAAGCGCCGCATGCGCAAGAAGACCATGCGCGAGCTGCCGCAGATCACGCGTCAGCTGGCCACCCTGCTGCGCTCCGGCATCCCGCTGAACGACGGGCTCAAGGCCCTGGTGGAGCAGGTCGAGTCGCGCACGCTGCAGGTCGTCTTCCGCGACATCCGCGAGCGCATCAACACCGGCGCGTCGTTCGCAGAGGCGCTGGAGCAGCACCCGGGCGTGTTCCCGCCGCTGTACGTCTCGATGATCCGAGCGGGCGAGGCCGCGGGCAACAGCGACGTGGTCCTGGCGCGCCTGGCCTCCTTCCTCATGCGCCAGGCGCAGATGAAGAACCAGGTCGTCTCGGCGCTCATGTACCCGCTGATCATGCTGGTCGTGGGCGCGGTGGTGGTGTCGATCCTGATGATCAAGGTGGTGCCGGAGCTGATCGCCCTGGTGGAGGCGCGCGACTCGGTCCTGCCGCTCCCCACCCAGATCCTCAAGGGCATCACCGAGTTCGTGGGCGACTATTGGGTGCTCATGATCACGGCCGTGATCCTGGCCAACATGGCGCTGAGCTTCACGCGCTCGCGCCCCGCCGGACGCTACGCCACCGACAAGATCATCCTGAACCTGCCCGTGGTGGGCGATCTGTTCAAGAAACAGGCCATCGCGCGCTTCGCCACCACCCTGGCCACGCTGCTCAAGACCGGCGTACCGGTGCTCGACGCCATCAAGATCGTGCGCGAGATCATCGCCAACGCCGTGCTGCAGCGCATCCTCGACGACCTGCACGCCGCCATCCTGCGCGGCGCCGATATCGCCACGCCGCTCAAGAAGAGTGGTGTGTTCCCCCCCGCCGTGGGCTACATGATCGCTGTGGGCGAGCAGAGCGGTGAGCTCGAGGAGGTCCTCGAGTCCATCGCTGAGGCCTACGAGCTCGAGGTGGATATCGCCACCCAGCGCATGACCGCCCTGCTCGAACCCATCATGATCCTGATCATGGCCGGCTTGGTCGCCTTCATCGTGATGGCGATCGTGCTGCCCATGCTCGAGCTCGGCACCTCAAACATCTGATCACTGGAGGCCAACCATGGTCCGCCCGCTCTACTCCGAGACCCCGTCCCGTCGGCGCCGCGCCGGCTTCACCCTGATCGAGATCATGGTGGTGATCACCCTGATCGGCCTGATCGCCACCATCGTGGTCCCCGGCGTCATGGAGAAGCTCGAGCAGGGCCGCGTCCAGACCAGCGAGGCCAAGATCACCGTGCTGGGCGGCGTGCTCGACAGCTACCGCATGCACCACGGCAAGTACCCCGACACGCTCAGCCAGCTGCTGGAGCCCAACGACAAGAACCTGGGCCAGCCGTACGTCAAGGACCCGGGCAAGTTCAAGGACGCCTGGGACCGCGACTTCATCTACACCAAGTCCTCCAGCCGCGACTACGAGATCGTTTCCTTGGGTGCCGATGGCCTGGAGGGAGGCGAGCACGCCGACGCCGACATCTCCTCCGACAAGAGCAAGATGCTCAACTGAGCGGGAGCGGAGCACCCGACCATGGCCCCCCGCCGACACGACCGCGGCTTCACGCTGATCGAGATGATGGTGACCATCACCATCATCGGGCTGGCCATGTCGGCGATCTTCGGCTTCGGCGGCAACATGCTGCCCCAGACGCGGCTCAAGGGCACGGCCATCGACATTGGCGACGCGCTGGTACGCATGCGCACCCACGCGCTGTTCAGCCAGCGACCGGTGGTGCTGGAATACGACCTCGAGCAGCAGGGCCTGTGGGCCTACTACCCGTTGGAGCTCGACGAGGAGGACTCGCGCGTGCTGGGGCCCGGACAGACCGAGGTGTTGCAGTTCATGCCGACCCGCTCCGGCATGCGCATCGAGCGGGTGCGCTTCCCGGACGGCAGCGAGCGTGAGGACGGCCTGGTGCAGCTGCCCATCTCGCCCATCGGCACCTGCCCGGCCCACGACGTGATCGTGGTCAACCCCGATTTTCCCGAGCTCGAGGTGCTGACCGTGCGCTTCGAGCCCGTCATGGCGGGCTACCACCTGCTGGAAGGACGCCCCGAACGCCTGGTGCTCACTGATGCCGATTTCCGCTGACCGCCGCCAGCCGGCCCCGTCGTCGCGCACGGGTACGACGAGCGCGCGCTCGCGTACGGCGCTGGCTGCGCGCGCCTCGGCGGGTTTCACGCTGCTGGAGATCATGGCCACCGTGGCCCTGGTCGGCCTGCTCGTGCTGCCCATGCTGGAGGTGCGCGAGCAGGCCACCGCGAGGGCCTACAAGGCCAGTCGCATGAACGCGGCCATGGACCACGCCGAGCGGCTGCTGGTGAAGTGCATGTCCACCGTCGAGGTCTACGACCGCTACGAGTCCCCGGTCGAGCTCGACCCGCAGTTCACCTCCATCCTGACGCTCGAGGAGTTCGACGTCTCCACCGGCCTGACCCGCGACGAGGCCGACGACATGCAGGACACCGAAGGCGAGGGCGAGAGCCTGTTCGGCGCCGTCATCCCCGGCGACGCGGGCGGCGGCGAGCTCGACGAAGACGACGAGGAGCGCAACAACCCGCACCTCATGCGCCGCTTTCGCATCCGCGTCGAGTGGCTGAGCTGGGACGGCGAAGACGACGAGTCCCATGACCACGTCGACCTCGAGGGCTACCTGCCGCGGATCTGGGAGCGCGAGCAGGAGCCCGAGGACGCCGACCGATGAGGCGCGCGCAGGCCGGCTTCACGCTGCTCGAGATCCTGGTGGCCCTGACCATCATGAGCCTGGTCATGGTGGCCCTGCAGGCCGTGCTGCAGACCACGCTGCAGACCCGCGACATGCTGGCCAACGAGGTCAGCGCCGCGCGCGAGGGCCCGGGCATCCTGGATATCATCGAGCGCGACCTGCGCCGCGCCTGGGTGCTGAACATCCAGGACGATCTCGTCTTCCTGGGCCAGGACCGCACCCTGCTGGGCGAACCGGCGGACAACCTGGTGTTCATCTCCACCTCGGGCAGCACGGTCACGCGTCGCGTGGGCGAGCGCGAGGCGGCCTCGCAGCTGGTCGAGACCGGCTACCGCTTGCGGGTCAATCCCGACCTGCCCGACGTGCTGGAGCTCTGGCGGCGGCAGGACTTCCACCTCGATGACCGCCCGCTCGAGGACGGCACCTACGAGCGCCTGCACGACCGCGTGATCGGCTTCGACGTGCAGTACTTCGAGGACCTGATCCTGGAGCACGATCCGCTCGACGAATGGGACGCCGAGGAGCGCCACGACCTGCCCGCCATGCTGATCATCAGCCTGGGCCTCGAGCTCGGCTCCCGCCTGCCTGCCGAGGAGCACCAGGCCGCCCGCGGCGAGAGCCAGACCCGCTGGTACGAGCGCGTGATCCTGCTGGGCCCCGGCCCCAATCTGGCCATGCGCGTACACCCCTACCCGCCGGAGTTCAGCGGCAGCACCGGTGGCGTCGGCGGCAGCGGCGCCGGCAGCGATGATGATCGGGAGGAGGACGAACCCGGCGAGGGCCCAAAGGACGGCGACAACCTCTTCGAGGACAACGGGGGCGGCGACGGAAACGACGGGACGCAGGACCTGGGCGACCTGCTCGACGGCTTCTTCGATGGCGATTAGGCCTGGATCAGCGCCGAAGAACACCCGAGGCTCCGACCCGCTGCGTTGCTTTGGCCTGTGCGAGAAACAAGGCGCAATCGGAGGCTGCCTCAGGTGGGCATCGCTTCTCGCTGCTAGGGAATGGTGTTGAACACGTAGGCCGAGCCGGCCTGGGTGATGCCGAACGGGTCGTCTCTCCATCCGCCGACGATGCCCCTCCGGCCGTTCTTCGTGATGGCCACGTTGACGCCTAAATTCGTGTCGGACGCGGTCCCGGCTGGGGCTGCGATGAACTGGATCATCTCACCGCTGGCCAAGTCGAACCTGTACGCAGCACCCTGGCCGCCGTTGTGGAAGGGAGCACCAACGATGACCGAGTTCGCAGCGATGCCCACTGAGAATCCGAACCCGTCGCCCGCTGCGGAGTTGTCCGCCGTGAGCATATGGAGCAGGGCACCTGTGCTCACGTCCACCACAAACGCCGCGCCTTTACCGTCCACGCCTTCAGCGCCCACGACGGCCTTGCCGCCGCAGATATCGACCGATCGCCCCAAGCGGTCGCCACAGTTTCCCTGAGGATCGGTCAGTTTGAACGTCTCGGTCCAGATGCCCGTGAGCGGGTTGCGCTTGAAGAGGTAGGCCGAGCCTGATTCGCAGTCGGAATCCCAAGGCAGCCCGTCATCATTGCGATGGGCACCGACGATGAGGGCCTCACCGTCAATAGCGACCCACTCGCCGAACCAGTCACCGTCACCCGCGGTCGACCCGTCGGAAGCGGTGAGTTTCTGTAGTTGCGAACCGCTGAGAGCGTCGAAGACATAGGCAGCGCCCCGGTGAGAGCGGTCGAACTTGGCGCCGACCAGCACGATGTCGTTACTGATTCCGATGGCGTTGCCAAAACGGGCGTCGTAGAACGGATCCTTGGGCAAGAGTTTGCAGACTTGGATGCCGGTCGCTCTGTCAAAGACATAAGCGGATCCTCCATGCGTGATGAGCTGGTTGTCTGCGGCCGCCCCCACCGCGATCAGCGTGTCGCTGAGGGCGACGTCGAACCCAAAGCCCTTGAGCGGCCCGGGGTCGTTGGGCTGGAGCATGCCGAGTTCCGCGCCCGTAGCCAGCTCGGTCAAATAGACGACCCCGGAGGCACTGTCGCACCCATAGGCGCTGATCAGCCCCAGATCGCCGTGCACGGCGACTCCAAAGCCGAACAGGTCCCCGACGTGGGCACCAGATGCGATGACGCGGGTCCCGCCGTCCCAGAAGCTCACCGACGCAGCGCCATTCACTGGTCGCCGCGAAACGGCGTGCGACACATACCCTCTCACCACCTTGATGACAGCATGCCAGAAGCCTGGAACGTCTGCTGTTCTCAGCGTGCTGCCTGCGGCCGGGCCCCAACTTTCGAGACACGACGGGCACTCTGGGGCCAAGCAGGCGTCCTCGGGATCCACGACGCCAGCTCCTGCACTGGCCATGCCCATGGTGATTTGACCAAGGGGCGTGACAGCGTTCGGTGACACCCAGTTGGCGCGATCCGCGCCGCCCGGGTGGCCGTCCTGGCCACCTGCACCACCCAGAGCGAATACAGCAAGCGTACATGCGGAGAAAACCACAGTTAGCATGTCAATGGCTCCTGTGCGGCCCCTGAACGGCGGTGTCAGTAGGGCGCCGCGGAACTATAGCCCGCCACCGGACTCGTGGGTCGGCATAGCAGCCCTGATCTGCATCTCTCACAACGGACGTCGGAGAAGCGGGCGACTCGGCCTTCCTCGCGAGCCGCCTTGTGCACGCGAGCCGCCTTGTGCACGCGAGACCCCGTGTACGCGCGAGACCCCGTGTGCGCGCGAGACCCCGTGTGCGCGCGAGACGCCTGCGGAGGCCCGGGCTGCCACCGAGACGGGCTCGGGCTACCGCGCCCGTCGGCTACGGGCAGATGCCAAGGGGCCAGGGCGCCGAACGCCCGAGCTGCCTGCTCGCCGATCTGTGGCGCAGACTCCTGGCCGGACTCCAACATCCCGCGCCCTGCCAGACCCCAGCAGGCGAACGCTCAGACGGTCGGCGCTTCGATGCGCTCCAGGCCGGCCATGTACGGCCGCAACACGTCCGGCACCACCACCGAGCCATCGGACTGCTGGTACAGCTCCAGGATCGGGATCAGGATGCGCGGGCTGGCGGCCACCGTGTTGTTGAGCGTGTGGCAGAAGCGGATGGTGCCCTCGCCGTCGCGGTAACGCAGCCCCAGGCGCCGGGCCTGGAACTCGTGGAAGCGGCTGGCGCTGTGCGTCTCACCGTAGGCGCCGCGGGACGGCATCCAGGTCTCGATGTCGTACTTCTGGATCTGGGGCTGGCCCAGGTCGCCGCCACACACATTGACCACGCGATAGGGCAGCTCCAGCGCGGCCAGCAGCTCCTCGCTGTGCTTGAGGATGGCCAGGTGCTCCTCGCGGCTGGCCTCCTCGTCCGCCGGCAGGATCACCACCTGCTCCACCTTCTCGAACTGGTGGATGCGATACAGGCCGCGGGTGTCCTTGCCCGCCGCGCCCGCCTCGCGCCGGAAGCACGCTGAACGCGCCACGAAGCGCTGCGGCAGTTCGGCCTCGTCGAGGATATCGCCGGAGTGGAACGCGGTCAGCGGCACCTCGGCCGTGCCCACCAGGTTGAGCCGGTCCTTCTCAAGCCGGTAGGCCTGATCCTCGCCGCCGGGGAAGTAAGCGGTTCCCACCATGGCCGGGTCGCGCACAAGCAGGGGCACCTCAAAGGGCTCGAAGCCCTTGGACACCATGTGATCGAAGGCGAAGTTCAGCACGGCGCGGTGCAGCAGCGCGCCGCCGCCGCGCAGCACGTAGAAGCGCGTGCCTGAGAGCTTGACCCCGCGCTCGATGTCGAGGATGCGCAGGCGCTGGCCCAGATCGACGTGATCAAGGCGCTCGAAGTCGACCTCCGGGATGGAGCCCTCCTCGCGCAGCAGCACGTTCTCCGCGTCCGTGGCGCCTTGGGGCACCTCCGGCGCCGGGATGTTGGGCACCTGCAGCATGAGCGCCTCGTACTCCACCAGCACCTCGGCCAGGGCCGACTCGCCCGCCTGGATGCTGGACTTGAGCTGCCCCAGGGCCGCCAGCTCGGCCGGGCGCTGCTCGTCCGAGAGCTGGCCCAGGGCCTTGCCGCGCTTGCGCTGCTCGGCCTTGCCGTCCTCCACGCTGCGGATCAGGCGCCGGCGCTCGTCGTCCACGACCACCAGGCGATCGAGGTCCACCTCGATGCGCTTGAGCGCGGCCCCGGCGCGCACGGCCTCCAGGTTGTCACGGATGACACGGATGTCGAGCATCGTCAGCGGATCCAGTCGCTCTTGAACGGGCCGCCCAGCAGGGCGTGGGCCTTCTGGGTCATCTGCATCTGCACCTGCTTGCCGGCCGGCGTGTCGACGCGCAGCTCGTACGGGAACCAGAGGATGTTGTCCTTGCCGGTGTTGACCTCCCACTCACCCACGCCGACCTTGCGCAGCTTGCTGGCCTTGGCGAGGGTCTTGCCGTCGTCGGTCTGCACCTCCACCTCGGGCTGCAGCGGTTGATCGAAGAACATGGCGTACTCCTCGCCGGCCTGGCCGAAGACGCGCATGGAGCGCGTGTCCAGCACGCTCTCCTGGCCGTCCTGCGTGACCTTGAAGGTCAGGTCGTAGGGCGCGCCGAAGGCCAGCTCGGTGGTCTCGCCCGCTTCGATCTTGAAGGGCTGCGCCCTGCCCGCGTAGATGCGCACCTGGTCCTGGTTGGTCTTGGAACCCTTGGCGATGCGCCCCAAGCAGAACTGATAGGTGCCCACCGGCAGCGTAACGGGCTGGCCCCTGCGGGCGGGCAGGATGTCGAAGTACGCCCCCTCGAGCTTGTCGACCTCTCGCACCACCAAGTGGCTGGGCTGCACCTTGTAGTCGAGCTCGAGCTGCAGTTCGCCCGTGGCCAGGTTCATCTCCTGCAGCGTGAGCGTCTCCTGCTCTGGGTCCTGGGTCACGCGATAGAACGTGTCGTCCACCGGCATGACCGACGAGAGCGGGATGGCCTTCTTGGCCCGCCCGATCTGCACACCATCGGGCTCGAACCAGGTCACGTGCTCGTCGTCTGAGTAGTCCGTGACCAGGTCGTCGAAGTTCTCCCAGCCCACGCCGAAGACGCCGTCCATGTTGCAGTCGAAGACCCTCCAGGTCTCACCCTGCACCTTGCCCTCCCAGTAGCTGGCCAGGAAGAAGCGCACGCGCGCGCCATCCTCCGTGGGCGCGTAGTTGAAGGCGCTGTCGAACATGAGCTCGCCCAGCCCCAGCGTGCACACCATGATGGGCCAGGTGCGCCCCTTGCTGCTGGTGAGCTCGACCCGCGTGGGCGTGGAGCTGCCCGCGAAGCGCGCGTCCGCCTCCCCGTCGCCGTTCGAGTCGATCAGGAACGTCTCGATGCCGTCCCGGCTCAGGCTCCAGGAGTCGCCGTCCGGACGCCAGCGGCCACCGCGCAGATAGTCGAACTCACCCGGGCCCTCGAGATCGATCCAGGTCTGCTGCCAGAGCTGGTACTGGTCAAACTGATAGAAGCTCGGCAGGGGCAGCTTGGGCAGCCCCTTCTTGGGGGTCTGGAGCGTGAGCTGAAACGTCTGCGGCTCGCTGTTGGGCACGAAGCTGGTGAGCGCGCGGCCCCCCGTCCCGCTGCTCTCGCCCTCGCCCTCGCCGCCGGCGGCGCCCGGGAGCGCCGTGGTCTCCGGCCCGTCAGGATCGATCCCCCGGGTGCGGATGGCCTCCAGCGTGTCGCCCGCCAGCTTCTCTGCATCCGAGTGCAGCGACTGCCCCTGCGCCAGGGCCAGGACCAGCTTCATGTACTGACCCTGGTGCCACAGGCGCTGGCGCGTGAATTCGACCTGCGCCGACTGCAGGTGGCAGAAGATCTCGAACTCGACGTCGTTGACGTCCGCGAAGGCCTGGGCGGCCCCGTCGAACTCGCGCAGCACGGCACGCCAGCTCTCGTCGGAGAGCT
The DNA here is from genome assembly GCA_003644265.1 of Planctomycetota bacterium. The sequence continues at coordinate 18,634 of QNBX01000016.1, forward strand.
CGATCCTTGCCTCGGCCTCCAGGCCGATCGCGGTCTCGAAACGCCCCATGGCGATGGCCCGGCGGCCGCGCCCGAACATGTCGAGGTCGATCACGAAGCGCGCGCGGCTGATGAAGCGCTCGCCGCGATCGACGCGGTCGAGGCTCCAGGCCAGCAAGCGGATCTCGAAGTAGAGCTCCTGCTCATCCGCCTTGCTGATGTCGTCCAGCAGCACGTTGAGCATGGTGTCGGCGTCGGAGCGGTAGCGCCGCACGACTTTGTCGAGCTCGTCATCCTCGTTGGACGACTTGGCCTCCACCCAGCGCTTCCAGAACTCATCGAGCGATGGCGGGGCCACCACATCCTCGAGCGGCAGGGCCGCGGCCAGCGCCATCAGGGCGGCGAAGATCAGGACCAAGCCGGAACGGATCGATGGGAGCGTCATGACAGCCTCACGGACGGGTGGGTCAGCTGCTGATCGTAGCGTGGAGCCGCGCTCAGGTCTTGCGCTGCCGCAGCTCCTGGCTGCGCCGGTTCAGGAAGCTGCGCTCTTCGTTGGAGAGGGACGCCAGCCCGCTGGCCTGGATCTTGCGCAGGATGCGGTCCATTTCCCGGCGGCCCTCGGACTCAACCGCGGCGACCTTCTCGGTCTTGTGACGCCGGAGGCCGGCCTGCGCCCGCGCCAGCACGTCACCGCGCCGGAACCAGAGCGCGCCCACGGCCGCGCCTCCCAGGTGCGCCAGGAAGGCAACGTCCGCGGCACCCGACATGAAGCCGAGCAGGTCCGAGGCCACCTTGAAGCCCAACAGGTAGATGATCGGGATGGGGATGAAGATCGGGAAGATGATCATGGTGCGCCGCGGCCAGCGCAGGGCGTAGAGCGCCATGACGCCGTAGACCGCGCCCGAGGCTCCCAGCACCGGGGTCGGGTCGCCTTGCGCCAGGCTGAAGCCCCACTGCGCCAAGCCGCCCACCACGCCCGCGCTGACGTACAGCCGCAGGAAACTCGCGCGCCCCAGCACGGCCTCCAGCTCGCGCCCCAGAAACCACAGGTAGAGCATGTTGAAGCCCACGTGGCCCAAGCTGTCCACCGCGTGCACCAGCATGTAGCTGAAGAGCTGCAACGGAAACAGCAGATTGAAGGGCCCGTCTGTGGTCACGTCCGCGATCGGATCATACGTGCCCGGGAGCCAGGCGCGCAGGGCCAGCAGATCGCCCAACACGCCCACGCGGTCCGCGCTGCCGCGGCTCCCGAACATGAGCTGCGCCAAGTACATGCCGAAGGTCAGCGTCAGGATGATGCGCAGGCCCGACCAGTCTCGGATGCCACCCGAGCCACCAAACCGGGGCTTCTGCTCGTTGTCGTACCACTGGGGTCGGAAAGCCACCGCGAGTCACTCCGGCCGACGCCGGCTCCTCAGTAGGAACGTTCGAGCACGAATGAACACAGGTCCATCAAGCTCTGGCGCTCGACCCCGTCGGGGAAGTCCGCCAGAGTCTCGAGGCATCCGTGCAGGAAGCGGTCCGCCTCCTGATGGCAGGTGCGCACGGCCGCCTCCAGCGGGAACTCATCGCACAGGCGCGCGCGGCGGTCTCCGGGGTCGGGGTCATTGAGCAGCTCGCTCAGCTTGCCCACGCCGGCGGCGTCCAGCCCCTGCGCCAGGCGGATCACCGGCAGGGTCACCTTGCCCGTCTCGAGGTCCGTGCCCAGTGATTTGCCGGCCACGCGCTCATCGCCCACCACGTCGAGGCAGTCGTCGATGATCTGAAAGGCCACGCCCAGGTCGATGCCGAAGCAGGCCATGGTGTGAGCCTGGCTGTCCGAGCCACCGCCGTAGTGGATGCCCAGGAAACAGGAGCTCTTGAACATGGACGCGGTCTTGGCCTTGATCACGCTGAAGTAGCGCTCTTCATCGGGGTGGCCGTCGAACTTGAAGAAGTTCTGGTCGATCTCGCCACGGCACAGGTTCTGCGTCATGAGCGACATCTCGCGGGCCGCCACCAGCGTGGGCAGCTTGAGCGAGAGGTCGAAGGTGCGCGCGTAGATCATGTCGCCCAGCAACACCGGCACCTCGTTGCCGTGCAGCGCGTTGAGGGTCGGCACCTTGCGCCGCACGTCGGCGCGGTCGAGCACATCGTCGTGCAGCAGCGTGGCCATGTGCAGGGCCTCCAGCATGGCCCCGATGGTGGCCAGCTCGTGGGCGTGGCTGCCCACCAGGCCGCCGCACAGGTGCACCATGGCCGGGCGCAGGCGCTTGCCGGAGAACTGGCTCACGTGCTCCATCAAGGCCAGCACCGACTCGGCGTGGTCCGTCAGGATCTCCTCCCGCAGGATGCGGTCGGTCTCGGCCATGCCCTCCAGCACCGGCTCCATGATGTCTCTTGCGAGCAGGCTCATGACGGCGAGAGTCTCCGGGCGCGCGCGAGGTCAGCGGGGGTGTCCACGTCCAGCAGCGGCAGCCCGTCGGCCGGCGCCGGCACGCGCGCCAGCTCCAGCCGGTCGATCCAGCCGCGCAAGGCACGACCGCCACTCGCCGCGTAGGCCTCTGCGGCGGCGCGGGCAGGCGCCGTGCGATACAGGCCGTGAAAGGGTTGCAGACCGTGGGGGTCTTCGAGCAGCACGGCGTCGGCGCTGGTGTGCTTGGCCACGTCTCGCAGGCGCTCCACCAGCGCCGCGTCGCCATAGGGCAGGTCGCAGGGCAGCAGCAGGCACCAGGCATGGCGCGCCTGGGACAGCCCCGACAGCACCGCGCCCATCGGCCCCGGCACGCCCGGCGCGTCGGCCAGGTGCCGCGTCCCGGGCACGTCCAGCTCGCGCTCGCCGCGCAGCAGCAGCAGCTCGTCGGAGACCTCGCGCGCCAGCCGCAGCACGCGCTCCAGCATGGCCACGCCACCCACGGTGCGCAGGGCCTTGCTGCCGCCCAGGCGCCGGGCGAGCCCGCCCGCCAGCACCAACGCAGAGAGAGAAGGCTCGCCGCGGCTCACTTGCCTGGGTCGCTCCCGTCCTTGTCGTTGTCCGAGGCCGAGGTGTCTTTGTCGTCCTCCCCGGCCTCGCCTTCGCGTAAGCCGGCCTTGAACTCGTTGATGCCGGAGCCAAGCGAACGGGCTACGCCCGGGATGCGGTTGCCGAACAGCACCAACACCACCGCGAGGATCAGGATCCACTCCCATCCACCAGGAATGGCGAAGGCCAGCAGAGATGGAGGCAGCAAGGTGGCGACTCCCAGAGGAACAGGGGACCAGTATAGGGCCTGGGGTGCTCATGACTCTACGCCGCAACGTCAAACCCCGGCCCAGGGCCGGCGCCCAGCGTGGAGCCACGGGCTGTGGGGCTTCAGTCCCGCGCGGCGACGCCCGCCTGGCGCATGGCGCTCTGCATGGCGGTCCCGATGGCGGAGGGCGTGTCGGCCATGGTGACCCCGGCGCCGCGCAGCGCCGCGATCTTGTCGGACGCCGCGCCCGCACCGCCGGAGATGATGGCCCCCGCGTGCCCCATGCGCTTGCCGGGAGGGGCGGTGGAGCCGGCGATGAACGCCGCCACGGGCTTGGTCATATGCTCCTGGATGTAGTCGGCCGCCTGCTCCTCGGCGGTGCCGCCGATCTCCCCGATCATGACCACGGCCTCGGTGCCCGCGTCCGCCTGGAACATCTTCAGCACGTCGATGAAGTCGGTGCCGTTGACCGGGTCGCCGCCGATGCCCACGCAGGTGCTCTGGCCCAGGCCCAGGGTGGTCAGCTGCCAGACCGCTTCGTAGGTCAAGGTGCCGGAGCGCGAGAGCACGCCCACCTTGCCCTTGGCGTGGATGTACCCCGGCATGATGCCGATCTTGCACTCGCCCGGAGTGATGACACCGGGGCAGTTGGGGCCCACCAGCCGCGTGCCGCTGCCGGCCAGCTCGCTCTTCACGCGCATCATGTCCAGCACCGGAATGCCCTCGGTGATGGCCACCACCAGTTCGATGCCCGCGCCGGCGGCCTCGAGGATGGCGTCGGCCGCGAAGGGCGGCGGCACGTAGATGACCGACGCGTTGGCGCCGGTCTCGTCCACGGCCTCGGCCACGGTGTCGAAGACGGGCACACCCAGGACGGTGGTGCCGCCCTTGCCGGGCGTCACGCCGCCCACGGCGCGGGTGCCGTACTCGATGGCCTGCTTGGTGTGGAACATGCCCGTGGAGCCGGTCAGGCCCTGGGTCAGCAGGCGCGTCTCCTTGTTGATCAGGATGCTCATGCCGGGCTCCCTGCCGCAGCCGCCTCGACCGCCTTGGCCGCAGCGTCGGCCAGGTCGGAGGCGCTGATGATCGCGAGTTCGCTGGACTCCAACAGCTCCCGTCCGCGGTCGACGTTGGTGCCCTCGAGGCGCACCACCAGCGGCAGGCTGATGCCCACCTCCTTGGCCGCCGCCAGGATGCCTTCGGCGATCACGTCGCACTTCATGATGCCGCCGAAGATGTTCACCAGGATGGCCTTCACGTTGGAGTCGCTCAGGATGATCTTGAACGCCGCCGTGACCTGCTCGGCCGTGGCAACCCCGCCCACGTCCAGGAAGTTGGCCGGCTCGCCGCCCGCCAGCTTGATGGTGTCCATGGTGCCCATGGCCAGCCCGGCGCCGTTGACCAGGCAGCCGATGCTTCCGTCCAGCGCGATGTACGTCAGACCGGCGGCGGCCGCCTCGGCCTCGCGCGGGTCCTCTTCGTCGACATCACGCAGCGCGACGATGTCCGGGTGGCGGAACAGGCCGTTGGAGTCGAAGTTGACCTTGCCGTCCAACGCCACGATCTCATCGCTGGGCGTGAGCACCAGCGGGTTGACCTCCACCAGCGAGGCGTCGGTCGCCAGGAACATGTCGACCAGCTGCTTGAACACGGCGCAGGCCGGACGGATGGCGCCGGCCGGCAGACCCAGCCCATAGGCCAGGGTGCGCCCCTGCCAGGGCTCCAGGCCCACCAGCGGGTTGATCTCCGCCTTGAGGATCTTCTCGGGCGTGGCCGCGGCCACGATCTCGATCTCGACGCCCCCTTCGGTGCTGGCCATCAGCACCGGCTTGCCCAATCGCCGGTCCAGCGTGATGCCCAGGTAGTACTCGTGCGCGATGGAGCAGCCCGCCTCCACCAGCACGGTCTTGACCAGCTGGCCCTCGGGGCCGGTCTGATGCGTCACCAGGGACATGCCCAGGATGTCGTCGGCGGCCTGCCGGGCCTCGGCGACGGAGCGCACCAGCTTGACGCCGCCGCCCTTGCCGCGCCCGCCGGCATGGATCTGCGCCTTGATCACCGCCAGCTCGCCACCGAGCTGCTCGTAGGCCGCCTGCGCCTGATCGACGCTGGTGACCACCACACCCTCCGGGACCGGAATTCCGGCCTCGCGGAACAGGGCCTTGGCCTGATACTCATGGACTTTCATCCGCGTGGTTCTAACCGTCCGGAGCGGGAGGGGCAAGGCATGGACAGCGACGGCGGCGGCATCCTCACGCACGGCGACCTCGGCCAACTGCTGGATCAAGGCGCCATCAGCGCCGCCGTGCCCATCCTGGACGTCCAACGCCAGCCCACCACCCTGGACCTGCGGCTGGGGAGCGAGGCCTGGGAGCTGCCCGCCGCCTTCCTCCCACGCGGGCAGCCCGTGGAGCAGGTGGCGCGCTCGCTGGCCACGGCACGCCTCGATCTGACCCGGGGCGCCGTGCTGCGTCGGGGCCGGGTCTACCTGGTGCCGTTGCTCGAGTCGCTGGACCTGCCCGCCGACATCGCGGGGCGCGCCAACCCACGCTCATCCATCGGTCGCGTGGACGTCTTCACGCGCACCCTCAGCGACCGCAACGACCGCTTCGACGACATCCCCGCCGGCTACCGCGGGCCGCTCTGGCTGGAGGTGCTGCCGCGCAGCTTCGACGTCGCGGTGGCCACCGGCACGCGCCTGAACCAGCTGCGGCTGGTGCGCGGCCGGCACCTGTTGAGTGACGAGACCCTGGCCGCGCGCGTGGCCAGCGACGGTCTGCTCCTGGGCGGCGAGGCCCTGGGGTTGGAGCACAGCTGCCTGCTCCTGGGCCTGTCGCTACGGCCGGAGCGCGCCGGCGACCCCATCGGCTGGCGCGCGCGCTGCGACGCGCCCATGCTCGACCTGACCGACACCGAAGCGCGACACCCGGCCCCGTGGTTCGAGCCCGTGCACGCCGATCCCGACGGCAGCTTGGTGCTGCAGCCCGAAGTCTTCACGCTGCTGGCCGGCTCCGAGCGCATCGCCATGCCGCCGGACCTGGCGGCGGAGATGATCCCATGGGACATCGCCCTGGGCGAGCTGCGCACCAACTACGCAGGCTTCTTCGACCCCGGCTTCGGCTGGGGGCACCAGAGCCCGGACGGCGCCCGGGCCGTACTCGAGGTGCGCGCCCACGACGTGCCCTTCCGGGTGGAGCACGGCCAGCCGCTCTACCGCCTGCGCTACTCGCGCACCAGCTCCACCTGCCAACACCTGTACGGCGGCGAGGACTCGGCCTACCAGGGTCAGGGCCTGGCCTTGGCGCGCTTCTTCCGCTTGCGCTGAGGCGGCTCCTGGAAGATGCCCACCTCGCGCACGTGGATCGAGTTGGTGGAGCCCTTGTCCACCATCTCGCCGCAGATGATCACGAGGCGGTCACCGCGCTTGACCAGCCGGCGCTCGCGCAGCATCTGCTCGGCCTGGGCCAACATCGCGTTCACCGAATCGTGACGGCTCATGAGCATGGGCTCGATGCCCCAGAGCATGCGCATGCTGCGCCAGGTGCGCTCGTCCGGCGTGAAGCCATAGCACCTGCGCGCCACGCGCTGGCTGGCCAGCAGGCTGGCCGTGCGACCCGACTCGGTGAAGGCCAGCACGGCGGCGGCCCCCACCGAGCGAGCCACGACGCGGGCGGCACGGCACACGGCCTGCGGCACGTCCAGGTCGGCCTCGTCCGAGCGCCGCCAGAGCGGCTGCCCGGGGCGCTGCAGCTCGGACTCGCGCGCCACGGTGTCCAGCACACGCACGGCCTCCACGGGGTACCTGCCCACGGCCGTCTCGCCCGAGAGCATGAGCGCGTCCGTGCCTTCCGACACGGCCCAGGCGACGTCGGAGACCTCAGCCCGCGTGGGCGTGGGACGCTCGATCATCGACTCCAACATCTGCGTGGCCGTGATGACCGGCTTGTTAGCCCGGCGCGCGGTCTCGATGATCAGCTGCTGCGCGGCCGGCACCTTGTGGAACCCGATCTCCACGCCCAGGTCGCCGCGCGCCACCATCACGCCCGACGACTCCTCCAGGATCTCGTCCAGGTGATCGAGCGCGTCTGCTCGCTCGATCTTGGACACGATGAAGGGCTCGGGCGCGCCCAGGCGCTTGACCACGCGCTTGAGCGCGAGCACGTCCGCGGCCTCGCGCACGAAGGACAGCGCCACCGCATCCACGCCCAGCTTGAGACCGAAGGCCAGGTCATTGCGGTCCTTGCGGGTGAGCGCGGACACGCCCAGGTCGACGCCCGGGATATTGACACCCTGCCGGCTGCGCAGCACGCCTCCGTGCACGATGGTGCAGCGCACGCCGCCGTCCTCGAGCTCCAGCACGCGCAGCTCGATCAGGCCGTCCGCCAGGCGCACCACATCGCCCGGAGCCAGGCGCGCGATGGCGCCGGCCGCCTCGACGTTGAGGCGCTGCTCGGTGCTGACGCTGCGGCGCTCGCTGAGCCGCACCTCACGCCCGGAGTGCAGGTCGACCGAGTCGCCTTCGATCAAGCCCACGCGCATCTTGGGTCCGCGCAAATCCTGCAGGATGGCCACGGGGCGATCCAGCGCCGCGGCCACCGCGCGCACGTCCTCCACCACCTGCCGGTGGGACGCCTGCGTGCCGTGCGAGAAGTTGAGCCTGACCACGTCGACGCCGGCCTTGATCAGTCGCCCGATGGCGGCGGGCGACTGGCTGGCCGGGCCCAGGGTGGCGACGATACGGGTGCGACGAAGGTGCGGTCGGGTCACGGAGCGATGCTCTCTACGGGGGCTCAGCGGGGCGGCGCGATGGTAGCGCGAGCGCACCTCAGCGTGTCGTACCGTCGTCGCCAGGGGCGCTCGCGTCCAGCAGCGGCAGCAGCTGTCGCTGCAGCGCCGCGTCGGCCGGGTGGCGAGCCAGGCCGGCGCGCAGCACCCGCCGCGCCTCTCCCAGGTCGCCCATGAGCATGAATTCCTGGGCCATGGCCAAGAACAACTCGGGGGCGTCCTCACCCTCGGCGACGCGACGCTGCAGCACACCCACCCGATCGCGCGCGGCGTAGACCTCGCGCCAGCGCTGCGCCACCTCGCTGGAGCGCTGCTCGTCACCCAGGCTGGCCAGCACCTGGGACAGCAGGTACAGGGCCTCGTCGTGAGACGGCTGCCGCGCGAGCACCCACTGCGCCGCCTCCAGCGCAGCCTGGTCGTCGCCCTCGGCGTGGGCCAGGCGCGCCAGGGCGTGCCGCGCCTTGAGGTAGTCAGGCGACAGGGCCAGCGCGCGCTCGATGGCGGGCCGCGCCTGGGCCAAGCGCCCCAGCGTGAGCTCCACCTGCCCCAGCCCGTACCAGGCGCGGTGGTCGTCCGGCCGCGCCTCCACGATGAACACGAAGGCCTGGCGCGCGGCGTCGTAGGCGCCCAGCTTGTAGTGCGAGAAGCCCAGCACCCGCGCGCTCGCGCGCAGGCTGGGGTCATAGCTCAGGGCGCGCTGCATACGCGCCACGCACTCGCCGTAGCGCTGCAGCTGGTAGTCGGCCCAGGCCGCATCGAAGAGCGCCTTGGCCGGCGGACGCTCGCGCGCCAGCAGCGGCGCCAGCAGCCCCTCGACCGCCTCGGGCTGGCCGGAGACCAGCGCCCGCTCGGAGGCGATCACGAGGGCCAGGTCCTGCTCGTCCAGTGGCGGCTCGGGGGCGCCGGGCTCGGGGCCGAACGCCGGCTCGCCCGCCACCAAGGCCTCGGCGCCCACGGCCTCGCCTGGCGAGCCAGCTCCCGCCGTCGCCTCGTCGCGCCCGGGCGCGGGCGCGGGACCGCAGGCTGCCAAGAGCGCCAGCGCCAACGCGCTGCGAGCGAGCGTTCCGCAGCGCGCGCTCATGGGGCGGCGATCGACAGGGCCAGGCGCCCGGGCCGCGCCACGGCGCGCGTGAACGACTGTCCGTCAGGCATGAGCAGCTCCAGCGTGCCGGGGCCGCGCCAGCCGAACACGGGCCGCGGGTCGCCCACGGCCTGATAGCCGTTGCTCACGCGCACCCGGGACATGCGCGTGCCCTGCTCGTCGGTGAAGCGCAGCACCGTGCCCACGCCGTCCGGGTTGCCCGGCGGGCCGGCCAGATCGACCTGGAGCGACGGGCGCCCCAGGCCCGTGCCGCGATACAGCAGCACGGGCCCCGCGCGAGGGAGCAGCACCAGATCGAGCACGCCGTCATCGTTCAGGTCACCGCTGGCCAGGGCGCGGCTGACCGAGGGCACATCACCGGCCCACGGGGTGGACTCGAAGCGCCCGGCCCCGTCGTTCAGCAGCAGCAGGTCGGGCTGGGGCCAGCTCGTGTCCGTGCCCTCTGCGTCGGCCTGGGGATAGACGTGGCCGTTGGCGGTGATCAGGTCGACGTCCCCGTCGTGGTCCACATCAACGAAGGCCGCGCCCCAGCCCAGCAGCGGCAGCGACGCGCCGCTCACGCCCGCGGGCCCCGCTTGGTCCGCGAAGCGCCCTCGCCCCCCATTCAGGTACAGCGCGTTGGACTCCATGGAGAAGTTGGTCACGAGCAGGTCCTCGTCCCCGTCGCCCTCCACGTCGGCGACGGCCAGGCCCATGCCGGCCTGCTCGCGGCCGCGCACGCTGAGCGCGGTGCCCGAGAGCATGCCGCGCTCGATCACGCGCCCGCCGCCCTCGCTGCTGAACAGGAAGTTGGGCATGGAGTCGTTACTGACGTAGACGTCGGGCCAGCCGTCGCCGTTGAAGTCGCCGTCGATGCAGCCCAGGCCGTAGGACGCGCGAGCCTCGAAGCCTGCCGCGGCGGTGGCCTCCACCAGCACGCCGTCGTCGTTGCGGTAGTAGCGGTCGGCCTGGGGCGGCAGGCCCTCGGGTCCGCACATGACCGGCATGCCCTTCCAGCGGCAGCTGCGCCCGTGCTCCCCGTCCAGCGGCGGGTCGCTCGGGTCGAGCTCCAGGTAGTTGACCACGTACAGGTCCGGGTCGCCGTCGAGGTCGGCATCCAGGAACACGGCCGAGGTGCTCCAGGCGTCGCCGGCGGCGGCCTGCTCTGCCGGCACCACCGAGAAGCGCAGCCCGCCCTCGTTGTGCAACAGCACGTTGGGCCCGTGGCGCGTGAGATAGACGTCACGGCGACCGTCGCGGTCCACGTCCCCCACCGCCACGCCGTTGCAGAAGCCCGGCACGTCCACGCCGCTGCCTGGCGTCACGTCCACGAACACGAAGTCGCCGTCGTTGCGGTACAGCCTGTTGGAGCCGGCGCCCGGATCCGCGTGTGTGGGATAGGGCCCGGGCACCACCAGCAGCAGGTCGAGGTCGCCGTCGTCGTCCGCGTCGAACAGGGCCACGCCGCCGCCGTTCACCTCCAGGATCGTGTCGCAGCTCGAGCGGCCGCAGAGCATGGGCGCCAGCGCCAGCGCCTGGGGCACGAAGGGCTCGCTGGGAGCCGGCACGTCGGCGCCGCAGGCGCTCAGCCCAGGCAGCGCGGACAGCAGCGCCAAGCGGAGCAGGCAGACCAGGGGACGGCTCGGGGACGGGCTCAGGGCGAGGACCTCAGACGGGAGAAGGCGGGCTGCTCGGGCAGGCGCCGGACCAGGCCGGCGGCATCCCTCATGCTGGCGAGCCGGTCGTAGCTTTCAAGTGCCGCCTGGGCGCCGCGCTGATCGCCGGCTCCCAGCAGGGCCAACGCCAGCAGCCCGTGGCCGACCTCGTCCTCGGGCGCCGCGTCGATCAGTTGGCGCGCCTGAGCGCTGGCCGGGCCCCAGCGCTGCAGCTCGAGCAGCGACAAGCACAGGTACTGGCGCGCCTCACGGTCACCCGGAACGGCGGCCAAGGCGCCTTCGAAGTGGGCGCTGGCTTGCTCACAGCGCCCCGCGTCATAGGCCAGCAGGCCTGTCAGCCGGCGCGCCGGGCCGTGGTCGGAGGACAGGCGTAGCGCCTCGGCGAGACGACGACCGGCCAGCTTGAGGGCAGCCTGAGCCGCCGCGGCGTCACCGGCAGCCCGGGCGCGCAGGGCCTCGGCACGGTCCAGGGTGGCTTGCTCCACCAGCACCGCGGGGGCGGCCAGTTGGACGGCATGGGCCACGCGGGCGGCCTGGTCGAGGTCGGCGCGCGCCGCCGGAAGATCGCCCTGCTCCCGCGCCAGCACGGCCCGGTTGAGGTAACGCACGCTGAGGTGGCTGGCCAGCTCACGACGATCGAGCGGGCCCAGCGGCCCCTCAGACATCCGGCCCAGGAGCAGGCCCAGCACCAGCCACGCGGCCAGGGCCAGACGCGTGCGCAGGGGCTCGCGCAGGATCGCCGGCAGGCTGGCCAGGGCGAATCCAGCCCAGAGCATGCCCAGCGGCTCGAGCGGCATGCGGAAGCGTGAGGTCACGATGAACACAGCCAGGCTCGCGCCGTAGCCGACGCTGGCCCAGACCAGGACCGCACGTCCGCCGGCTCGGCCCGAGGCGGGCCCCGCTTGCCGCTCGTCGCCGTGCTCGGCATGGGATCCGCCCCCCGGGCCGGGGCCCTGCTCCTGCCGTCGCCCCCCGCGCTGACGCCAGGCCAGGGCCAGGCCCACCAGCGCCAGGGGCAACACCAGCTCCCAACGAGAGGGCGTGCGCGCCAGCAGCGGCAGCTCGGCCTCGCCCAGCGCCACCAGCGTGTTGTCCGGCGCCTCATAGCGCGAGAACAGCAGGCCCAGCTTGCGCAGCTCCAGGGTGAGCCAGCGCCCCGGCCCCGCGCGGATGTCGTCGAGCGCCGCGCCCATCCAGTGCTGCGAGACCTCGGCCGCGTTCAGCGTGCGCCCCAGCGCGCGCTCGGCGCCCGCCTGCCAGTCGCGCTGCTCGTAGCGAGGCACCTGGCGGTTGAGCGCCGTGTGTTCGATCAGGCCCGTGTCGTTGCCCGCGTGGTTGCACAAGAAGAAGGCTGTGCCCCCCGCCGCCGTGGCCCAGACCGGGTGGCCAGCCACCAGCGAGTTGCGCAGCACCAGCGGCGACAGGGCCAGGCCCAGACCCAACACCAGCCAGGCGGCGCCCGCCAACCCCGAGCGCAGACGCCGCGCGCGCAGCCCCGCGAGCACCAGCAGGGCCGCCCCGCCCCAGGCCAGCAGGTACATGTTGCCGCGCACCATGCCGCCCAGGCCCAGGCAGAGCCCGACCCAGATCCAGGCGCGCGCGCGCGCGCAGCCCAGCGCACGCTGCGCCAGCAACACCGCCAGCGGCAGCACCAACAGCGACAGCGAGACCTTGAGCAGGTGCCCCTCGTAGTACACGAACGGGCTGCTCAGGGCGGCCAGCCCCGCGGCCCACAGCCCCGCCGCGGGCGAGAACAGCGCGCGCCCCACGCGCCACAACAGCAGCACCAGCGCCAGGCCCAGGGCGTGGTTGAAGCGCTGACCCACGGCGACGGCGCGGGCCACGACCTTGGGCGGCACGGCGCCCAGACGCTCCACGTCCGAGACGCCCGGCACGCCCGACAAGCGCAGCGTCCAGCCCAGCAGCCAAGGGTAGAGCGGGGCCTGGAAGGTCACGCCAGCCACCAGCGGCTCGCCGTCGGCCACGCGCAGGGCCTGCAACAGGTAGGCCTCGCTGTCCACCAGGGGCGCAAAGCTGCGCGGGTGCTCGTCGAAGCCTGCCTGCGCCAGCAAACGGAAGCCCAGCGCCGCCAGCAGCACGAACGCGAGCGCTAGCGCCTCGGCGCGGCCTGGTGACCGGGCCCGGCCGGGCTCGCCGCTTGTGCGCCCCGTCACCCCGGGTGAGCTCACCGCAGGGCCAGATTCCGAAGCAGCATCCAGGCCTCGCGCGCCTGGCTGAGCGCTTCGGTGGGCGTGCGCAGGTGGCGCAGCCGACGCCAGAGATAGCTCGGCCGCAGGTAGAAGGACGCCACCGCGCGGCGACGCCAGCGCATGACGTCCTCGGTCGAAAAGTCGCGGGCCAGTTGGGTGGGCGCAAAGCCCGACTGGTCCATGACCACCTGCTCGGCGTTGAACAGCCCCGCTTGCAGGGCGCGCTCACGCAGGCGTGTGCCGGCGCGTGGAACGGCCACGTTGAACGACGCGTAGTCGGCGGGCAGCGAGCAGGCCAGCTCGATCGTGCGCCGGACGGAGTCCTCGGTCTCCTCGGGTAGTCCCAGGATGAAGGTGGCCGCGGTGCGCAGGCCCACCTCCTCCGCCAGCGCGAAGGCCCGCATCACCAGCTCGGGGCCGTAGCCCTTGCGGTGCCTGGCCAGGATCTCGGCGTCGGCCGACTCCACCCCCATGATCAGCGTGTGACAGCCGGCGGCAGCCATGCGCTCCAGCAGCGGGCGGTCGATGACGTCCACGCGCGTGAAGGTCCACCAACCCAGCCCCAGGTCGGCCTCGATCATGGTGTCCAGCAGCTCGTCGTAGGGTCGTCGCGGCAGCCCGAAGCACTGGTCTTGCACGAAGAGCTGCTTGACCCCCAAGCGCTTGAGCGCGAGCAGCTCGGCCAGCACGTTGTGGGCGCTGCGTACGGACACGCCCAGCTCGCCGGTGATGCAGAACGAGCAGGTGTACGGGCAGCCGTAGCCCATGCACACGCTGGCCATGGGGTAGGCGCGCGAGAAGGCGTAGCGATAGGGCAGGCCCACGAACAGGTCGTGCGCGGGCACGGGAATGTCGCGGGCGCCCGTGGCACGCGGGCGCGCACGCGGCGCCTGGCCTCGCAGCACCAGCGCGCCGTCCTTTGGCGCCTCGCCGTCGAGGTGCCGGGCCAGATCCTCGCTCATGAAGTCGGTCAGCACGCCGGCCAGGAACGGATCGCGCTCCAGGCTGCCCGCCGCGTCCGCCATGAAGAGGTCGCCGCTGGCGAAGATCGGCGCGTCGCTGCGCGCGTGCAGCTGCGCCAGGAACGCGCCGTCTTGCTCCCAGGACACGGCCCCCACCAGGGCCAGCACGGCGTCGGGCCGCGCCGCCAGCGCTCGGGACAGGGCCGCCTCCGGCGTCAGGCGCTCGACGGTGGCGTCGAGCAGGGTGAGCTGCATGCCGTGCTCACGCAGCCAGCCGCCCTGCACGCTCAGGTCGATCGGCGGGTGCAGGTAGTTGGCCTGGCTGGTCTTGCTGCAGTAGTAGTCGCGGATGACCACGCCCTGCGCGGGCGGCACCAGCAGCAACACGCGCCGGGTCACGCTCGGGCCTCCGCGCCGCGCCGCTGGGCCGGGGCCGCAAGGCCGACCACCTGCCGACAGAAGCGGGCCGTGCCTCGCACCACGTCATCCAGGCTGATGTGGCGCATGCACTCGTTCTCCCCGTTGCACATGGCGATCTTGGCGTTGTAGACGGATAGGCATGGCGAGCACCAGTAGCCGGCGTAGAACACCAGATGGCGCGGGCCCACGGGCCCGTAGAGCGCGGGCGTCTCGGGCCCGAACAGGCTGACGCTGGGCACGCCCAGGGCGGCCGCGAGGTGCAGCGGACCGCTGTCATTGGTCACCAGCAGGGCCGCGCGACTCAGCAGCACTGACAGTTCCAGCAGGCTGGTGCGCCCGGCCAGATCGACGCAGCGCGCGGCCACCTGAGCGGGCACGCCGGCCAGCACCTCGCGCACCGAGCCGCGGTCGGCCTCCGCGCCGATGAAGATGAAGCGGTCTGCGTGGGCGATCTCGTCGCCGAAGCGCGCCACCAGCTGGGCGAAGCGCTCGGCGGGCCAGCGACGCTCGACGCACAAATCGGAGGCGTTGGGGTTGATCAGGACCAAGCTGCCCTCGCCCGGCACGCCCAGGGTCTCCAGCCGGCTCCTGGCCGCCTGCTCCTCGTCGGCGCTCCACTCAGGGCCCTGCAGTTCGTGCTGCTCGCCCGGTTCGAGGCCCAGGGGACGCAGCAGCGCCAACACGGCCTCGCCGTAGGGCAGGGTCGAGTTGAAGTAGACCGGGTCCGTGAGCAGGCTGCCGCGCCAGCGCGCGCGCACGAAGAAGCCCGTGCGTCGTTTGGCGCCCGAGCCCCAGCTGACCAGGTTGCTGAGGCGCGAGTAGAACTCCAGATCGAGGGCCAGGTCGAAGCGCTGAGCTCGCAAGCGCAGCAGCAGGCGCGGGGCGGCGAGCAGCAGGCCCACGCTGCCGCCGCCGGTGGGCACCACCACGACCTCATGCACGCAGGGCAGGCGCCGGGCCAGCTGCGCGTTGGCCTCGAAGGTCAGAAACACGATGCGCGCCTCGGGGTAGGCCTGGGCCAGCCGGCGCAGCAGCGGCGTGGCCAGCAGCACCGACCCCAGCCCCAGGAACTTGGTCACGAGGATGGTCCGGGGCGCAGGCAGGGGCACGCGCCGCAGCGGGCGCGCCAGACGCACCAGCATGCAGGCGGCCGACGCCAGGGCGCAGAGCGGCAGCCCGAGCACCGCGTCCAGACGGATCAGGTTGCGGGTGCGCATGGCCTCAGGAGGAGCACTTCGAGCCGTCGGGTGCGCCGGGCCCCGACAGCAGCAGCTTGCCCAGGCCGAACGTGCCGCGCATGAGCGCCGCCGCCTTGCGCGGCACCACCAGGTGCGGCAGGAACGAGCGCAGCACCCGCGGGCTCAGGTAGAAGCGCATCATGATGCGGCGGTAGGCGCGCTCCAGGTCCTTTGCCGTGAGGCCGTTGGGGATGTACGCGATGTTGTAGAAGTTGAGCCGGGTCCAGTCGGCCACCAGCTCGCCCTGCCCTCCCAGGTCAGCCGTGATGTCCGTGTTGGGGAACGGCGTGAAGTAGGTCAGGCGCAGGGTGTCGATGGGCACCGTCTTCAAGAACTGCTCGGTCTCGCGCAGGGTCTCGTGCGTCTCTCCCGGGAAGCCGATGATGATGTAGGCGTTGCTCTTGATGCCGGCCGCGCGCGTGAGCTCCAGGGCGCGGGCCTGCATGGCTGGCGTGGCGGCCTTCTTGATGCGCTTGAGGATCTCCCAGCTGCCGCTCTCCACGCCGAAGCTGATCTGCCAGCAGCCCGCGCGCCGCATGAGCGCCAGGATCTCCGCGTCGATCTCGCTGGTGCGGGCGTTGATGCTCCACTCCAGGT
Organism: Planctomycetota bacterium; assembly: GCA_003644265.1. Next base: position 34,794 of record QNBX01000016.1, read on the forward strand.
CGTAGTCGCGCTCGATCAGCCCGCGGCAGACGGCCTCGAAGTCCTCACGCAGGGTCATCAGCGAGTCGTCGGTGAAGAACAGCGAGCGGATGCCGTAGTCCTTCACGAGGCGGTCGATGTTGGCCAGGATGCGCTCGACGGGCAGGGCCCGGATCGAGCGGCCGAAGGTCTGGTTGTCGCAGAAGGTGCAGCGGTAGCGGCAGCCGCGCGAGACGATCAGGTCGCTGAAGGGCGTCTTGTTCAGGTAGGTGGCAGCGGCGTGGTAGCGCCCGGGGAAGTCCTCCAGCAGGTCCCAGGCCAGGTCGGGCAGCTCGGCCAGCTCGACCTGATGCTCAAACAGCGGGTTGGCGATCACCGCGCCGTCGTCCCGGCGCGCGACGATGCCCGGCACCTCACGCGGATCCTCGCCGTGCTCGAGGCGGCCCAGCACGTCACGCAGCACGTCCTCGCCCTCGCCCACGCAGCCCAGGTCGAACACGGGCATGTGCTCGAGCGTCTCAGCCGGCAGGGCCGTGACGTGGGGCCCGCCCACCATCAGCAGCAGCTCGGGCCGCCGACTGCGCAGCTTCTCGGCCACGCGGGCGGCCTTGGCCACCGACATGGTGCTGACCGTGAAGCCCACCACGGTCGGGTCAAGTGCTTCTACGCGCGCGGCGCAGGCGTCCAGGCTGAGCCCCTCGGCCGGGCCGTCCACGATGATCGGCTCCCAGCGCAGCTGCCGGGCCACGGCGCCCAGGTACAGGAACGCGTGCGGCGGCAGGGAGTTGCCGGCCGAGGCCATGGGCCCGTAGCGGTCCTCGGCCGTCACCGGCGGGACCACGAAGACGATGCGCCGGCGATCGGGGGGCACGGGGCTCAGGGTGGCGGGCATGGGCCGAGGGCGGTGCGGGAGGCGCGAGGCTCTTGCGAGCACCAGATCCGCATATTCACAAAATATGCAGGGGCATTATGCCCTCGCTCGGGGAGCCGTGCGCTGGGAAACCCGGCGCGACCTGAGGGCTCCGTGCGGCCGCGCCGATGGCGGCTGTCTGCCCGCAGGTTGGCTGGCGGCGCTGCGACACGGTCCGCGTCCGGCGGCGCGGCGGCGGACGCCGCCATCCGCGTCAGTCGATGCGCAGCACCTGGAACAGCTCAACCGGGCTGTCGGGGCCCACCGGGATGCCCAGCTCTTCGTACTCGGGGTACGCGGCCAGCACGTCCGCGCCGTCGATGAACACATCGTAGGCCTGCACCGAGCCATCGCCGTAGAGCACGTTGATGACCTTCTGGTGGTTGGGGCCGAACTCGTTGTCGTCCGCCGCCAGGACCTGCTCGGACTCGGACTTGCCGCGAATCGGATAGGCCACCGCGTCGCGACCCGCGTAGCTGATGTCGGCCGAGCTGATGTTGTCCCAGTCGTCGTAGCTGCTGCCCATCTCGCCGTCGGCCCCCAGGTCGTTGCGGTCCTGGGTACCGGGGCAGGTGAAGACATCATTCTGGCGACCGGTGGTCTCGCGGAACTTGTGCAGCGAGAGCAAGAAGCGCATGCCCACCTCGTTGGGCCAGCGCCCCTTGTTGCGCTGGTCCTTGAAGAGCAGCAGCTGCGAGCCGATCTGGCGCAGGTTGTCGGCGCACTTGATGGTGTTGCCGTTGTCGCGCGCCGACTGCATGGCGTTGAAGCCGAACGTCATGAGCAGGCCGATCAGCGTGATGACCACCAGGATCTCGACCAACGAGAAGCCGAGCTGGCTTCGCCGGCGCTGCATCAACCTGCCCGCGACCATGCTCAGGCCCTCGCCAGCTTGCGCTTCTTGGCCGCGGCCTTGCGGGGCTTGGCCGCAGCCTTGGACTTGACGCCCATGGCCTTGTCCGCGCCCTTGCGCAGCTTGTCCGCCCGGTCCGTCTTCTCCCAGGTGAACCCGGCGCCGCTGCGGCCGAAGTGACCATGGGCAGCGGTGGCGGCGTAGCGCGGCTTCTTGAGGTCGAGCATCTTCACGATGCCCGCCGGCCGCAGGTCGAACGTCTGGCCCACCAGATCGATGATCAACTGCTCCGGCACGGTGTTGGTGCCGAAGGTGTCCACGTGGATGGAGACCGGATCGGCCACCCCGATGGCGTAGGCCAGCTGCACCTCGCAGCGCTCGGCCAGCTTGGCCGCGACGATGTTCTTGGCCACGTAGCGCGCGGCGTAGGCCGCGCTGCGGTCCACCTTGGACGGGTCCTTGCCGCTGAACGCGCCGCCGCCATGGCGCCCCATGCCGCCGTAGGTGTCGACGATGATCTTGCGCCCGGTGAGCCCGCAGTCACCGTGCGGGCCACCCACCACGAAGCGCCCGGTGGGGTTGATGTGGAACTTGGTCTTGGCGTCGATGTACTTGGCAGGCACGACCGACTTGATCACCGTGATCATGTCCTTCTTGATCGTGGCGTACTTCACGTCCTCGTCGTGCTGGGTGGAGATGACCACCGCGTCGACGCGCTTGGGCTTGCCGTCCACGTACTCGACGGTGACCTGGCTCTTGGCGTCGGGGCGCAGGTACTTGAGCTTGCCCTTCAGGCGCATGTCGGCCAGGCGCCGCACCAGGCGGTGCGCCAGGTCGATGGGCAGCGGCATGAGCGAAGGGGTCTCGCGGCAGGCGTACCCGAACATCATGCCCTGGTCCCCCGCGCCCTGCTCCTTGAACATGCCGGCGCCGGCGGTCACGCCCTGGCTGATGTCGGGCGACTGCCGGTCGAGCGTCACCATCACGGCGCAGGTGTCGCCGTTGATGCCGTAGGCGTCATCCGTGTAGCCGATCTTCTTGAGCGTCTCGCGCGCGATCTTGGCGTACTCGACCTGGCTGCGCGTGGTGATCTCGCCGCTGACGACACACAGCCCGGTGGTGACCAACGTCTCGCAGGCCACGCGGGAGTTCGGATCCCCCTTCAAGCAGGCGTCCAGGATGGCGTCGCTGATCTGGTCGGCCACCTTGTCGGGATGACCCATGGAGACGGACTCAGAGGTAAAGAGGACCTTGCGGGTCATGGATGGTGCGCTCCGGGAGCCGATTTCTGGGCGGGATTCGAACTCCCAAGGGTACCCGATCCCGCGCAGCAATCCAGCGGCGGGGCCTCCAGCAGGCCGGCCTGATCGAGCGCCGCGAGGGTGCTCTCGGTGGCGCCCGAGAGCTGCTCACAGCCCGCTCGCGCCGCTCGCCCCATGCGCTGGCGCAGCCCGCCGTCCGCGAGCAGTTCGCCCAGGCGGCGACCCAGGGCGGGGCCATCGGGCAGCACCTCGAGCCCCCCCGCGAGGCGCAGCGCGTCGGCCTCCGCCTGGCAGCTATCGAGCTGCGGCCCCACCAGCACCGGGACGCCGGCCGCCGCCGGCTCCAGCACGTTGTGCCCGCCCACCGGCACCAACGAGCCGCCCAGAAAGACCACGTCCGCCAGGCCGAACAGCGCCTCCAGCTCACCCATGGAGTCGACCAGCACCACGCTGCCCTGGCGACGCTCGCCCGTCAGCTCGCTGCGCAGTACGAAGGGCAGCTCCAGCCGCCGCAGCAGCCGTCCGATCTCCGGCACGCGGTCCAGGTGGCGCGGGACCAGCAGCAGCACCGAGGCCTGCGGACCGCCCGCCGCCAGCCAGGCGCGCAGCACCGGCTCGTCCTCGCCGTCGTGGGTGCTGCCGGCCACGAAGACCGGCCGCCGCTCGGGCAGCCCCAGAGCGCGACCCAGCTCCAGGCAGGCGGACTCGGGCGCCGCCTCGCTCAGGTCGTGCTTGAGGTTGCCGCACACCCGCACCCGCTCGCGCGGCACGCCCAGCTCGATGATGCGCTCGGCGTAGGCCGGGGTCTGTGCCGCCACCAGGGTCAGGCGATCGAACTCGGGCAGCCACCAGCGCAGCCGCCGATAGCTCACGAACGAGCCGTGGCTCACGCGACCGTTGACGATGGCCTGGGGCACGCCGGCCGCGTCGGCCAGACGCATGAGCGTGGGCCAGACCTCGAGCTCGACCGTGACGATGGCTCGCGGATCCACCCGCTTGAGCACACGCCGTACGACCCAGGGCAGGTCGAGCGGCCAGGGGATTACGGGGACGTCGGGAAACACGCGTCGGGCGGTCTCCAGGCCCGTGACGGTGCCCGTGCTGAGCACGACCGGCACGCCGCGCTGCACGATGCGCGCCAGCAGCTGCCGGCTGGCCTTGACCTCGCCCACAGAGACCGCGTGCAGCCAGAGCGGGCGCCCCCCGGGCAGCTCTGTGCCGCCCCAGCCCAGTCGCGCGGCGATCCAGCGCCACTGGCGCGGATCGCGCAGGGCGCGCACGACCCACGGCGCCAGCGCCAGCGCGCAGGCCAGGTGACTCAACAGCAGGTAGGCGAGGTGAGCCAGCGCGACCCGCGGTCGCGACCGGGTCGTGCTCACGAGTCGTACTTGGGATAGCAGCAGCGCTTGTACTTCTTGCCGCTGCCACACGGGCAGGGGTCGTTGCGGCCCACGCGCTCGGTCTTGCGCACGATGGGCGCCACCGGGCCCTCACGGCCCGCGGCGTTGGCGGCCCGCGCGCGCCCACGCTGGGCCGCGGCCATGGCGGCCGGTACCGGCGCCGCCGCCGGAGCGCCGGGCTGAGGCGCGGCATCGCGGCCCTGGATCTGGCGACCCTGCCAGCGCTGGTCGAGGCGCGCGTCATCCTCCTGGCGCACCTCGAGCCGGAAGAACATGCCGGTGACCTCCTCGGAGATGGCCGCCGTGAGCAGTTGGAACTTGTCGTAGCCCTCGCGCTTGTACTCGTCCTTGGGGTCGACCTGGGCGTAGCCACGCAGGCCAATGCCGGCCTTGAGCGCGTCCATGGCGCGCAGGTGGTCCTTCCAGCGCGAGTCGATCGTGTTGAGCAGCAGGAAGCGCTCGAGCATGCGCATGCGCTCGGGCGTCAGGCTCTCCTCGCGCTCGCTGTAGCGCCGCTCGAGCCGCTCCATCACCACGCCCAGAGCGTCGTCCGAGTCCTTGCCCGCGGCGCGCAGCTCGTCGCCGGCAAAGGGCGTGTTGAAGCGCGTGGACAGCTCGCCCACGATGCCGTCCAGGTCGGGCTCGCCCTTCTCGGGCCAGCGGCTGCTGACAATGCCGGCAGCCACCTCGTCGCACATGTCGAGGATGGTCTCGCGCAGCTCGTCGCCCTCGAGGGCCTCCTGGCGCTTGCCGTAGATGGCCTTGCGCTGGGTGTCCATGACCTCGTCGTACTCGAGCAGGTTCTTGCGGATCTCGAAGTTGCGCGCCTCCACGCGCTTCTGCGCCTTCTCGATGCCGCGGCTCACCATGCCGCTCTGGATCTCCTGGCCCTCTGTCATGCCGAGCTTCTCGAGCAGACCGCTGACCCAGTCGCGCGCGAAGATGCGCATCAGGTCGTCCTGTAGCGAGAGGTAGAAGCGCGTCTTGCCCGGGTCTCCTTGACGGCCGGAGCGGCCGCGCAGCTGGTTGTCAATGCGGCGCGACTCGTGGCGCTCGGTGCCGATCACGTAGAGCCCGCCCGCGTCCAGCACCTCCTGATGCTCGGCCGCAGCGAGCTGCTCGACCTCGGCGCGCGCCGCCTCGGGGTCCGCGTCGGGAAACAGCGCCAGGCGCGCGCGCGTCAGGCCCTCGGCGTTGCCGCCCAGCACGATGTCGGTGCCGCGCCCAGCCATGTTGGTGGCCACCGTGACCGCGCCCTTGCGGCCGGCCTGGGTGACGATCTCCGCCTCGCGCTGGTGGTGCTTGGCGTTGAGCACTTCGTGCGTGACGCCGCGGCGCTTGAGGATGCCGGACAGGTGCTCGCTGTTCTCGATGGTGGTCGTGCCCACCAGGATCGGCTGGCCATTGGCGTGACGCACCTCGATCTCGTCCGCGATGGCGTGCCACTTCTCCTTGGAGGTGCGGTAGATGACGTCGTCATCGTCCTCGCGGATGATGGGCTTGTTGGGGGGCACCGAGATCACGTCCAGCCCGTAGATCTTGCTGAATTCGGCGGCCTCCGTGAGCGCGGTGCCGGTCATGCCCGCGATCTTCTCGTACAGCCGGAAGTAGTTCTGGAAGGTGATCGTGGCCAGGGTCTGCAGCTCCTCGCGGATGCGCAGCCCCTCCTTGGCCTCCACGGCCTGGTGCAGCCCGTCCGACCAGCGCCGACCCGGCATGAGACGCCCGGTGAACTCGTCCACGATGACGATCTCGGGGCCCTGGTCGCCGTCCTGGATCACGTACTGCTTGTCGCGCCGGTACATGTAGTGCGCGCGCAGCGCCTGCTCGAGGTGGTGCGGCCACTCCATGTGCTCGGCGTCGTAGAAGGACTCCACGCCGGCCAGCTGCTGGGCGTGATCGATGCCCTCCTCGCTGAGCACGCAGGCCCGTTCCTTCTCCTTGACCTCGAAGTCGGGGCCCTCCTCCATCTGGCGCGCCACGCGGTCGGCCTGGGCGTAGAGCTGGGTGCTGCCCTCCGGGAAGCCCGAGATGATCAGCGGCGTCCGCGCCTCGTCCACCAGGATCGAGTCGACCTCATCGATGATGGCGAAGTTGAGCTTGGCCTGCACCTGCTCGGACGCGCGCGTCTTCATGTTGTCGCGCAGGTAGTCGAAGCCGAACTCGTTGTTGGTGCCGAAGGTCAGGTCGCAGGCGTACATCTGCTGCCGCTCGGTCGATTCCATCTGGCCCTGGATGGCGCCGGCGGTCATGCCCAGCGCGGCGTACACCGGGCCCATCCAATCGCAGTCGCGGCGGGCCAGGTAGTCGTTGACGGTGATGATGAACACCCCGTCGCCGGCCAGGGCGTTGAGGTACGCGGGCGCCACGGCCGTGAGCGTCTTGCCCTCGCCGGTGGCCATCTCCGCGATACGCCCCTGGTGCAGCACGATGCCCCCCAGCATCTGCACGTCGTAGGGCCGCAGCCCGAGCACGCGGAACGACACCTCGCGCGACACGGCGAAGGCCTCGGGCAGCAGGTCGTCCAGGCTCTCGCCCGCCGCCAGGCGCGCGCGGAACAGCTCGGTCTTGCCGCGCAGGGTCTCGTCATCGAGCGCGGCCATCTCGTCGCTGAGGGCGTTGATGGCGTCCACCGTCGAGGCGTAGCCCTTCACGATCCGCTCGTTGCGGTCGCCGAAGACGGTCTTGAGCAGCTTGGCGAAGGCCATGGTCAGGCGTCAGGTCCAGGAAAAAGGGGGCGCCGGGCTCTCGCTGGGGAGACCCGGTTGGTGTCTGAGGTGCGGCTGGGGGAATGTCTCACAGCGCGCCACGATGCGACAACATGTGATCGATCATCGAGAACAGCAGCTCGGCGCGAAAGGGCTTCACGAGGAAGCCGTCTGCGGCGTCGAGCTGGCTCAGCGAGAGCTGCCCGGCGGTGGCGATCAGCACCGGAATGCCGCGGGTGCGCTCGCGCGACTTGAGCTCGGCGCAGGCCACGAAACCGGTCAGGCGGGGCATCTCGTTGTCCATCAGGATCAGGTCGTAGCGCTCGGGGTCGGCGGCCTCCACGGCCTCGATGCCGTCGTGGAGCACGTCCACTTCATAGCCCCGGGCGCGCAGCAGCGTGGCCACGGTCGCGGCGATGTCCCGATCATCGTCCACCACCAGCAGGCGCAGACCGTTGGGGGCCTCGCGCCGGTGAGGATTGCCCGCCACCAGCCCCTTGAGCTGCGCGGCCGTGGGCACGCCCGCGTCATGCAGCGCCGCCTCGACCTCCGCCTTCAGGTCCTGGTTGAAGGCCTTCAGCTCCGCGAATGCCGCGCTCTCATCGGGGCTCTGCAGGTCGAACATGCTGTCGTGCGTGTCAACCTCGAACACGTACTCGCCCTCCACCAGGTGTTCATGCAGCACGAGCTTCATGAACGGGTAGCGAGCGTTACCCAGGCGCAGCACGTAGCGGTGCACCTGCGCCTCGCCGGTGACGCGGGTCTCATCGCTGAAGACCGTCAGGCACGAATCGAGCGGGGCGGAATTGTCGCTGGGGAGCGGCACGTCCGGCAGCCCCTCGCCCTCGTAGGCTGCCTCGGCATAGATGTCGAGGGCCCTGCGCAGCAAGCCCACCGTCATCTCGTCCAGCCGCATGGTTCAGGGCGTCCGCAGGGTCCCGATGACCTCGCTGACGCGCCGTCTCCCGGACGCGGCCAAGGCCTCGCGCATGCCGTCCACAATGCGCGGAACAGCGTCCGGCGCGCGGTAGTTGGCCGTGCCCACCTGCACCGCCGAGCAACCCACCGCCAGGAACTCCAGCGCGTCGTCCGCGGTCATGATGCCGCCGATGCCGATCACCGGCACGTCGACGGCCCGCACCACCTCCCAGCACATGCGCAGGGCGATGGGCTTGATGGCCGGCCCCGACAGCCCCCCCATGACCGTGGCCAGGCCCGGCTTGCCCGTGCGCCAGTCCACCGACATGGCCAGCACCGTGTTGATCAAGGAGACCACGTCGGTGCCGCCGTCACGGGCGGCGCGCGCGATCTCGGCCACGTCCGTGACGTTGGGCGAGAGCTTGGTGATGAGCGGCAGCGAAGTGGCAGCGCGTACGTCCGACACGAGCCGCTGCACGACGTCCGGGTCGCGCGCGAAGGGCAGGTGGCCGCCCTCGACGTTGGGGCACGACACGTTCAGCTCCAGGGCGTCGATGCCCGCCAGGCCATCCAGGCGCCCCGCCAACTCGGCAAACTCGGCGCTGCTGCCACCGGCCAGGTTGACCACCAGGCAGGCGCTCTTGCCCGCCAGCGTCGGCAGCACCTGCTCGATGAAGTGATCGATGCCCTTGTTGGGCAGGCCGATGCTGTTGAGCAGGCCCGAGGCGGTCTCCGCCAGGCGCGGCATGGGGTTGCCCTTGCGTGGCACCTTGGTGATGGTCTTGATCACCACCGCGCCGGCTCGCGAGAGCTCCCAGAAGGGCTCCATCTCCAGCCCCAGACCTGCCGTCCCGGATGCGGTCATGACGGGATTGGCCAGCTTGAGCGGCCCCACGTTGACCGAGAGGTCGACCTCGGACAGGTCGGGCGTCGCGCTGCGCTCTGGATTGGAGGCTGTGCTGGGTGCGGGCGACATCGGGGGCTCGGCTCCGGGCGAGCCGCCATCATAACTCGCGGAGGCGGGCTGATGCGGGGCGGGGCGGCTCACTTCTGCGGGGCCGCCCGGGCCGCTCGCCGGTCCTCTAGCAGCAGGCCCAGCGCCAGCAGGGTGACTCCCACCGAGATGGCGCTGTCCGCCACGTTGAAGATAGGAAAGGGGTCGAAGAAGCGGATGTCGAAGTCGACCAGGATGAAGTCGCGCACCGAGCCGAAGCGAAAGCCGTCGTAGATGTTTCCCAGGGCTCCCCCCAGCACCAAGGCCAGGGAGAGCTGCAGCAGCCGGGCCCGGGCCGCGGTGCTGATCATCATGAACACCACCACCACGGCCGCGCCCACCCGGAACCAGCGCAGCAGCTCGCCCATGCCCTGCAGCGCGCCCCACATCATGCCGGTGTTGCGCACCTTGGTGAACCCGAACCAGGGCTCCACCAGCATGGTACGGCCGACCTCCGGCAGCGGCTCAAAGCAGACTTGCTTGCTCCACAGATCCAGACCGAGCACGAGCGCGGCCAACACGAGCCAAGCCAGCTTGCCCCGCAACGTACGCTCGCCGTCACCGCTGAGCTGGTGGGCCGCCGACGGGTGGACCTGGTCAGGCCCCGAGGGCCCGCCGCCATCTGACGCCTCGGCCGCCGTCACCTCAGAACCCACGCTCGGCCCGCTGCTGACAGGGCACGCAGGTGGTGGCGAAGGGCAGGGCCTCCAGCCGCCTGAGCGGAATGGCGTCGTCACACTCCGTGCACAAGCCGTAGAGCTTGGCGTCCATGGCTGCCAGGGCGGTGTCGATCTGACGCAACGTGCGCGCCTCGGCCTCCATCAGGCCCAGGGTCAGGTTGCGCTCGTACGCGTCGGAGCTGTGGTCGGCCATGCTGTCGGAGTCGACGTCCGGGTCAGCGGCCCGCAGCGCCTCATCGCCCATCATGTTGAGGTCCGCGAGGATGCGCGCGCGCCTTCCCTGCAGGTCCTTGCGCAGGGGACGCAGCTGGGTGGCGCTGTACGGGCCCTTGGTCTTGCGCTTGGGCGGCGGCCCCTCGGGCTTGTCCGCGACGCCGGCGATGGCCGCTGCGGCCGCGGCCCGGCTGGCGCGCACAGCGGCGGCCCCCGTCAGTTCCGGCGCCGCCCTGGACTTGCGACGCCTCGCCGGCGTCGCGGTCTTGGCGGTCTTGGCGGTCTTGGCTGCCTTGGTCGTCTTGGCGGCCTTCGTGGCCTTCGTGGCCTTGCCAGCCGGCTTGGCGCTGCCTCCCGCGGCCAGCTTGCCCTTGCCCCCCTTGACGCCCGAACTGGACGGGGAGCTCGCACGCTTCGATCGGCTGGCGATGGCCGCCTTGATCTTGGCGCTGCGCGCGCTGCTCGTGGTGGCCTTGGTGGCCTTGACGGAGTTGCGAGACTTAGCCGCGTTGGCGCTCCTGGTCGCCTTGGTGGCCTTGACTGCCTTGGTGGCCTTGACTGCCTTGGTGCTCTTGACCGCCTTGGTGCTCTTGACCGCCTTGGTGCTCTTGACTGCCTTGGCGCTCTTGACCGCCTTGGTGCTCTTGACTGCCTTGGTGCTCCTGACCGCCTTGGTGCTCTTGACTGCCTTGGCGCTCTTGACCGCCTTGGTGCTCTTGACTGCCTTGGTGCTCTTGACTGCCTTGGTGCTCTTGACCGCCTTGGTGCTCCTGGCTGCCTTGGCGCCCCTGGCTGCCTTGGTGCCCCTGGCTGCCTTGGTGCCCCTGGCTGCCTTGGTGCCCCTGGCTGCCTTGGTGCCCCTGGCCGCC
>QNBX01000017.1 GCA_003644265.1 Planctomycetota bacterium
CCCATGAGGCACGTCTTGCTGAGCAGGTTCATTTCAGATGGTTCCGTGACGAGCGACGGGTCGGGGCCCCGCCTGTCGTCGGTTGAGCGTGTCCATGGACGCCGGCCAACCCTGGCCGTCGCCCCCTTCCTCTCGAGATCCGGCCCCCCCGGGACCAGACTCGGTCCGCCCGCCCAGGCTGATCTCGCCTGGCCCTCGCCTCCCCCGGGGATGACGAGCGCTGTGCGATCAGCCTGGACGCATGGACGTGAGCCCATATCGGGCCCGGGGTCCCACGAGTGAAGCGCTCGTCCGAAAAACATGCCGGACGGCCAATACGTGCGCGGACGGCGTCTGAGCCCTCGATCGGGGGGGCAAGCGGGCTATGCTCGGCGCATGTTCTTCAATCGCTGGCGGGCTCGTAGGGCCCTCGTCTCCCGGACTCCGCCCACCACGCTGTCGGACGCGCCCGACCCGGCGCTGACCCGGGCAGTGACCGAGCTGAGCGAGGCGCTGGACACGCCCTTCTCGCTGGGCGACCCCATCTGGCACCAGCGCTGGGAGGGCCAGCGGCAGCTCGTGGCTCTGGACGCCACGGCGCGCTCGGTGAGCGATGTGCGCCAACGCCTGGCGCGCACCGTGCACGAGCTGGCCCTGCGTCACATGGCCGCCCCAGGTCGGCGCCTGCTGGCCGTGGTGCGCTGCGCGCCCGAAGGCGGTGAGGGTCTGGCCGGCTGGCACGCGCGCCTGTGGCAGGACCAGGGCGAGGTGGGCGTGGACGACTGGCGCGCCGCGCGGCGCAGCGTGGCGGTGCTGCTGCAGGGCCCCGACGGCGAGCATGAGCTGTTTGGCGGCGACCGCCAGCTGCGCGAGGCGCTGGCCGCGTGGCAGGGCTAAAGTCTACCCATGCCTCTGACGCCCTCCCTGCTTGTCGCGCTGCTGCTGAGCCTGGCCCGGCCGGCGGCACCTGACGACCCGGCCGCGCTGCAGCTCTCCAACCCGCGGCATGTGCGCGCGCTGTATCTGGACGCCCTCGGGCGCACGCCGGACAGCGACGAGGGCGCGCTGGCGGCGTCCGCCCGGCCCTCCATGCTGGTGCCCTTGCTGATCTCCGACGTCGAGTTCTGGCAGCACTGGTACGAGGACGAGCTGCAGTACTTCCTGTTGTTGGACAACTTCCGCCCGGCCGACGCGCCCCCCGGCGAGGGCCTGCCTGAGCGCCTGGCCGCCGGCAGCCTGGGCGTGCTGGATGCCGTGCGCACGCTCACCGCGGGCTCGGCCTTCCACCGCGCCAACCCCGGCAACGACACCTTCGTGAGCGTGGTCTTCGAGCAGCTGCTGGGGCTGGTGGTGCAGAGGCACACCGCCCAGCTCGAGTCCGGCAAGAAGATGTACGACGGCAAGCGCAGCAGCCTGTGGGGCACCATAGGCAACAGCCAGTTCGACGTGGTGACCATCGCCTGCTCCCAGCCGGAGTTCGCGGAGGTCTTCGTGGCGCGGCAGTACCAGCGCGTGGTGGGGTTGCCGGCTGCACCCAAGCAGGTGCGCGCCTGGGCCCGGCGCCTGGAGCAGGATCAGCAGGCCTTCAACGAGCTGGTGGGCGAGTGGCTGCTGCTGCCCGCCTACGCCGAGCGCCTGTCCTCGCTGCGCCGCAAGACCGACCGCCAGTTCCTGCGCGGGCTGATGGTCGACCTGACCGGGCGCCTGCCGGACCACGAGACCCTGAGCCGCGCCCGCACCGCCCTGGCGGCCGTGGCCGACGCCGGCCCGCTGCGCTCGGTCATCGCGCGCGTGCTGCTGGGCAGCCACGGCGCCGGCCTGCCCAGCCGCGGTGAGGTCGAGGCCTCACGCCTGGTGCAGCAGCTCTACCTGCGCTTCCTGGGCCGCGTCCCCGGCCCCGACGAGCGCGACGCCATGATCGTCCTGTACCAGCAGTGCGACTGCGAACCGGAGATTCTGGCCCGCGCGCTGATGACGCACTGGGAGTACCAGTACTACTGAGCGGCGGCTGAGAGCGGGCTGCAACTCGCATCCAGCCTCGCCGGGTATGATGGCCACCCGGCGCCCCGGCCGGCCCGATCTGACGGGAGTTCTGTGATGACCAACCCCTCCCAGCGCCGTGCGCGGCGCTCCGTGCCACGGCGTGAGCTGCTGCGCGGTGGCGCGGCCCTGGCTGGCGCGGCCCTGCTTGGCGGCCCGCTGGCCGCCGCCAAGCCGTGGCTGCTGAACGCTCCCTTGGCCGCGGCGCGCAAGACCAAGCGCGTGGTGCTGGTGGTGTTCGGAGGCGGCGTGCGCACGCGCGAGACGCTGCTCTCGGAGAACACGCCCAACCTGCGCCGTATCGCCGACGCGGGCGTGCTCTATCCGCGCACCGCGGTGCGCAACAACGGGCACTACGGCGCGGCGGTCTCCATCTTCTCGGGCAGCTTTGAGGTCTTTGGCATCCGTGAGCAGGCGCGGCCGCAGACGCCGACGCTGTTCGAGATCATCCGCAAGCAGACCGGGTTGTCGGCCTCCGACGTGTGGCTGTCCACCGCGGGCGGCGATCAGGAGACCAACTACGCCTACAGCTCGGCCAGCGGCTACGGCGCCGCCTACGGCGCCAACCTGATCGGCGCCGAGGGCATCTTCAACGCCGAGTTCAAGCAGCTGGTGGTGGGCCAGGGCGGACTGCGCGGCGTGGACGCCGAGGCCGAGCAGACCCTGGGCGGCATGCGCGCGGCGGTGGACACGCCGCTGCCCGTGCTGGGCGACGACGGCCTGGGCAACGACCCCGCGGCCAGCGCGCGCATCGAGCAGTACATCCTGGAGGAGCTGCGCGGCAGCGCCAGCTCGATCACGGGGCTGGGCGCCAACGACGCCAAGGCCATGCTGGTGGCGCGCAACCTGATGGGCATCTTCAAGCCGCGTCTGATGGCCGTGACCCTGCGCGCGCCGGACGTGGCCCACGGCAGCTTCAACGACTACGTCACCGTCATCCGTCGCAACGACGAGGAGCTGGGGCGGCTGTTCGACGCCATCACCGGCGACCCGGAGCTGTCCGAGAGCACGGCGCTGTTCGTGCTGCCGGAGTTTGGCCGCGACCGCGACTTCAACCAGCGCCGCGGGCTCGATCACGGCGACTCCAGCAAGGAGCTCAACGAGGTGGCCACGGTGGCCTGGGGCCCCGACTTCCGCAGCGGCAAGGTGCACGACCGCGAGGTGCGCTCGATCGACGTGGCGCCCACCATCGTGTCGCTCTTCGGCGGTCGCATGGGGCCCCGCACAGGCACCACACTGCCCGGCCTGTTCGCCTGAGCACGCCGCGGGGCGTCGCCGCGCTGCTGCTGGTCGTGCTGGTCCTGTCGGGGGCCGCGTCAGGCCAGGACGCAAGCAGGCAGGCCGCGCCGGGTCCGGTCACGTCGGCCCAGATCGCGCTGGCTCCGGCGGCGCACGCTGCTGCGCACGCCTCCGAGCCCGAGGGCTGTCTGGGCTGTCACGAGGGCATCGAGGACATGCACCCCTGGCAGCAGCTGTCGTGCACCGAGTGCCACGGCGGCGACGCCCGCTCCAGCATCAAGGACAACGCGCACGTGCAGCCGCGGGTGGGTTGGCCCGAGGACGAACGCGTGCGCAGCCGCAGCTTCGAGCTGGCCTACGCGCGCTTCCGCAACCCCTCCGACCTGCGGGTCATGGAGCAGACCTGCGGCGCCTGCCATGAGAGCCTGGTGGAGCACCTGGAGAAGAGCCTGCACGGCACCACCTCCGGGCACCTCAACGACAGCCTGTACGAGAACGGCGTCAACCCCACGCGCCAGGCGGTGTACGCCGTGTTTGCCGTGCAGGACGACGAGGTGAAGAGCGAGCAGGGCCTCAGCCGGCTGCGCTCGGTGGGCGATTTGCGGCCTCCGGGTCGAGGGGGCCACAGCCCGCTGGCGCCGCACGCGGCCGACCTGCCGCGCAAGGCCTGCAACCAGTGCCACTTGTACAGCGAGGGCGTGGGCCGGGCCGGGCGCCTGGGTCAGGACGGGCTCTACCGCGGCGAGGGTTGCGCGGCCTGTCACGTGGTCTATTCCGAGAGCGGGCTCTCCGTCAGCGCGGACCCCTCGGCCGAGCGCTTCGAGCCGGGCCACCCGCGGCAGCACCGCATGGTCACCGCGCCGCCCACCGGCACCTGCGTGCACTGCCACGCGGGCGACGCCTCCATCGGCAACAGCTTCCGCGGGCTGGCGCAGCTCTACCCCAACATGCCCGCCGGCCCCGACGTGCCTGGCACCACCGACCGCCTGATCGCCGGGCAGTTCTTCTTGCAGGACGAGCGCCGCCTGCCGCCGGACCTGCACCACGCCGCGGGCCTGCACTGCGTGGACTGTCACGGCGTGCAGGATGTCATGGGCGACGGCGACATCTACGGCGCCATGGAGCACGGCGTGGGCATCGAGTGCAGCTCCTGCCACGGCACGTTCGACGCCGTGACCAACCTGCGGGACGAGCGCGGGCGCCGGCTCGCCAACCTGGAGCGCAAGGGCGAGCTGTTCGTGCTGCGCAGCAAGGTCACGGGCAAAGCCCACCGCGTCAAACAGGCGCTGCACGTGGTCGAGCCCGGGCACCCCGACTACAACCCGCGCGCCGCGAGGGCCATGACCGGCGAGCACGGGCGCCTGGAGTGCTACGCCTGTCACTCGGGCTGGAACCCCAACTTCTTCGGCTTTCACTTCGACCGTAACGAGGCCTTCTCACAGCTCGACACCACCAGCGGGCAGCGCACCACCGGCACGGTCTCGACCCAGGAGCGCGTGTTCGCCTCGCTGCGGCAGTTCGTGCTGGGGCTCAACAGCGAGGGCATGTTCGCGCCCTACATGGTGGGCTTCTCGACCATGGGTACGGTGCACGCGGCGGACGGCACGCTGAGTCTCGACCAGGGCCTGCCGCGCACGGCCGAGGGGCGCTCGGGCATGAGCATGATCCACCACCAGACGCACACCACCCAGCCGGTGGCGCGCAGCTGCGTGGAGTGTCATCGCAGCCCGGCCACCTGGGGCCTGGGTTCGGGCGGCGACACGGGCGGCAGCTTCGCGCTCACGCGCGGGCTGGCGCTGGCGGTGGGGGAGCGCGGTGTGGCGACCTTGCTTCTGGAGCGCGAGGACCCGGCGCGCTCGGTGTTCATGGCGCGCCTGCCCATCGGCGGCGCCATGCGCGCGGTGCTGGACGCCGACCCTGTGACCGGCCGCGCCTCCACGGCCTTCGTGGCCATCGAGGCGGCCGGCGTCATGCTGGTCGACCTGACCAACCCGGCCTTCCCGGCTCCGCGCGCCTTCGTGGCCGCCGGCGACGTGCGCGATCTCGCGCTGCGCGGCGACACGCTGCTGATCGCCAACGGCGAGGGCGGCCTGCGCTTGGTGGACGTGTCGGACCGGGACGCGCCGCGGCTGCTGGCCGACCTGGCCACCACCGAGGCGCGCGGGCTGGACGTGCAGTGGCCGCGGGCCTACGTGGCGGACGGACCGGGTGGGCTGCTGGTGGTGGACGTGTCGGCGCCCACACGCCCGCGCGTGGTCGGGCACCTGCGCCTGCTGCCGTTCACGGACGAGCGGCCCGATGACGCCAGCGACGTGGCGACCCTGTTTCAGTACGGGCGCCCCGAGGGCCCCGACGCCCGCAGCGAGGCGCGCCTGCTGGGTGTGGTGGCCAACGGAGCCGACGGGCTGGTGCTGGTGGACCTGACCGAGCCCGAGCGGCCACGCCGGGGGCTGCGCGTGGGCGGCGTCTACGGCGGCGGCTACCAGCCGCGCAGCGTGCAGCTCGTGAGCCGCTACGAGTTGGGCGACACCACCGGCGTGACGCCCACCAGCGAGCGCGACCTGGCCTACGTCACCAGCGTCAACGCCGAGGGCAACGGTCGCATGCTGATCCTGGACGTGACCGACTGGGCCAAGCCGGTCCGGGCGGACGCGCAGGGTTCGCGCGTCAGCGTGCCGGGCGTGGGCCCCGCGCTGCTGAGCCGCGTCTTCAACCCTCCCCAGCTCGTGAGCCGGCTGCTGATTCCCGGCCAGGCGGGCCTGACGGTGGCCGACGTGACCGACAGCGAGCAGCCCCGGGTGACCACGCGGCTGCCGGCCCTGGGCCCGCTGCGCCACGTGGCCGTGGAGGCGTTTGCGTTCGATCGCATGCTGGATGAGTCGGGCCGGCGGCTCAAGGACATCAGCCACGCGGGCAGCCGCTTCCTGACGCCGGAGGAGATCCATCGCGTGCTGACCGTCCCCAGCGACGTGGTCGCGCGCGCCACCGGTGCGGGTGACCAGGGCGCGCAGCGCCAGGCTGTCGCCGCGCGCTTCGGGGACGCGTCCGTGCCCGGCGGCGACCTCGAAGCGTCGCTGCCGCGCCTGCCCACCCAGCCCGACCCGGAGGGCGAGACCGCGCGGCTGCTGCGCCTGGGCTTCTCCATCGGGCCGGCCGAGCCGCTGGCGCGCATGCTGCGGCACATCGACCCCAGGGAGTACGACAAGAACAACGACCGCGCCCTCTCGCACGGGGAGTTCGAGCGCCTGCTGTTCGAGCTGCTGGACGCCAACAGCGACGGCCGGCTCGACCTGCTCGAGTGGCCGCGCCATCCGGACGAGGACCCCTCGCGCCTCGACCGCAACCGGGACGAGGTCGTGACCCGGGCCGAGATGGCGGTCTCCAAGCAGACCTTCGCGCTGCTGGACCTCGACGGCGACGGCGAGATCAGCGCGCGCGAGTGGCCCTTCGAGATCCTGGAGGACGTGCTGCCCACGCTGACCTACACCTCCCCGGAGGCCCTGCGCGAGGTGATCTCGAGGCTGGGCTGGGCCAACCAGCAGCCGCTGGTCTACGAGCGCCTGGCCGGCGACTTCCGCGTCAAGCACTACGACGTGCCCGACGAGCGGCTGCAGCGGCTGGTGGATCAGGCCCGCGGCAACCCGCTGATCGACCTCGCCGGCCAGACCTCGGTGGGGGGCTTCATCATGCGCTGGGACGTGGACCGCGACGGCAGGGTCGACGCGAGCGAGTACGAACCCCTGGCCCGTCTGGCCGACCGCATCGATCTCACGGGCGATGGCTACGTCGACCAGAAGGATCTGCCGTCAGGTCGCCGGCGCAAGTAGGGTCGCGCCCCATGGCCCGCCCCGCTCCGTTGGTTCTGCACGACGACGACTGCCTGCTGGCCCTGGCCAAGCCGGGGGGCATGCCGAGCGTGCCCGATGATTCCGGCGACCGCTCGCTGCTGGACTGGGGGCGACGGCATGCCGCTGTCGAGCTGCACGTGGTGCACCGCATCGATCGGCCGGTGTCGGGCGTGGTGGTGTTTGCCAAGCACGCCGACGCGGCCGCCGCGCTCTCGCTGGCCCTGCGGCGACACAAGCTGGGCAAGACCTACTGGGCCGTGGCCGAGGGCATCCCGGCCAAGCCACAGGGTCTGCTGGTGCAGCACCTGCGCAAGGATGAGCGCCGCAACCTGGTGCGCTCGGTCTCCGAAGGCGACGCGGGCGCCAAGCGCGCCGTGACCCGCTGGCGCGTGCTGCACACCCTGGGCGAGCGGGCGCTCTTGGAGCTGTGCCCCGAGACCGGCCGCAGCCACCAGCTGCGCGTGGCCTGCGCGCGCCTGGGCTGCCCGCTGGTGGGCGACGTGAAGTACGGCGCCAGCCGCCTGATCGCCGACCGCACCATCGGCCTGCACGCGCGCGGCCTGAGCCTGACCCATCCCGACACGCGCGCGGCCCTGCGGCTGGAGGGGCCCCTGCCGGAGGCCAAACTCTGGAATCTGGCGCGGCGCTGGCTGGCGTCGTCGGAAGGCGTCCAGCCATGACTGGCGGGCGTCCCGGCGGGTGGCTCGCGGCGTTGGCCCTGGCGGCGTTGATCGCCGTGGTGTGGTCGCTGGAGCCGGGCGGCTCTCCCGAAGGCGACGGCGCGCCCGTGCTGACGACACCGGCGAGCGAGCCGCGGCCGACGCCGCTGCCTGATCAGCTGGGGCACGGCCAGAACGAGGCGCTGCTGCCGGAGCGGGCCGAGCAGCCCGACGACGCGGTGGCCAGGGCGGGCCAGCCGCAGCTCCCGGCCCAGCTGTTCAGCGACGGCGCGCGCCGGCGCCGCGTGGGTCCGATCGACGTGAGCGTGCTGGTGGTGGGGCGCTCGGGGCGACCCGTCGCCGACGCCCAGGTGCAGCTGTTCGACGAGGCGGGCCAGCGTCGCCTGGGCGGCGCCGCGCGCACCGACAGCGCGGGGCGCTGCGAGCTGGCACTGCCCGACGACGGCGTCCGGCTGCACGCCTGGCACAGCCACTGGGGCTCGTCGGGCCTGCTCGCGCTGGAGACCCTGATCGACGCCAGCCCGGACGCCAGCCCGGACGCCAGCACAGAAGCAGACACGCACGCCCGCAGCGACGCCAAGCCGCAGCGCGTCGAGGCCGTGCTGCTGCTGCGCCCGCTGACCGGGCTCGACGTGCTGGTGCTGGCCCACGACGGCTCGCCGGCGGCCGGGGCGGAGCTGCTGCTGCGCCCATCCGGCGGCTCCATGCTGCTGCTGCCTGGAGCGCCGCAGCGCACCGACGGCACCGGCCACGCCCGCCTGGAGCTGCTCTCCGGCGTGCCGCTGCTGCTCAGCGCCCGCAGCGGGTCCCAGCTCTCCGAGCCCGAGCTGGTGTGGCTCGAGCCCGACGAGCCCGACGAGCCCGACGAACCCGACGAACCCGACGAACCCGACGAGCCCGACGAGCCCGACGAGCTGACCCTGCACCTGCCCGGCCCCTGGGTCGTGCGTGGCGTAGTGCTCGACAGCGCCGGCGAGCCCGTCCCCGGCGCCGACGTCACGCTCTGGCGCGCGCTGCCGGGCGGCGACCTCGACCGCGGCGTGTACCCGCGGGGCAAGCCGCTGCGCGACGATGTCACCAGTCTCGAGGACGGCTCCTTCGTGTTCCGGCCGCGGTCCGAGGGCGCCTTCCTGGTGCAGGCATCGGGGGCGGCGCACGCGCCGGGTGAGGTGCACGAGGTGCTGCTGCTGCCGCACCAGCCCGGTGCGCGACTCGAGCTGCTGCTGCCGGAGCAGGCCTTCATCTCGGGCCTGCTGGTGGATGGCGAGGGTCAGCCGCTGGAGGGCGTGCGCGTGCACGCGCGCCCGGCGCACCACTTCGACCTGGGCGCCCAGGCCTACGGCCCCACGCTCTTCAGCCGCCTGGGGCAGGGTCAGGAGCTCACGGCGACGGACGGCAGCTTCCGCGTGGGCGGGCTGCATCCGCGCGGCACCTACATCGTCTGGTGTCGTCCGGACCAGCGTGAGCGTGATCGCAAGCTGGTGCGCGTCGACGTGCCCGCAGGCAGCACGGGCCTGCGCCTGGTAGCCAGCGAGCAGGCCCTGGCCCGCGGCGTGCTCGAGTCGCTCGTGATCCAGGAGGGCAGCGGCTTGCCGCTGGACAAGATCAGCGCCACGCTGGTGATCGAGCTGGACGGCCGCGTGCTCGACACCAAGCGCCCGGTGCTGCGCGGCGCCGGCGGCCTGCTGCGCATCGAGGGTCTGGCCCCGGGCTTCCGCTACGCGCTGCGGGTCGACGCGCCCGGGTGTGGCGCGCTGGAGCTGCCGTGGTTCAGCGCCCGCGCCGGCGTCCAGCGCATGGACGCCACGCTGCCCCCGCCCTGCGAGCTGCTGCTGCGGGTCACCGACGAGGGCGGCCGGGCGTTGAGAGGTGTGCAGGTCTCGATCACGCTGGACACGAGCTTCCCGGTGGCCGACGCGATCCGACGGCTCAGCACGGACGCGGCAGGGGCCCTGCGCGTGGACGACCTGGACCCCGGCACGTACGCGCTGCTGGCCCGCGGCGCGGGCCTGACCGGCGGCGCCAACGTCACGCTCCACCCGGGCGCCACGCGCTCCCTCGATCTCATGCTGCATCGCTGAACCGCCCGCCGCGCTCGCGATCCCGGCCCGCCGTCACCCGCGCGCCGCGCACGCGGCCCGCGCCCCCCTGGCTACACTGAGCGCCATGTTCCCGCACCGCCTCTGCCGCCGCGTCACGTCGCCGTCGAGGGCGAGCTGATGCGCATGCTGGGCTGGTGCTGCGCGGGTCTGGCCGCTCTGCTGGTGCTCTTCACCCTGGCCGTGGCCCTCTCGGGCGAGGACGGCGATCTGCGCGGCGCGGTGGACGGCGCGCTCGGTGAGGCGGTCATGAGCGAGCTGCCGCCGCCGCGCGGGGAGCGCCTGCTGCTGCTGAGCGAGCCCTTCGCAGTTTCTGTCGATCTCTGTGCGCCCGACCATCGCCTCGCCTCATCCTACCGCTTCAGTCGCGGCTTTCTGTCGTTCGAGCTGGGCGTGCTGAACCAGCCCCTGCCGCAAGCGTTTCATTTCCTGCTGAGCGACTGGAAGGGCGAGCTGCAGCTGGTCGACGGCTGGTCGACGACCTTCGTCGACGTGCGCGTGATGCGCTACGCCGGGCTGCTGTCCTCGTCCACCTGGGATGAGAGCATGGCCGCCATGCGCCAGGCGGGGGCCGAGGCCCTGGCCGACGCCTTCGGCCTGAGCATCGAGCGCGCCAGCGTCGAGCGGGAGCTGGCCGTGCTGGTAGCGGGCCCGCGCTTCGTCGAGCTGACGCGCCCGTCCGAGGGGCAGCCCACGACCCGCATGGCCGTCAGCGGCGACGGGGTGCTTGAGGTGTCCGGCTTGCCACGCGAGGCGCTGGCGCAGCAGCTGCGCAAGTTGCTCGATGTGCAGGACGTGCGGTTGCCCGACGACGACGGGAGCCCGTGCAGCGTCTCGCTGAGCTGGGAGGCCGGCAACACCGAGGCGTTACTCGCAGCGCTGGAGCAGCAGTTCGACCTCGTGCTGACCACGGAGCCTGGCGAAGTGGAGCAGTACCGCATCACCGGGCCCGAAGGTCCCGGGGGAGGCTGAGCCGGCGGCGGTGCCGTGCCGCTCCCGCCGGGCGTGGCGAGTCGGCGGCCCCCAATGCCTGCGCACCCTCGGCTCGCGCCGCTCTTGCTAGGCTGGCTCGTTCCGCCGGCCGCCCCTCGTGACCGCTCTCTGCTCCTGCCCAACCGGCCGGCGAGAGCCTGGAGACTCCCCATGCTTCGCCCCGTCCTCGCCCTGTCGCTCGTCGCTTGCCTGGTCAGCTCCTCGTGGGCCCAGGACCGTCTGCCGGTGCCACCCAAGAGTCCCCACGTGCAGCACGCATGGAGCCTGGGCATCACCGAGATCAGCGTCGATTTCCACGCGCCGTCTGTTCGCGGGCGCGAGATCTGGGGCGTCAAGGTGCCCTACGACGTGGTCTGGCGCGCGGGCGCCAACGCCAACACCGTGCTCACGTTTGAGCACGATGTCAGCTTGGAGGGCCAGCCCGTGCCCGCCGGCAGCTACGGCCTGCACATGCTGCCCGGCGCCGAGCGCTTCACCATCATCCTGAGCAAGAACACCGAGGGCTGGGGCAGCTACGGCTACACCCAGGAGCAGGACCTGCTGCGCGCCGAGGTCACGCCGCGTGAGGCGGCTTCGCGCGAGCGCCTCGACTACCTGCTCGACGACGTGAGCGACAGCGGCGGCACCCTGGCCCTGCACTGGGGCCAGGTCTACGTGCCCATGCAGGTCGAGGTCGACCTGGCCGCGGTGGTGCTGGCGCCCGTGCGCGAGCTGGCGGCCAGCGGCGGGGAGGGCCCGGGCTGGCAGTACTGGTTCCAGGCCGCGGACTACGGCCGCGACCACGGCGTCCTCGCCAGCGAGGGCCTGGCTTGGATCGAGCGCTCGATCGAGCACGCCACGACCTTCACCAACCTCTGGTCACGCAGCGAGCTGCTGGCCGATCTGGAGCGGGTCGAAGAGGCCGGCGCGGCGCGCGAGCAGGCGCTGGAGCTGGTGACGGTCGATGAGCTCTCGAGCCTCGGCAGTCGCTACGCGGACCGCGGCGACCTGCAGTCCGCCGGCTCCATCTACGACATGGTCATGCAGATGGGCTCGCCCAACTGGTGGGACTACACGCGCATAGCCACCGTGCGCGAGCGCCTCGGTGACGTCGATGGCGCCAAGGCGGCGCTGGAGCAGGCGCTCACGCGCAACCCGGACCCGGTGGCGCGGGCCGAGATCGAGGCCAGCTTGGCGCACCTGTCTGAGGGCAGCACTGGCTGAGGGCGCGTGCGCGCTGCGCTGGCGGGACTGGGGCCCAGGGCGAGTTTGGCGTCAGCCGTGCTGGACGTCCGCCGCGCTCGGCGCCGGTCGCGCGCCGAGTCAGTAGCCGCCGGCGTCGCTCACCGCGCGCTGCAGCCAGGCCTTGGCCCAGGCCCACTGGCGGTCGACGCCGGAGCCCGAGGTCTGCAGCGCCGCGGCGGTCTCGGTCACGGTCAGCCCCGCGAACACCCGCAGCATGACCACCCGCGCGGCCTCCGGGCTCACCTGCTCGAGGCGCTGCAGCGCCTCGTCCAGTGCCAGGATGTGCTCGGGCTTCTCGCTCGACACGAGCTGCGACTCGTCGAGCTCGACGCGCTGCCGACCGCCACCGCGCTTGAGGCTGGTGGAGGCCCGGGCGCGGTCCACCAGGATGTCGCGCATGGCGCGCGCTGCGGCCGAGAAGAAGTGCCGGCGGTTCTCCCAGCGCGGTGAGCGCGCGCCCATGAGGCGTAGCCAGGCCTCGTGCACCAAGGCGGTGGGCTGCAGCGTGCGTTCGGCTCCGCTGCGGGCCAGACGCTGGGCCGCGACGTTGCGAAGCTCGGCGTACACCAGGGTCAGCAGTTCGGAGGCGGCGTCGTTGGAGCCCTCGTGGGCCTGATCCAGCAGTTGCGTGAGGCGATGGTCGGATGCAGAAGGCATGGGCCCGGGCTCGATGCAGCTGTGTTTCGTCCTTCGCGCCGGTGTCCCGGCTGTCTTCGGCGGCCATGATCGCGCAGCGGGGCGCCCGGGGCCAGCCTGGCCTGCGGGTCAGGTGCAGCCCGCTTGCTCACGCAGGCAGGACGCGAGCGAATCTCCCTGAGCGGCGCCTTGGCGGGAATCCCGGGGAAAGTTGACGTGATCCCGGGCTGCTTCACGGCTGTCCTTCCAAGGTCGTACTCCACCCGGAGGCGGCTTGGCGAGGCGGCCGGCTCGATCCTCTCTCCACGGTTCTTGCTGCCACCTAGCGACTCCCTCCCCCCCTTCGGGTGGCAGGCGTGCCGACCGGTGAGCCCCCCTGGGGCCTCTGCCATCGGTCAGGCGAGCCATCCACCGTTGTGCTGCCCCCCGGCACAGAGGCGGACAGGGCCGGCGCCTCGCCAGCATTCCGCGCCGCACGAGGGTCGCGCGCGCACTCCGTTCCGCGCGCTGCAATCCGCGCGCTGCAATCCGCGCGCTGCCCGAACGCCACGCGATGTTGACGCGCCGGGACAGCTGCGCGACCTGCCGTGTCCGCGCAGCGCGCACTCGCCAGCAGATGACCGTGCGGTCAGCCGGAACCATGTTTCTGCGCGTGTGGGGTATGCGCCCGATGGTGCAGGCGCCGCCGCCCGTCTAGCGTAGTGCTTGTCCGGTGTGGGGGCCCTCTCCCGACTCCGGTCTTAACAACTCGATTGACTGCGGCCTGAGCCATGCTCTCCGGTGTCGCCGCCGCGCTTGTCCGAGCGAGGCGGCACGGTTTGCCGGGTTCGTATCTGCCCTGATCCTCCTCCGGTGCCTGACAGCTCGGTTGGCACGGTCTCATGGTCGCAAGCCGGCATGGTGCGGGGGGTCTGGGTTCCCTACCCCCCCCCAGTGGAATCCGCCCCCGCACCTGCCATTTCTTCCCGCGCGGCCGAGCATGAGCTGCGTACGCGCCGGGACCTGCGGGCGCTGGGCGGCTTCAGGCTTCGGCCAGGCCTTCGCGGATGGCGAAGCGCGCCAGCTCCACGCGGTCATGAATGTCGAGCTTGGCCATCAGGTTCTCGGCGTGCCGGCTGACCGTCTTGACGCTCAGGTCCAGCAGCGTCGCGATCTCCTTCTTGGACAGGCCGCGGGACAGCTGACGCAGCACCTCCAGCTCGCGCAGCGTGAGCAGCGACGAGCGCGAGGCCGAGCCCCCCGTGAGGTGCAGCCCGTCGGTGTCCACCACCAGCCGGGCCTGGATCTTGGGTGAGAAGTAGGCCACGTCGGCCGCCGCCGAGCGCACGGCCTGGATCACCACGCTCGGGCGCTCGTCCTTGGTGACGTAGCCGGTGGCGTGGGCCTCCAGGGCGCTCTCGATGTAGCGGTCGTTGGAGAACGCGCTCAGAAACACCACGCGCGCCTGGGGCTGGCGACTGCGGATGCTGCGCGCCGCGTCAAAGCACGAGGTGCCGGGCATGTCGATGTCGAGCAGCACCACGTCGGGCCGCAGCTCATCCAGCAGCTCCAGCGCGTCCTCGGCCCCACTGGCCGTGCCCAGGACTTTGAGCCCCGGCTCCGTGGCCAGTCGGTCGGCCAAGCTCTCCCGGAGCAGGGCGTGGTCGTCCACCAGCAGCACGCCGATGACGTCGCTCATGGCGAGGCCCCGGCGCCCGCGCGCACCCGATCCACCACCGAGGACAGCTCGGCGGCGCGGAAGGGCTTGGTGAGCAGGGCGGTGCGGGCATCCAGCAGGGGCAGCAGATCGTCGCCCGTGGAGCCGGTGACGAACACCACCGGCAGGCCGGGCAGGCTCCGTCGCAGGTCGGACAGCAGCCGCACGCCGCTGTCGTCGGGCAGGTTGGCGTCCAGCAGGGCCAGCACCAGCTCGTCTGCGTTGGACGCCACGACCGCGCGGGCCTCCGCCGCGCAGGCGCAGGCCCGCACCTGGCAGCCGCGGCTCAGCAACATGGCCGAGAGCACCTGCCTGACCTGACGGTCGTCTTCGACCACCAGCGCCAGACCGCCGTCGCAGGGGGGCACGCCCGTGTGCGCCTCGGCTGGTGTGGCGGCGCAGACGTTGGCGGGGCCCAGCAGCGCCGCGGTGAGCTGGTTGGCTCGCTCCAGGGCTTCGTCCATGGCCTCGCCGGCGCGCTGCAGCCTGGGGTTGTCGGGCAGCTCCATCAGCATGCGCTCGACCTGGACCCCCATGACCGTGAGCAGGTTGCACAGGTCGTGGGCCACATCCTGCACGGGGCGGTGGGGATGGCGTGGCTGCTCTGACGACGACATGGAACTCCCCCTCTGATGACGCAGCTCTGAGATTACCATGAGCGTCTTGCCCGCAGTCTGCCCAAGGAGTGTTCCCATGCTCGCTCGCCCATCGCTGTCCGGGTCGTCGCTGTCGAGGTCGTCTCTGCTGCGAGCTGCGAGGTCACGCGCGTCGCGAAGTCCGAGGTCGACGCGGTCACTGGCTGTGCTGATGGTGGGTCTGCTGGCGCTGGGCAGCGCTTGCGCCGCCGACGAGGCGCAGCGCTCCGGCGCGCTGCGGGAGCCGGCTGAGGTGCGCGACCCGGCCTGCGACCCGGTCTACGCCGAGGCCTTCGACGCGTGGCGTCACGAGCGCGAGTCCGGGCTGCGAGACCCCGAGGGCTACCTGGGCCTGGCCGGTCTGTATTGGCTCGCGTCCGGCAGCAACGTCGTGGGCTGCGACCCGGGCTCCGATGTGGTCTTGCCCGAGGGGCGTGGGCCGGGCCGGGTGGGCGTCATCAGCCTGAGCGAAGGCCGCGCCGTACTCACGGTGGAGCCCGGCGTGTACGTCACGCACAACGGCCGTCCGGTGACCGAGATGGAGCTGTCCTTCAACAGCGCCACCCCTTGCCGGGTGGGGCAGCTGTCCTTCCACCTGATCGAGCGCGGCGTGCGCGTGGGCCTGCGCTTGCGCGACCCGCAGAGTCCGGTGCTGGCCGCCTACGACGGCACCGAGGTCTGGCCGCCGCGCGACGCGTGGCGCGTGCCGGCGCGCTATGTGCCCAGCACCATCCCGCGCATCGTGAACATCCCCAACGTGCTGGGCAGCTCCTACCAGGAGCCCGAGCTGGGGAGGCTCGAGTTCGAGTTGGACGGCGCGCGGCACACGCTGGTGGTCACCGGCAGCGGCGCCGAGAGCCTGTTCGTCATCTTCGGTGACGAGAGCAACGGCCGCGGCAGCTACTCGGGCGGACGCTTCCTGCGTGTGCCCCCCGCGGACGACCTGGGAAGCACCCTGATCGACTTCAACCGCGCCTACAATCCGCCCTGCGCGTACAGCCCGTTCACCACCTGTCCGCTGCCTCCCGAGGGCAACCTGCTGCCCTTTGCGGTGACGGCCGGCGAGCGCGCCTGGGAGCACTGAGCACACCACGGGGCCGCCGGGGCGTGCGGCGCCGTGTCCGTCAGAGCAGCAGCGCCAGGCCGCCGATGGCCACCGCGGCCACCACCAGGCTCATCAGCGCGCCGACCTTCAGGAAGTCGCGCAGCCTGTAGCCGCCGGGCGCCAGCACCATCAGGTGACACTGGTTGGAGTAGGGCATGAGGAAGGCGCAGCCGCAGCCGTAGGCCACCGCCAGCAGGGGCGTGGTGACGGGCAGTCCCAGGGTGGCACCGACGGCGGTGGCCACCGGCGCGAGGATCACGGCGGCGGCGGCGTTGCTGCTGGCCATGGTCACCGTAGCGGCCGCAGCGAACAGACAGGCCAGGGCGGCGGGCTCGCCCAGGCCCGCCGTGAGCCACAGCAAGCCGTGGGCGGCATGTGTGGCCACGCCGTGCACGGCCAGCGCGTGACCCAGGGGCAGGGTGCCCACCACCAGCGCCAGCACGCGCCAGTCGATGGCGCGCGCCGCCTCCTTGGCGCTGACGCAGCCGCTGAGCACCGTCAGCAGCGCGGCCAGCAGGGCGCTGATGGCCAGGGGCGCCAGGTCCAGCACCGGCGGCAGCAGCGCCAGCGCCAGCAGGGCCAGGGCGAGCGGCGCCTTGCGTACGTCGCGCCCGCCGTCGTCGCCGGAGAGCACCACGAAGTCCGGGCTCTCGCGCAGGCGCCGGACGGCGCTGGCCGATCCGGTCACCAGCAGCGTGTCGCCCATCTCCAGGGGCGTGGTGGAGATGCCCGCCGCCAGCTTGTCGTCGCCGCGCCAGACGGTCAGCACCGACACGCGGTACTGCCGCCGGAAGCCCACCTCGTGCAGGGTCTTGCCCACCGCCGCCGAGTGCGGCCCCACCAGCACCTCAGCCAGCCGGATGCCCTGGTCGAGCACGGCCTCCACATGGTGTGCGCCCGTGAGGCCGATGCGCGTCTGCTGCTCCTCCGCCAGCTGCCAGAGGTTCTCGGTCTCGCCCTCCATGTAGAGGTCGTCACCGACCTGCAGCACGAGGTCGCTGGTGGGCACGTGCCAGTGCAGGCCGAGTCCGGCGCGGCGACCGATCAGCACCACTACCACGTCGTAGCGATCCGCCAGGCGCAGCTCGAACATGGCCTTGCCCGCCAGCAGGCTGCCCTCTTCGACGCGCAGTCGGGTGAGATTCTCGGCCAGGCCGTACTCGTGCGCCAGACGCCCGGGCAGGCCGCCGCGGGTGAAGCGCTCGCGGGTGGGAGCGCGGGGCAGCAGCCTGCGACCGGGTCCGGCCAGGGTCAGCGCGCCCACCAACGCGATGGGCAGGCCCACCACGGCAAAGTCGAACATGTGGAAGCCGCTGCCCGTGGTGGCGCGCAGGTGCTCGCTCAACAGCAGGTTGGGGGCCGTCGCGATCAGCGTCAGGTTGCCGCCCAGCACGGCCGCGAACGAGGTGGGCAGCATCAGTCGCGAGACCGGCACGCTCGAGCGCTGCGCCAGGGCCACGATGCCCGGCAGCATGACCGCCACGGCCGCGGCGTTGGGCATGAACGCGCTCATGAGCACCACGGCCAGGCAGACCACGAGCACCAGCCGGCCCTCGCTCCCGGCTCCCATGCGCTCCACACGGCGCGCCAGCAGCTCGGCCACGCCGCTCTCCTGCAGCGCGGCGCCCAGTACGAACACGGCCGCCAGCGCGATCACCGCCTGGTTGCCGAAGCCGGACAGGGCCACCTCGGCGTCCGGCACCGTCCCCGTCAGGAACAGCGCCAGAGGAATGGCGATGGCCGTGGCCTCCAGCGGCAGGCGTCGGCTGATGAACAGCGCCGCCGCCGCGACGAGGATGGCGAGGGCGATCCAGCCGTGGAGTGTCACGCTGGCCAGCCTACAGCGCGGCCACCCGGCGCTCCAGCTCACTGCGGCGCCTGAGCAGGGCGGTTGCCAGGGCCAGCTGGTTGCGCGCCCGTCGCAGGTTGTGCCCGGGGGCCGGGATACGGAAGTAGCGGTCCCCGTCCAGGTGGTCGGCCAGGAAGCGCAGGCCCTGTTCGAAGGTGATCAGCAGGCCGGCGAAGACCAGGTGCTCGCGCTCGGGCCGGGTCAGCGCGTCGCCGAACTCATGCAACCAGCCTGCGGTGGCGGCGTCGAACAGCGGCAAATCGACGTCCACGCCCGCGTCCGCCGTGCGGTCCTCGCCCGCGCTGCTGGTCATGGAACGCAGCAGGTCGCCCGCGTCGTGCAGGGCCGAGCCGGGCATGACCGTGTCGAGGTCGATCACGCACAGGCCCTCGCCGGTGGTCACATCGAACAGCACGTTGGCGGGCTTGGCGTCGTTGTGCACGGCGCGCTCGGGCAGCTCGCCCGCGGCCGCCAGTGCCGGCAGGACCTGGGCCAGTTCCGCGTGCTCGCGGCAGAAGGCCAGCTCGGTACGGCAGCCCCCGGCGCGCCCGGCCGCATCTTGCTCGGCGGCGCGCTCCAGCTGCTCCAGGCGCCAGGCCGTGTCGTGAAAGCGCGGGATGGTGAGCGCCAGGCTCGAGGCGTCGAAGTCATGCAGCCGGCGCGCGAAGGCCCCGTAGGCCGCGGCCGCCGCCCGGGCCTGATCGGGGCCCGACACGCTGGTGACGGACTCGGTGCCCTCGATGAATTGGAACAGTCGCCACCACTGGCCCTGCTCGTCTCGCAGGCAGGCCGCGCCGCTGGCGGGCGGCACCAGGGTCAGCACGCGCCGCGAGCTGTCCAGCGCGCCCTCGGCCACCAACGCCCGGCGCAGGTGGCAGCTCACGGCCTCGATGTTGCGCATGACCGCCGGCGGGTCGGAGAACACGTGGGCGTTCATGGTCTGCAGTAGGAAGCGCCGGCGCTGCAGGCCCGCCAGCACCTCGACCTTGAAGCTGTCGTGGATGTGCCCGCCGGCCTGATGCGCGGCCGCCACCACGCGCCCGGGCACCGCGAAGCGCGCCACCACGTCGCTCAGCAGCGCGAGGTCGAGGGACTCGCCCCTCACGGCACCACGACCACGCCTTCGCTGGCGGTGCGCAAGGCGTAGAGCTGGGACAGGCGCCGGGTCATGGGGCCGCTGTGGTCGCTCCCGATCGGGCGCCCGTCGATACACGTGACCGCGGCCAGCTCGCCCATGGTGCCGGTGCAGAAGACCTCGTCGGCGCGGTAGAACTCCGCCAGCGAGAGGTCGCGCACTTCGCAGGGGATGTCGTGCGCGGCGCACAGCTCCAGTACGGTGGCGCGGGTGATGCCCTCAGGGCAGCCCACGCAGCGTGGCGTGAGCAGCCCGCCGTTCGACACGGCAAACAGATGCGTGGCGTTGGTCTCGGCCACGCAGCCGGCCTGGTCCAGCACGATGGCGTCGTCGGCCCCCGCCGCGTTGGCCTCCAGCTTGGCCAGGATCGACGGCAGCAGGTTGTTGTGGTGGATCTTGGGGTCCAGCACGTCCGGCCCGGGCCGGCGCACGGAGCTGGTCATGAGCGTGAGCCCGCGCTTGTCGTAGACCGGCGCCTTCCACTCGGCCAGCACGATCAGGGTGGGGCCCATGCTGTTGAGCCGCGGGTCCATGCCCGAGGTGAGCTTCTCGCCGCGCGACAGGGTCAGGCGCAGGTGCACGCCGTCGCGCATGCCGTTGGCCTCCAGCGTCATGCGGATCTGTTCCAGCAGCTCGTCGCGGGTGGGGATCTGCGTGAAGGCCAGGGCCAGGGCCGAGTGACGCAGGCGCGCCAGGTGCTCGTCCAGCTTGAAGATGCGTCCGTCGTACAGGCGCAGGCCCTCCCACACGCCGTCGCCGCCCTGGGCCAGCGAGTCAAAGGGCGAGATGCGCGCCTGGTCGCGGTGGAACAGTTCCCCGTTCACGTTGACCAGCAGGTCGCGGTTGCGTTCGTCGAAGGTCTGCAGCATGGCAGCGGCTCAGGCGGTCAGGCGATGGGCGGCCAGGTGTTCGTACAGCGGCAGGCAGCGCCGGTGCAGGGCGGTCAGGTGTGGATTGAGCGCGGGCTGGCGCGGCCGCGGGCTGGCAAAGCAGGTGGAGGCCGCCACCGCGTCGTACCACGCCGGCGCCCAGACGCCGTCCGTGGCGTGGATGCCGGGCTCCCAGCGCAGCATGGCGGGGTCCCAGGCGATGTCCAACCGCGCGCACAGCGCCGCCAGCAGGCCGGGCGGGTCCGCCAGCAGCTCGGCGCCGTCCAGCACGGCAGGCGAGGTCCCGGCGGTGCGCAGCTCGTCAAACAACGCCACCTGCTGGGGCAGCCCGGTGTCCGCGAGCTCTGGCTCGGGCGTCACGCGCACCAGCGACGCCAGCATCTCGTCCGGCCGCCGGATCAGGAAGGCGTGGCTCAAGCCTCCCAGCCACTGCCGGCCGACGCCGTCCAGCAGGTGGTGCGCCATGTGCTTCTGATAGAAGACCGCGCGGCCGTGGGGCACCGGGCCCGTGAGCTGCTCGGCCACGGCGCGCCAGTCGCTGGGCTGCGACTCCATGACCTGCTGCGCCAAGGGGTGGGCCAGGCCCGTCTGCGCCAGGTAGTGCGCGTACAGAGGCTCGTCACAGACGGCTGTGTCCGCGCGGCTGGCGAAGCTGCGCATGAGCGCCGTGGAGACGTTGCGCGGACCGGACCACATGGCGACGCGGACAGGATCAGTCATGGCGCGGGGCGGGCTCGCACGAGGGTCCCGCAGGGTCACGCCGGCGAGCGCCCGGGTCAATCACCGAAGCTGGTGGCGAGCTGTCGCGCCGCGCGGATCAGCGGGTGTTCGAGGGGCACCTTGCGTTGCTTGTTGGCGGGCTCGCTCAGGTCGATGTCCACGGCGTCGAAGCCGTGCCGGGCCACCATGCGTCCGCTGCGTCCCTCCACCAACAGCTGGCAGGCGCGCGCGCCGAACTCCGTGGCCAGCACCCGGTCTGCGGCGATGGGGGGGCCGCCGCGCTGCACGTGCCCCAGCACCACGTGGCGCGCCACCACGCCCAGGCGCTGCTCCACCTCCAGCGCCACCTGCTGCGCCAGGCCGCCGAGCCGGATGGGGTCGGGCGAGTCCTCCACGCGCCGCGCCACAACCTGATCGCCGCCCAGGGGGGCGGCGCCCTCGGATACGCAGATCACCGTGAAGCGCTTGCCCCGCGCGCGACGTCGCTCGATGGCGTCGCAGATGCTCTGCCACGAGAACGGGATCTCGGGCAGCAGGATCACGTCGGAGCCGCTGGCCACGCCGCTGTGCAGCGCCAACCAGCCCGCGTTGCGGCCCATGACCTCCACGGCGATGACGCGGTGGTGGCTGGCCGCCGTGGTGTGCACCCGGTCGAGGGCGTCGGTGGCGGTGGCCGCCGCGGTCAGGAAGCCAAACGTGAGATCGGTGCCCCAGACGTCGTTGTCGATGGTCTTGGGCACGCCCACGCAGCTCACGCCGGCCTCAACGAAGGGCTGCGCCAGGGACATGGTGCCGTCGCCCCCGATGAGCACCAGGGCCTCGGCGCCCCAGTCGTCCAGGTGGCCCAGGCAGCGCTCGGTCACGTCCGCGTAGAGCGGCTCGCCGGCGGCGTCGATGCCCGTGCGCCAGTGGGTGGGGTCGGCGGTGTTGCTGCTGCCCAGGATGGTGCCGCCGTCGGTGAGGATGTTGGAGACGTCGGCGTCATCCAGCGGGCGGGCGCGCCCCTCGATCAGACCCAGGTAGCCGTCCTCGATGCCCAGCACCTCGATCTCGTGGCTGAGAGCGGTCTTGGTCACGGCGCGGATCACGGCGTTGAGGCCGGGGCAGTCGCCGCCGCCGGTGAGTACGCCGATGCGTCGGGGCTTGGTCATGGGTCAGGTCTCGCTCGTGGGGGTGGGCACCTATGCCGTCCCGTCTCGCTCGCCCACCGCGGGGGCCGTGAGCCGGAAACCCTGGCCGCGCACGCTCTCGATGCAGGGCGGGCCCAGCTTGTCGAGCTTGCGGCGCAGGCGGCCCATCTGCACGTCAATCAGGTTGGTGCCGGGGTCGAAGTCCACGTTCCAGATCTGCGCCAGCAGGGTCTGGCGGGACACCACGGCGCCCTTGGCCCGGGCCAGCACGGTCAGCAGCTCGAACTCCCGGGGCGAGAGCTCCACCGCGCCGTCCCCCCGAAAGGCCCGCTGGCGGCCCAGATCGACGCGCACGTCGCCGTACTCGATCAGCGTGTTGTCCTGGCGCCGGAGCACGGCCGCGATCCGGGCCCGCAACTCCTCGAGGGCAAAAGGCTTGACCAGCCAGTCGTCGGCGCCGGCGGCCAAGCCCTCGACCTTCTCGGCCACGGCGCCTCGAGCGGTGACGAACACCACCGGCACCCGGGCGCCCTGCTGGCGCAGCTCGGCGAGCAGGGCCAGGCCGCTGGTGCCGGGCATGCTCACGTCCAGGACCACCAGGTCGAAGTGGCCCCTGGGCAGGTCCGCCAGGGTCTGCCGGGCCGCGTCAGCGCTCTCGGCGCAGGTCACGCTGGCCTCATCGGAACTCAGCCCGCGCTCCAGCAGCCGGCGGTACTCCGGGTCGTCATCTACGATGAGGAAGCGCATGCGGTCTCGCGGGCCGCCAGCGGCCCGCCCCTCGAAATCAGCTCCCGTGACCTTCAGCCCACTAACCAGACTGTCATGTTCAGGGAGTACGAACCAGGGCTAGTGTTGCTGTGAGCCCAGTCGCGGGTGGCCATTCTTCCCGGAGGCCGCCCGGAGCAGACAGCTGGGCTCAGGAATGACATCAGAGGTGCAGGGCTGGCCGGCGCAGTGCCCTTCCCGATCGGGAAGCGAGCACGCGCGCGCGGTACTCTTCCCTTCTTCCCCAGTTCTCTTCCGCACGACTGGTCCTGCCCCTCTCTTTCTGCGCCGGTGCGACGGCACGGAGATGAGCTTCCATTTCGAGCCCGGTGACAGCTTCTGTCCGCCGGGCTCGTTCTCTTTCCGGCCGGGGGCGGGCTGAGGCCAGGGCCCGGCGGGGGCGGGAGGCGTTCCGACAGCGGACGCGGGGCAGCGGCTCACGGGCTGGCGGGGGGCTCGACCCGAGCGTCCACCAGAGCCGCCAGCCGCCCGACCGCGGCGGCGATGTCGCGCAAGGACTCGCGTTGCCCGTCGAGTCGGTCGGCTTCCAGCAGCTCCGCGTGGCCGCGCACCAGGCCCAGGGGGCCGCGCAGATCGTGGGCCAGCTGAGCCCGGTCCGCCCGGGCGGCGCGCTCGGCGGCGGCGTCCAGCAGCACGGCGTCCACCTCGCCCGCGGCCAGGCGCGCGCGGGCCGAGGCCTCGTCGACGCAGGGCAGCAACGTGAGGCCGGCCCCGGACAGGGCGGCCAGCAGCGCTGGGTCGGCGTGCTCCG
This sequence comes from Planctomycetota bacterium, assembly GCA_003644265.1. The sequence continues at coordinate 23,436 of QNBX01000017.1, forward strand.
GGCTGCGGGCGCCGTCGGGGGCGCGGTCCGCATCCGCGCGGGGCACGACGATGGCGACACGCATCAGGGCGGCTCCTGGCGGGAGGGGCAAGGCTCGAGTGCATGGTGGCGGCTGGGGTGCCCGGGGCGCAATCTCCGGCCGCGAAGCTCGCCAGCGCCGGCCGGGGTATGCTTCGTCGGCCCCACACGACGGGGTGTCTTCGGCGCGGTCTCGCGCTCAATCTGGCCCCCGCAGTGAGCCCCGCATCGAGCGCATGCACGACTCCGTGAACAGACCTCCGGGGGCGGGCGGCGGCATCACGCTGGTGCTGGGCGGCGGCGGCTTCAAGGGCATGGCCCATGTGGGCGTGCTGCTGGCGCTAGAGCAGGAGCAAGTGCCCATCGCGGGCATCGTGGGCACCAGCGCCGGGGCCTTGATGGGCGCGTCCTACGCCCAGGTCGGTAGCGCCGAGGAGCTACGCGAGCTGGTGCTGGCGTTCGTGCATAGCGACGGCTTTCAGAGCAAGGGCTTCGTGGGCTTCGGCGGCGCGCCGTCCAGCGCGCCGTCGTTCATGTCGCGCCTGCTCACCGGGCTCAAACGCCAGGTGGCGCTGGAGCGCATGTTCCGCCGCAGCTCGGCCTTCGGTGGAGCGGCCCTGCGCTATGTGGTGCACGGCCTCGTGCCCGCGGGCAAGATCGAAGACCTGCGCCTGCCCCTGTCCATCGCCGCGGTGGACATCGACAGCGGCGAGGAGGTGCTGATGATCGAGGGCGAGCTGCACTCGGCCGTGCTGGCCAGCTCGTCCGTGCCGGGCTTCTTCCCGCCCGTGGTGCGGGACGGCCGCCAGCTGGTGGACGCCGGCATCGTGAACAACCTGCCCACCCGGGCGGCCCGCGGACTGGGCACCACGCGGCTGGTGGCCGTGGACCTCTCCGCTGGCATGCTCGAGCAAGCGGACAGCGGTCCTTCGGTGGGCATGGACCTGCTGCTGCGGGCCCAGGACATCTCGACCTTCCACGCCAACCGCCGGGCGGGCGACCTGGCCGATGTGGTCGTGTGCCCGGATCTGAGCGGGCGCGACTGGCTCGACCCGTCCGACCCCAGCCACGTCATCGCCGCCGGCGAGCAGGCCACGCTGGCGGCCATGCCCCAGATCCGGGAATTGCTGGGCTCGGCCACCTGGAGCGGCTGACCGGCCGCAGGGGGGCACGGGCTCCTGCCAGCCGGTCCGCTGGCCACGTCTTGCGCGTCGCCCTCTTCCTGTGAGACGCTGTGGCGCCTTTTTCCCGCGGAAAAGCGGCTCGTCAGAGCACGGCCATGGTCTCTCCACTGCACGTTGTCGTCCTGGCCGCCGGGGAGGGTTCCCGCATGGGAGCCGGTCTGCCCAAGGTGCTGCGCCCGCTCTGGGGCCGGCCCTCGGTGAAGTGGCCCCTGCTGGCGGCCCAGAGCCTGGGCCCCGAGCGTCTGGTGGTGGTCGCCGGCGGCCGCGGAGAAGAGCCCCTGCGAGCGGCCCTGTCCGAGCATGACGGGCTGACCGTGGTGCGTCAGGTGGATCCGCGCGGCACGGGCCACGCGGTGCTGGCCGCGCGCCCCGCCCTGGAGGGCGCCCGCGGTGACCTGCTGGTGCTGTACGGCGATGGCCCGCTGGTGACCTCGGAGCTGCTGGCGGCGCTGGTCAGCAGCCACCGGCAGAGCGGCGCCGATCTGACTCTGCTGTCGGTGCAGCTGGCCGAGCCCACGGGTTACGGCCGGATTCTGCGCGACGCCGACGGCGCCATGACGGGCATCGTCGAAGAAAAGGACGCCACGCCCGAGCAGCGCCAGCTGACGGAGGTGAACGCAGGCCTCTGGATCTTCGACCTGGCCAAGGGGCTGGAGCGCTTGGCCAGCGTGGGCAGCGACAACGCCGCCGGCGAGATCTACCTGACCGACCTGGTGCAGCAGACCGTGGCCGCCGGGGGAGAGGTGGCGGCCCTGGCCTGGGATCGCCCCGAGGACGTGCTGGGCTTCAACAACCACGCTGAGCTGGCCCGGGCGCGCTCCATCCTCCGACGCCGCATCCTGGACGCCCACTTGGCCGCCGGGGTCGAGATCGTCGATCCAGACAGCACCTTCGTGGATGCTGACGTCGAGCTGGCGCCCGGCGCCACGATCCAGCCCTGCACCGTCATCGAGGGCCGCGTGCGCGTGGCCGCCGGCTGCTCGGTGGGCCCCTTCGCGCGGCTGCGCAACGGCACCCGCTTGGATGCGGGCGCCAAGGTGGGCAACTTCACCGAGACCAAGCAGGCCCACCTGGGACCCGGCGTGAAGGCCGGCCACCTCAGCTACCTGGGCGACACCGTGGTGGGAGCGGGCACGAACATCGGCGCGGGGACCATCACCGCCAACTACGATGGCCACGCCAAGCACAAGACGGTCATCGGCGTCGGGGCCTTCATCGGCAGCGGCACGGTGCTCGTGGCTCCCACGCATGTGGGCGATGGCGCCTTGACCGGGGCGGGCTCCGTCGTGACGCGTGACAGCTCCCTACCTGACGGCTCGGTCTGGGTGGGAGTGCCCGCCCGGCAGCTGCAGCAGCTGGCGGACAAGACGAGCAAGCGCGCACGACCGGAGACGTCCTGATGCTCAGCAGCTACAGCGGACTTGCCCTGCTCTCCGGGACGGCGCACCCCGCGCTGGCCGGGGACATCTCGTCCGTGCTCGAGCACCCGCTCTGCCAGGCTGACGTGGGGCGCTTCCCCGACGGCGAGGTGAACATCAAGCTGAGCGAGGACGTGCGCGGCAAGGACGTCTTCATCATTCAGCCCACCTGCCCCCCGGTGAACGAGAACCTGGTGGAGCTGCTGGCCCTGATCGACTGCTGCAAGCGCAGCTCGGTGGGGCGCATCACGGCGGTCATGCCGTACTTCGGCTACGCCCGCAAGGATCGCAAGGACGAGGGCCGCGTGCCCATCACCGCCAAGCTGGTGGCGGACTGCCTGGTGACGGCGGGCGTCGATCGCGTCATCGCCATGGACCTGCACGCGCCGCAGATCCAGGGCTTCTTCAACGTGCCGGTGGATCACCTCTACGCCAAGCCGGTCTTCAGGGATCGCTTCAAGCACCTGGACCGCGAGACCACCGTGGTGGTGGCGCCGGACGCTGGCGGCATCAAGATGGCGCGGGCCTACGCCACCATGCTGGGCATGACCTTCGCCATCATCGACAAGCGCCGCATGGGCCCCGACGAGGTGGTCTCCGAGCACCTCATCGGCGATGTGGACGGCAAGGACGTGATCATCGTGGACGACCTGATCGCCACGGCCGGCACCATCGTCGACGCCGCCCGCCGCTGCCGCGAGCACGGCGCCAAGGGCGTCACTCTGGCCGCCACCCACGGCGTCTTCGCCGGTCCGGCGCTCGACCGCCTCGCGGTGGCCGAGGTCGATTGTGTCATCGTCACCGACTCCGTGCGCCCCCTCGCCAACTACCCCGATTCGATCGAGCTGCTGTCGGTCGCGCCCCTGCTGGCCGAAGCCATCCATCGCATCCACGTCTGCCGTTCCGTGAGCTCGCTGTTCGTCGACTGACGACCTCGCGCGCCCCTACAGGATTACAGGACCATGAGCACTCTCACGACCCTCGAGACCCAGGCCCGCCCGGGCGTTGGTTCCCGCGCTTCCCGCAAGGCCCGTAACGACGGTTTCGTGCCCGTCAACATCTACGGCCACGGGCAGTCCAACGCGTCCCTTACGATCAAGACCCACGATCTGGTCATGGCGCTGAACACCACGGCCCAGATCTTCACCCTCACGGTGGACGGCAAGGACGAGTCCTGCCTGGTGCGCGAGGTGCAGTACGACACCTACGGTCAGTACGTGCTGCACGTCGACTTCACGCGCATCGACATGAGCGAGGAGGTCCACGTGGACGTCCAGCTCGAGTTCCGCGGACACCCCGTGGGTGTGGCCGAGGGCGGCCAGCAGGTCACGCACCACGCGTCCCTGGCGGTCGTCTGCCGCGCTGACGCCATCCCCGAGACGGTCCTGCTGGACATCGCCGCGATCGAGATCGGGTCCGTGCTCCACGCCGGCGAGATCGAGATGCCCGCGGGTGTCAAGCTCGACGAGTCCAAGATGGGTGTGGACGAGCCGATCATCGGCGTGGCCGCGCCGAAGGCCGAGGAGCCAGAGGTCGAGGAGGAGGCCGAGGCCGAGGGCGAAGGCGAAGGCGCCGAGGGCGAGGCTGGCGGCGAGAGCGGCGACGCGAAGGCCAGCGACGGCGGCAAGGGCAAGGGCGAGGGCTGAGCCCGTGCCCAGCCCGAGGACCCGTCTGGTCCTCGGGCTGGGCAATCCCGGCTCGGAGTACGACGGCACCCGGCACAACGTCGGCTGGGCGGTCCTGGACCGCCTGGCCGACGGCCTCGGCGCGGCGTTTGCCCAGCGCGGACGGGCCCAGGTGGCCCGGGCCCAGCTGCCCGGGCCCCGCGAGCAGCCCGTGACGGTGCTGCTGGCCAAGCCAACCACCTTCATGAACCGCTCCGGTCGGGCGGCCCGCGATCTGCTGGCCGACCTGGACGGCCCGGTGGATCTGCTGGTGATCTGCGACGACTTCCACCTGCCCCTGGGGCGCCTGCGGGCCCGCTCCAAGGGCTCGGCAGGGGGCCAGAACGGCCTGGCCGACGTGATCGCCATGACGGATCGGGACGTGCCACGGCTGCGGGTGGGCATCGGCGATCCGGGCCGGGTGCCGGCCGAGGAGTACGTCCTGCGGCCCTTCAAGCGCGGCGAGCAGAAGCAGGTGGAGGAGCTGCTGGTGCAGGCCGCGGAGGCCCTGTCCGAGTGGCTCGTACACGGCGACATGGCCCGGCTGCAGCAGGCGGTCAACCCCTCCTGAGCCGCGCTCGGGCCCCTGTCCCAGCCCGCTCCGGGGCCACCGTCGGCGCCGCTCGCCTTGCGCGCCAGGGGGAGCTGATGTACGGTCTCCGGCTTCCCATCCCCCGGTCAATCGGCCCGGTTCGGGACCCCACACGGACTCATCAGGCGCTGCGGCGGCTGGCTGATCCGCCGCGAGGGGCCCGCTCCAGATCGGCTGGCCCGCCCGGGTGGGCGGCAGCTCCGGCACGACGCCGTGGCGCCGCGCCGCCCCCAGACCAAGGGAGACCGCAGTGAAGCACTACGAAGGCATGTTCATCCTCCACAACCGCGACCTGACGTCCTCGTCTGCGTCGGAGGAGGAGGGTGAGGAGAAGGTCACGCCGCCCACCCCCGAGGAGGTCGTCAATGGCCTGATCGAGAAGGTCGGCGGCACGGTCGAGCACACGCTGCTCTGGGCCAACCGCAAGCTGAGCTACTCCATCAAGGGCAATCAGACCGGCACCTATGTGCTGTGCTGGTTCAGCTGTGAGCACACCGTGCCCGCCGAGCTGGACCGCGAGGTGAGCCTGTCGGACCGCCTGCTGCGCCACATGCTCATCGCCGTGCCCGGGGTGCCGGAGGAGTCCGAGCTGCCCGGCCCGCTCAACGAGCCCACCGGTCGGCGCAGCCGCGCAGACCTCGACATGCCCATCGAGACCCCTGACGGCGAGAAGCCGCTCAAGGTCTGGGACATGCTCGACTACAAGAACCCGCAGATCCTGCGTCGCATGATCTCCGCGCAGGGCAAGCTGTTCTCGCGCGTGCGGACCAATCTCGAGGGCAAGAACCAGCGCCGCCTGCGGCGCGAGGTGTTCCGCGCCCGCAACATGGCCCTGCTGCCCTTCGTCGGCCGCTGAGCGGCAGGAGAGAGACACCATGAAACTGCTGCTGCTCGAATCAGTCGATGGCCTGGGACGGCCCGGCGACCAAGTGGACGTGAAGCCTGGCTTCGCGCGGAACTACCTCGTGCCCCAGGGCAAGGCCGTGCGCGTCAGCCCCGACACGCTGCGCATGCTCGGTCGCCTGCAGGAGAAGGCCGAGGCCGAAGAGCGCGCCCTGGTCTCCAGCATGCAAGAGCTGGCCGCCAAGGTGGACGGGTTCGCTGTCAAGGTGAACGCCCGCGCCACCGAGGAGGGCCACCTCTTCGGATCGGTCACCGAGAAGGACGTGCACGCCGCCATGGCGGCCGCCGGTTGGACGGAGCTGACCGTCCGGCAGGTGCGCATGCACGGCCACCTCAAGGAGGCCGGTGAGCACGAGGTCGAACTGCACCTGTTCGGTGAGATCGAGGCCAAGGTCATGGTCACGATCGTCCCGGTGGACTCGGATGGCTACGCCGTCGAACTCGAAGAGTTCGAGGACGATGACGAGGGCGGCGAGGCAGGCGAGGGCGATGCCTCCACGGGCAACGCCGCGACCGAGACCCCGGCCGACGGCAGCAGCCCCGAGGCCGCGGCCACTGTCGACGCCTGAGCCTTCCTCCCGGACGCGTCTGCTTGTGCTCGGGCGCGTCTCGGGGGGCGAGGCTGCTAGACTGGGCGCGCGCGCACCCTGGCGGTCGGGGAGCGCTCCTCCGTAAGGGTTGGGACGCGTCGCGATTCTCGTCGCGGTCGTGGTCGAGTCCTGACGGCTCACACGCAGTCACGCCCCGCGCGGGGTGACTGCCCGGCGGGCGGGTGTGCAGATGGACGCGAGCGAAATCCCGGATCGGCTCCCACCGCAGAACCTGGACGCAGAGCAGTGCGTGCTGGGGGCCATGCTGTTGCACCGCGAGGCCATCGGCGAGGTGCTGCTGCACCTCACGCCGGAGGACTTCTACTCGCCCATTCACGGCGAGGTCTTCAGCGTCCTGTCGGAGCTGTATGACGACAACCGCCCGGTCGACCTGCTGCTGGCGGTGGAGGAGCTGAAGAGCCGCGGCTCGCTCGAGAAGGTCGGCGGCGTGCCCGTGCTGGCCGCGCTGATGGAGACCGTGCACTCGGCGGCCAACGCCGAGGCCTACGCCAAGCTGGTGCGCGCGGCGTCGGAGAAGCGCCGACTGGTGGTGGCGGCCACCGAGATCCTGACCCAGTGCTACCGCGTCGACGGCGCGCCGGTCGAAGAGCTGGTGGAGAAGGCCGAGCAGGCCGTGTTCGAGGTCTCGCGCGGGCGCTCGTCCCAGGACATCGCCAGCATGAAGGACCTGGTGAAGACCGCCGTGGAGCGCATCGACAAGCTCCAGGATCAGGACAACGACGTCACCAGCGGCCTCTCGACGCATTACTCCGACCTCGACCGCATGCTGGACGGCTTGGCGCCGGGCTCGCTGTACGTGCTGGCCGGGCGCCCCTCCATGGGCAAGAGCAGCTTCGCCACCAGCGTGCTCTCCAACATCTGCATCCGCGACGGCAAGCCCGCCATGCTGTTCACGCTGGAGGTGCCGGCCGAGAAGATCGCCGAGAACATGCTCTGCTCCAACGCGGCCGTGGAGGTGCAGCGCCTGCTGCGCGGGCAGCTCTCCAACGACGAGTACGCGCGCGTGCCGGTGGCGGCCGGCAAGCTCAGCAAGGCGCCGCTGTTTGTCGACGACACGCCGGCCATCTCGCTCACGCGTCTGCGCTCGCTGTCGCGTCGCATGGCCACCCGGCTGGAGGGTCGGGGCGAGGAGCTCGGCCTGATCGTGGTGGACTACCTGCAGCTGATGACGCTGGGCGGTCCGGCGGAGAGCCGGCAGATCGAGATCTCGCGTCTGTCGGCCGGCCTCAAGCAGCTGGCCCGCGAGCTGATGGTGCCGGTCATCGCGCTGAGCCAGCTGAATCGCGCCGTGGAGGCGCGCCAGGACAAGCGCCCGCTCATGGGCGACCTGCGTGAGTCGGGCTCCATCGAGCAGGACGCCGACGCGATCCTGCTCGTGTTCCGCAAGGAGTACTACTTTCCGGACGACGTGGCGGCCAAGGGCAAGGCAGAGATCATCGTGGCCAAGAATCGTAACGGCCCCACGGGCGTGGCCGAGCTGAACTTCCACGCCGCCTGGATGCGCTTCGAGAACGCGCACCATTTTCCCGAGTCCGCGGCGCCCAGCGTGCCGTCTTTCTGAGCGCCAGCCCCTGCCCATGAGCGCCGAGCCAGGTCGCGCGCCGAGACGCCCGCCGCACAGCCCCCGCACGTCGCGGCCAGGCCTGCGTCTGCGCGGCCTGCGTCTGCGGAGCCCGAGCCTGCGGAGCCTGAGCCTGAGCCTGAGCCTGAGCCTGAGCCTGAGCCTGCCGAGCCTGCGTCTGCTGGCGCTGACCCTGGCGCTGCTGGGCTCCGGCGCGGCCGCGGCCCAGGACGGCGAGATCATCCGCGACGTCGTGATCGACGGCCGCGCCGACGTCGATCTCGGGCTGCTCGAGGCCAACCTGCGCACCCGCGCCGGGCAGCCCTATAACCGCAGCTACGTCGACGAGGACATCCGCTGGATGCACGACACCCACGGCATCCTGGTGGAGGAGGTCTTCATCGACCCGGGCTTCGTGGTGCGCTTCCGGCTGCAGCGCATCGGGCAGTACGCCTGGGTGCGGCTGGAGGGCAACGACCGCTTCAGCGAGTCGACCCTGCGCGGCGTGGCGCGCCTGCGCGAGGAGCAGCCCGCCTCGCCCGATCAGGTCACCAAGGCGCGCATGCTGATCGCCGAGCACTACCGCGGCCGCGGCCACGCCTTCGTGCAGGTGGATGTGCAGAAGGCCGTGGATGAGATCGGACGACAGGGCGCGCGCATCCTGATCTTCGAGGGCCCCGAGGTCGAGACCACCGACGTCTTCATCGAGGGCTTGACCGCGCTCCAGGTGGACGACGCCATCGACATCATGCGCTCGCCCCCGGGCTTCTGGTCCTGGCTGGTGGGCAAGGACTACGTGGCCGCCAACGTCGACCGCGACATCGTGCTGCTGGAGGCCTTCGTGCGCGGTGAGGGCTTCCTCGACGCCGAGGTCAGCGTCGCGCCCCTGGCCTGGAACGAAGACCGCGACGAGCTCGAGCTCACGTTCCTGGTGGAAGAGGGCGAGCGCTACCGCGTGGGCGACATGCTGGTGGAGGGCAACGTGGCCATCGACGCCGGCGAGCTGCTGAAGGACGCGGCGCTACAGCCAGGCGGCTACTACCGCAGCCACGACCGCAGCCGCGTGATCCGGGGCATGCGCGGCGCCTACGGCGACATCGGCTACCTCGACGCCCAGGTCCGGGTGGAGGAGGTCTACTCGCTCGACGAGCCCCGGGTCGATCTCAATCTGGTTCTGGAGGAGGGCGTGCAGAAGCGCGTGCGCGACGTGATCGTGCGCGGCAACGTCAACACGCGCGACGGCGTCGTGCGGCGCTACCTGACGGTCTACCCCGGCGACGTGGCCGACCTGCGCGAGATCCGTTACAGCGAGGACGCGCTGGTGGCGCTGGACTACTTCAGCGACCTGGCGGGCACGCCCAAGGTGCGCGTGACCACCGAGGCCACCAGCGACCCGGGCCTGGTGGACGTGGTGGTGGACGTGGACGACGCCAGCTCCGGCCTGTTCAGCTTCGTGGTGGGCGCGGCCAGTGACGACGGCCTCTTCGGCGGCATCACGATCGACAAGCGCAACTTCGACATCAACCGCAGGGCCAGCACCTGGGGCCGCTTCTTCACGGAGTTCTTCGGGTCGGGCGAGGCCTACCACGGCGGCGGCCAGCGCCTGTTCATGGAGCTGGTGCCGGGCACCGAGGTCTCGACCTTCGACATCACCTTCCAGGACCCGTGGCTGGACGAGACGCGCGAGGATCCCTGGGGCCTGACGGTGCAGGCCTACAAGCGCCGCCGCTTCTTCGACGAATACGACCAGGACACCGACGGCGGGGCGGTGCTGCTGGACCATCGCTTCAGCCGCGAGGCGTCCATCTCGTTCGGGCCGCGCATCGAGCGCGTCGAGATCAGCGACGTGGACGACGTGCGTCGCGACTCGGTCACGGGTGAGCAGACGCAGTTCGCGCAGGCCGAGGGCATCCACATGCGTCATGTGCTCGAGGCCGGCTGGACGTATCGCGACGTGGACAGCCTGTCCGAGCCCACGGACGGCTTCATCACGCGCGTGCGGCTCGAGAGCGTGGGCGGCCCGCTGGGTGGCGACGTGGACGTGGCCAAGCTCGAGTTCGGCAACGAGTGGTTCGTGCCCATGGGAGAAGACAGCGACGGGCACATGCGCGTCTTCCACCCGCGCATCAACATCGGCCTGCTGCAGGAGACCTCCAGCGAAGACCAGCCCTTCTTCGAGAACTTCTTCGTGGGCGGCGCGTCGGGCCCCTTCGCCGTGCGCGGCTTCGACTTCCAGGGCATCGGCCCCAAGGAGGGCATGGCCACCTCGGGCGCGATCCCCGGGGGCGGCCAGGTCCTGGTCGACACCGACGGAGAGCCCGTGGGCGGTGAGCTGGCATTGGCCGGCTCGCTGGAGGCCGTGTTCCCGCTGGTGGCTGAGTACAACCCCTTCCGCGATCGGGACGAGATCACCGTCAAGGGCGTGACCTTCATCGACTACGGCAACCTGCGCGAGAACGCCAAGGTCAGCGAACTGTTCGATGAGATGCGCGTCTCGGCCGGCGTCGGCGTGCGGCTGCGGCTGCCGGCGTTGGGCGGCGTGACCCTGGCGCTCGACTGGGCCAACGCCCTGCGCAAGGAAGATTCGGACGACACCCGTCCGCTCTCATTCGAGCTCTCGCGACGCTTCTGAAGCGACCCTTCCCTCGCGGGCCCGGGGCGCGGATGATGACCCGGCCCGCCCGCCCTGCCGCGGCTGGCGCGCTCCCGGATCGGGGTAGGCCCCTCATGAAGCTCGAGCTGACCGTCGCCGAAGTGGCCGCCCTGATCGACGGTCGCGTCGAGGGTGCGGGCGAGCGCCGGCTGGCTGCCCTGCGCGCTCCCGAGCGTGCGGGCCCCGAAGACCTGGTGGTGCTGTTCCGCGCGGCCGCCGAGGGCTGCGCGGCCGGCTGCCTGGTGCTGGGCCCTGACGATCCCGCCACGGCCAACGCGTCCCGCAGCCTGATCCGCGTGGCCCGGCCCGAGGCGGCCTTGGACATCTTGGCCGCCCGCGGGCAGCCCCCGGCCCCGGCCCCCGGCCGCCATCCCAGCGCCGTGGTGGCAGATGACGCCCGGGTGGCGCCGGACGCCAGTCTGGGGCCCCACAGCGTGGTGGCCGCCGGGGCGCAGGTGGGGCCGCGCTCGCGCCTCGGGCCCGGAGCCGTGCTGGGAGCCGGCGCGGTGCTGGGCGCCGACTGCGACCTGCGCGCCCACGCCGTGGTGGAGCACGGCTGCGTGCTGGGCGATCGGGTGGTGCTGCACGCCGGCGCGGTGGTGGGCGCCGACGGCTTCGGATACCGCCAGGACGACGGCCGCCTGCTGAAGAGCCCCCAGGTGGGCGCGGTGCGGGTGGGGGACGACGTCGAGCTCGGCGCGGGCGCCACCATCGACCGCGGGCGCCTGGAGGACACCGTCATCGGCGCCGGCTGCAAGCTCGACAACCAGGTGCACGTGGCCCACAACTGCCAGCTGGGCGAGGGCTGCGCCCTGGCCGCGCAGGTGGGCCTCTCGGGGGGCGTGAGCGTGGGCGCGGGGGTGCTCATGGGCGGCAGGTCCGGCGTCGCCGACGGCCTCAGCGTCGGCGCGGGCGCCGTGCTCGGCGGCGGCGCCGTGGCGTTCCAGGACGTGCCGGCGGGGGCCTACCTGCTGGGCTACCCGGCCCGCGATCACCGCGCCTTCAAGCGAGAGGTGTTGAGCCTGAGGCGCCTACCTGATCTGATCGCCCGCCTACGGAGTGAGGCGCGTGGCACGTAATCAACGCAGCATCAAGACCAGCTTCAGCATGGAGGGCGTGGGCCTGCACGGCGGCCAGCCGGTGTCGGTCGACCTGCGCCCGGCCAAGCCCGACACGGGCGTGGTTTTCGTGCGCTCCGACGTGGTGGACAGCGACCCCATCCCGGCCCAGCTCTCGGCCCTGGTCAAGGGGCAGCGCCGTACGGTGCTGCGCCGGGGGCCAGCCGAGGTGCACACTGTCGAGCACCTGCTGGCCTGCCTGCTGGCCCTGGGTATCGACAACCTCGAGGTCGAGCTCGACGGCCCCGAGCTGCCCGGTCTGGATGGCTCGGCCGAACCCTGGATGGCGGCCCTGGCCAGCGCCGGGCTCAGCGAGCAGAAGGCCTCGCGTCGGACCTTCACGGTGGAGCGTCCGCTCTGCGTGCAGGAGGACGGCGCCGTGATCAACGTCGTGCCTCGCGGCGAGCCCGGCCTGAGCCTGGCCTACACGCTCGACTACCGCGAGCGCGGGCTGGCGCCCCAGATGGCCGAGATCACCCTGCCCGGCGGCGACTTCGCCACGCAGATCGCGCCGGCGCGCACGTTTGTGTTCGCCTCCGAGGTCGAGGCCCTGCGCGAGGCGGGCCTGGGTGCCGGAGCCGACGAGACCAACACCATCGTGCTCGACGGCGCGCAGCCGCTGCACGGCGAGCTGCGCTTCCCCGACGAACCTGCGCGCCACAAGCTGCTCGACCTCATGGGCGACCTGTTCCTGCTGGGCGCCGACGTGCAGGGCTCCATCCTGGCCACGCGCAGCGGGCACAAGTCGCACCACGCCCTGGTGCGCTGCCTGGCCGAGGCCATGGAGCACGAGGAGACCCATGGCCGGCTGGTGCGTGGCACGAGCATGGACATCCAGGAGATCACGGAGCTGCTGCCGCACCGCTATCCGTTTCTGCTGGTGGACCGGGTGCTCGAGCTGGAGGGCTACAAGCGCGCGGTGGGCATCAAGAACGTGAGCGTCAACGAGCCCTTCTTTCAAGGGCACTTCCCGGGGCAGCCGATCATGCCCGGCGTGCTCATCCTGGAGGCCCTGGCCCAGCTCTCGGGCACGCTGCTGCTGCGGCGCATGGAGTACACCGGCAAGCTGCCGGTGCTCTGGGCCATCGACAAGGTCAAGCTACGCCGGGCGGTGGTGCCTGGCGATCAGCTGCGTCTCGAAGTGGAGGCCACCAAGGTGCGCGACACGATGGGCCGGGTGGAGTGCCTGGCCAAGGTCAACGAACATGTAGTGGCGGAGGCCCAGATGGTCTTCACCCTGGTGGACGCCGGATGAACATCCATCCCAGTGCCGTGGTCGATGCCGCCGCCGAGCTGGCCGACGACGTGGTGGTGGGTCCGCTCACCGTCATCGAGGCCGGCGTCAAGGTCGGCGCTGGCAGCAAGATCGGTCCCGGCTGCTACCTGGCCACGGGCAGCACCCTGGGCGAGCGCAACCTGCTGACGGCCTCCGTCACCGTGGGCACACCTCCCCAGGACCTGAGCTACCAGGGTTGCGAGAGTCAGATCGTGATCGGGGACGACAACGTCTTCCGCGAGTTCGTGTCGCTGCACCGCGGCACACCCAAGGAAGACAACCTGACGCGCATCGGTGACCACAACTTCATCATGGTGGGCAGCCATGTCGGGCACGACTGCGTGCTGGGAAGCCACATCACCCTCACCAACTGCGTGCACATCGCCGGACACTGCCACCTGGGGGACCGCGTGGTCATGGCGGGCTACGCGGGCCTGGCGCAGTTCACGTCGGTGGGGCGCATGGCCTACATCGGCGCCAAGTCGCGCGTGGTGCAGGACGTGCCGCCCTTCGTCAAGATCTCCGGAGACCCGGCCGAGGTGCGCATGGTCAACGAGGTCGGCATGCAGCGCGGCGGCATCCCGCGCGAGGAGATCGACGAGGTCAAGCACGTGTACCGCGCCATCTTCCGCACTGGGCGCAGCGTGAGCGAAGAGGCCCACGCGCTGATCAACGACGGCTCCGCCATGGTGCGTGAGCTGGCTGAGTTCCTGTTGCGCAAGGAGGCCGGACGTTTCGGCCGCTATCGGGAGTCGCTGCGTGGGCACTAGTCGACAGGCAGGTGAGGCAGCGGGCAGCAGCGCGGGCGCCGTGCGCTGCGCGGTGATCGGCGTGGGGCACCTGGGCAGGCACCACGCGCGCCTGCTGGGCGGGCTGCCGGGAGCCGAGCTGGTGGCGCTGGTGGACTCCGACGCCGAGCGCGCCGCGGCCGTGGCCGAGCCGCTGGGAGTGCCCGTGCTGAGCAGCGCCGAGCAGCTGCCCGACGACGTGGCCGCCGTGTCGGTGGCGGTGCCCACCTCGGCTCACCAGGCCGTGGTCGAGCCCCTGCTACGGCGCGGCATGCACGTGCTGGTCGAGAAGCCCATGGCGGCCACGCTGGATCAGGCCCGCTCCATGGAGGCCCTGGCCCGCGAGCGCGGTCTGGTGCTGCACGTCGGCCACGTCGAGCGCTTCAACCCGGCCCTGGCGGCCTTCCGCGACCTGGACGCCCGCCCGCGCTTCATCGAGGCCCACCGGCTGGCGCCCTTCAACTACCGCACGCTCGACACCTCGGTGGTCATGGACCTCATGATCCACGACATCGACATCGTGCTGAGCCTGGCGCGCGCGCCCCTGGCCAGCGTGGACGCCGTGGGCAGCCGCGTGCTGGGCGAGCACGTCGACATCGCCTCGGCGCGCCTGACGTTCGAGGACGGCTGCGTGGCCAACCTCACCGCCAGCCGCGTGTCCTTCGAGCCCATGCGCAAGACGCGCGTGTTCGCCGACGAGGCCTTCGTCTCCATGGACCTCGGCAGCCGCAAGGCCTTCGTGGTGCGCAAGGAGCCCGGCTTCGACCTGGGCTCGCTGGACGCCACCGCCATGGCCACGGTGGAGCCCAAGGACACCTTCCGCGAGTTCGTGTCCCAGGGCCTGCTCGCCCTGGACGAGTACGACCTCGACAGCCCGGACGCCAACCCCCTGCGCGACGAGCTGGCCGCCTTCGTGGCCGAAGTGGCCGGAGGGCCGAGCGGCGCGGGCGTGGACGGCAAGGCGGGCCTGGCGGCCATGGAGCTGGCGGCGGCGGTGAGCGAGTCCATGGCCGCCCACCGCTGGACCGACGGCTGATGTCGTTCCCCGCGTTGCCCGAGAGCGCCGGGCTCGAGACCGAGGTGGCCGCGCGCTGGGACGCCCACGACGTGCCCGCGCGCACCCTGCGTCAGCACGAGGGGCGGCCGCGCTTCGTGTTCTTCGAGGGGCCGCCCACGGCCAACGGGCGCCCGGCCCTGCACCACGTCTTCTCGCGCACGCTGAAGGACACCGTCTGTCGCTACCGGCACATGACGGGTCGTCACGTGCCGCGCAAGGCGGGCTGGGACACGCAGGGCCTGCCGGTCGAGATCGAGGTGCAGAAGCGCGCCGGCATCACCGGCCGTGAGCAGATCGAGGCCATGGGCATCGCCGAGTTCAACCGGCTCTGCCGCGACTCGGTCTTCACCTACCGCGAAGACTGGGAGAAGCTCTCGCGCCGCATGGGCTACTGGCTCGACTACGAGCGGCCCTACGTCACCTGCGACCGCGACTACATCCAGAGCTGCTGGGCCATCCTCTCGCGTTTTCACGCCGAGGGTCTGCTGGTCAAGGACTTCAAGATCCTGCCCTTCTGCCCGCAGTGTTCCACCGGTCTCTCCAACCACGAGGTGGCCCAGGGCTACGAGGACGTGCAGGACCCGTCGGTGTTCGTGCGCTTTGGCGTGACGCCCGAGGCCTGGGAGGCGCACTGGCAGGCGTCGGACGACGCTGCGGGTGTGGGTCTGCTCGCCAGCCAACCGCTCTCCATCCTGGTCTGGACCACCACGCCCTGGACGCTGTTCAGCAACCTGGCCACCGCCGTGCACGCCGAGCTGAGCTACGCGCTGGTCCGCGCCGGCGACGAGCTGCTGCTGCTGGCCGAGGATCGCGTGGCCGCCGTGCTGGGCGATGAGGTCGAGATCCTGGCCCGGGTGCCCGGCCGCGCGTTGGAGGGGCTGTCCTACCAGCGCCCGCTGGACGACGTGGCCGTGGAGCGACCCACCGCCGCCACGTTCACGGTGCGCCTGGCCGACTTCGTGTCGGCGGGCGACGGCACGGGCATCGTGCACATCGCGCCGGCCTTCGGCGCTGACGACTTCGACGTGCGTCGCCGCGACGAGCTGCCGCTGCTGCTGCCGGTGGACGATCAGGGCCGCTTCACCGAGGCGGTGGCGCCCTTCGCCGGTCGCTTCGTGAAGGAGGCAGACCGCGACATCATCGCCCTGTTGAAGCAGCGCGGGCGCCTGTTCCGGCGCGCCACGGTCGATCACAGCTACCCGCACTGCTGGCGCTGCCGTTCGCCGCTGCTCTACATGGCGCGTCCCAGCTGGTACCTGCGCACCACGGCCCTGCGCGAGACCCTGGTGGCGCTCAACGAGACCATCGACTGGCACCCGCCCGAGATCGGCAGCGGGCGCTTTGGTGAGTGGCTCTCCAACAACGTCGACTGGGCCATCTCGCGCGAACGCTACTGGGGCACGCCGCTCAACGTCTGGATCTGCCGGGGCTGCGGCGAGCAGGCGGCGCCGGCCTCGCTGGACGAGCTCGACGAGCGCGGCGCGCGCCTGCCGGGCGACGCGCGCCTGCCCGCTGACTTTGACCCCCATCGTCCCTACGTGGACGACATCAGCCTGCCCTGCCCGTCCTGCGGCGACGTGATGCGGCGCACGCCGGAGGTGGTCGATTGCTGGTTCGACAGCGGCGCCATGCCCTTCGCTCAGGCCGGCTGGCCGCGGGCTACGGGTGGCGAGCAGCCGCTGGACTTCCCGGCCGACTTCATCTGCGAGGGCCTGGATCAGACGCGCGGCTGGTTTTACACGCTGCACGTCATCGCGGCCTTTCTCACGGGCAAGCCGGCCTATCGCAGCGTGCTGGTGAACAACCTGCTGTTGGACGGGCAGGGCAAGAAGATGAGCAAGTCGCGCGGCAACGTGGTCGACCCGTGGGAGGTGTTCGAGGCCTCGGGGGCCGACGCCGCGCGCTGGAGCTTCATGAGCCAGGGACAGGTCTGGCTGCCCAAGCGTTTTGATGCGCGTCAGGTGGCGGACGTGCGCCGGCGCGTGTTCGGCACGCTCGAGAACTGCTATGCCTTCCTGAGCATGTACGCCGGGCTGGACGGCTGGGGGCCAGGCGACGCGGCCCCGGCGCCCGCCGAGCGCCCGGCCATCGACCGCTGGCTGCTCTCGCGCCTGCAGACCCTCACCCGCGAGGTGGGCGAGGCCTATCAGCGGCTCGACCTGGGCGGCGTCACCGGACGCATCGAAGCCTTCGTCGACGAGCAGCTCAGCAACTGGTACGTGCGCCGCAACCGGGCGCGCTTCTGGAAGTCCGAGCAGGGCGACGACAAGCTGGCCGCCTTCGCCACGCTGACCGCGGCGCTGGAGCGCGTGGCCCTGTTGATGGCGCCGGCGGTGCCCTTCCTGGCCGACTGGTTGTGGTGCGCTGTGAGCGCCGCCGACGCGCGCGACTCGGTGCACCTGCAGCCCTGGCCCGAGGCCGACGCGTCGCTGGTCGACGCGGGCCTGGAGGCCGACATGGACGTGGTGCTGGACGCCGTGCTGCTGGGCCGCTCGGTGCGCGCGGCCCACGACCTGCGCGTGCGTCAGCCCCTGGCGCGTGTGCTGGTGAAGGCCGCCCGGGCCGACGACGCGCGGCGCCTGCGCCGCCCCGACCTGGCCGCGCTGGTGATGCAGGAGCTCAACGTGAAGGCGGTCGATGTGGTCGATCAGGCCGACTTCCGCGAGCTCTCCGCCAAGCCCGACTTCAAGCGCCTGGGGCCCAAGCTGGGCAAGCGCATGAAGGCCGTGGCCGCCGCCGTACGCGCGGTCGACGAGGCCGCGCTGGAGCGCTTTGCGCTGGAGGGCGTGCTGCGCCTCGAGCTGGACGACGGCCCGCTGGAGCTGGATCGCGAGGACGTCGAGCTGGTGGAGACCGGCCGCGAGGGCTACGCCGTGGCCGGTGACGGCCGCCTGGTGCTGGCGCTGGACACCGAGCTGGACGAGTCGCTGACGGCGGAGGGCCGGGCGCGCGAGGTGGTCAACCGCATCCAGAACCGACGCAAGTCAGCGGGCCTCGACGTGTCGGATCGGGTGGTGGTCTACCTGGCCGGCGACGCGCTGCTGCTGGAGGCCGCCGAACGCCACGGCGAGTTCATCAAGCGTGAGGTGCTGGGCACGCAGCTGGTGCGGCGTGAGAGCTCCGAGTTCGATCCGGGGCTGCAGCTCGACGTGGACGGCTGCGAGCTGTGGGTGGATGTGGAGCGCGCGGGCGCCTGACGCTGCGTTGACGCGGCTCAGGCGTGCCCGGCCTCGAGGGCGTCCTCGCTGTCGTGCGGGCTCTGGTGCGAGACCACCTGGTTGCGCCCGTTGGACTTGGCGCTCATGAGCGCGTGGTCGGCGCCGCGCAGTGTGTCCTGGAAGCTCTCGTCGCTCATGGGATCCCAGGACGCGGCGCCGACCGTGACGGTGATCTGAGCCTTGCGTCCATCCTGCTCGAAAGACAGCGCCTCGATGCGCGCGCGCAGGCGCTCGGCGATGCGCTGTACGTCACGCAGCCCGGCGTCCGGCAGCAGCACGGCGAACTCGTCGCCGCCTACGCGCGCCGCGGTGTCAAACGGGCGCAGGCTCTCGAGCAGGGCCTCGCCGACCTGTCCCAGCACTTGGTCCGCGAAAGGGTGGCCGAACTCCTTGTTGACCCTGCGGAACTTGTCCAGGTCGATCATGAGCAGGCCCAGGCAGCGGCCATCGCGCGCGGCCCGGGCGGCGTCGATGCGGCAGCGCTCTTCGAAGTAGCGATCGTTGCGCAGCCCGGTCTTGTAGTCGGTGGTGGAGGCCGCGCGCAGACTCTCGGTGTCACGCCGCAGGCGCACCAGCGAGCGTTTGCGGGCGATGGAGAAGCGCAGCCGCCGGCTGATGATGTCCACCGCATCATCGGGCGCGAGGAAGTCGTCGATCTGGTCGGCGTGGGCCTCGAGCCGGGCCGGCTGATCGGTCAGCACCAGCAGCGCCGGGCCGTCGGACTCGGCCGCGCGCTGCACCAGGCTGGCCAGCTCGGGGTCGTCCGGCTCGCTGGACAGGGGCGCCAGCAGGACGGCGTCAGGAGCCGGGACGCCCGTGGCCGTCCAGGTGTCGGCCAGGTTGCGGGTCACGGAGAGGATCCAGCCACGGGCCCTCAGTTCGGTGGCCAGGTCGTCGGGCGCCTGGTCGCCGTGTAGCGCGAGGAGGATCCTGAAAGTGTGCATCGGGGCCGGTCAGAGGTGTGATGTCGGGCTCAAGGTGTTACCGGAACGTATCGCGGAGCGCGGGATCCAGCAACGGGTGCAGGCAGCTTCCGACCCCAGTTCTCGTCGGTCAGGTGCCGCAACAGCAGCGGCAGGGGGCCCGGATGCGAACGCTGGCGGGCGTCGCCGACGCCGCGGGAGGGGGGATGCGGCGCTCAGTGGGCGTCGATGTGCTCGGCCACGGGCGGCCCGCCGAGCTCTGAGGCCGTGGACCCCTGTGGGGGCCTTTGATAGAGTGCGCGGCTCGACCGTGCGCTGTTTGCGTACTGCTTGGACACGCGGCGGACCCGTCCCCAACCGGTGCTGGCC
>QNBX01000018.1 GCA_003644265.1 Planctomycetota bacterium
GCACGTAGGCCTGCCCCGACGCCAGCACTCCCAGCACGGCCGCGCACTGCGCCGCGCCCGGACCCAGCAGCAGCGCCACCCGCGGCGGCCAGTCGTCGGCCGGGGATGAGCCGGCGCCTGCGGACCGCGCGGATGTGGCCTCGCCCGCAGCGCCTGCGTCGCACGTCGAGTCAGCGGTCGGCTCGGACATCGGCTCGGACATCGGCTCGGACGTCGGCTCGGAGCTCGCGCCCGCTACAGGCTCGACGGCACGGCCCGCGGCAGGGCTGGCAGCGGCCAGCTCCAGCAGACCCTGGGCCACCGCGCGCACCGAGGACTCCAGTTCGGCGTAGCTGCACGAGTCGGACTCCGTGACCACGGCTGGCCGCTCGGCGTGCTGAGCCGCCATGTCGAAGAAGCGCTGCGCCACCGAACTCTCGACGGCCTCGGGACCAAAGGCCGTGAAGGCGCTGGTGAGCACGTCGCCGCCGCGCTGCGCCGCGGCGCGGGCGCGCTCGTCGTCGTCCAGCAGCGGCAGGCTTGTAATGGACTGCTCCGCTTGGCTGCCCACGGCGGACAGCAGCGTGCTGTACTGGCGCAGCAGCGCGGCTGCGGTCCCGGCCTCGAACAAGTCGGCGTCGTAGTTGAGGCGCACGGTCAGCTCATCGCCGCGCACGAACAGATACAGCGTCAGGTCGAACTTGGCCACCTCGCGGGCACCCGGCGCCGACTCGACCGTCAGGCCCCCCAGCTTTCCGGGGCCTTCCTCCGGCACTTCGATCATGTTCACGAACACGTCGAAGAGCGGGTTGCGGGAGAGGTCGCGCTCGGGCTGCAACGCGTCCACCAACTGTTCGAAGGGAATCGACTGGTGACCGAACGCGTTCAGGGTGGACTGGCGCACGCGCGCCAGCAGCTCCCGGAAGCTGGGCGCGCCCGACAGGTCGCTGCGCACCACCAGCGTGTTGATGAAGAAGCCCATCAGGCCTTCAACGCTGGTGTGGTCGCGGCCCGCGATGGGCGTACCGATCACCACGTCCTCGCTGCCGCTGGCGCGCATGAGCAGCAGCTTGAAGGCAGCCAGCAGCACCATGAACTGCGACGCCCCCTCGCGCCGGCCCAGTTCGCGCAGGCCCAGCAGAGTCTCGGCGTCCACGACCAGGCTCTCGCTGGCGCCCAGCGAGCGACGGGTGCGCGGGCGCGGGTGGTCGGTGGGCAGGTCCAAGCCCGGCGCGCCGCCACCCAGGGTGTCTCGCCACCAGGACAGCTCGCGCTCCAGCACCTCGCCGGAGAACCACGAGCGCTGCCAGTGGGCAAAGTCGGCGTAGCCCAGGGGCAGCGGGGGGAGCTGCGCGGTCTCTCCGGCGCAGGCCGCGGTGTAGCTGGCTGCGAGATCGGCCCAGACCACGTTCATGGACCAGGCGTCGGACACGATGTGATGCACCACCAGCAACAGCACGTGCTCGTCGGGCGCGAGGCGCAGCAGGGCGGCACGCGCCACGGGCCCCTTGGCCAGGTCGAGGGGCTCGGCACCGAGGGCCGCCACGCGCTCGATGGAGAGGGCCCGCCGCTCGTCGTCCGGCGCGGCTGACAGATCCTCCTCATGCAGCGGCAGCTCGCCCTCGCTGGCGATGCACAAGTGCGCCTCGCCGTCGACCGCAGGGAAGCTGGTGCGCAGCGCCTCGTGCCGCTGCGCCAGGGCCGACAGCGCCGCGCGCAGGGCGTCGACGTCCAGGCTCCCCACCAGCCGGCGGGCGACGGTCATGTTGTACGCGGCGCTGCCCGGCTCGAGCTGGTCGAGGAACCACAGGCGCTGCTGCTGGAACGACAGCGGCAGCACGCCATCGCGCGCCACCGGCACCAGCGCGGGCGGTTGGGCCAGGGCGTCACCCTGCCGCAGGGCCTGGACGCACTCGGCCTGATCGGCCAGCACAGGCACCCGGAAGGCGTCCGCCAGGGGCAACTCCACCCCAAAGGCATCTCGAATACGGCTCACCAGCCGCATGGCCAGGAGCGAGTGACCGCCACTCGCGAAGAAGTCGTCGCGGGCCCCCACGCGATCGGCCCCCAGCACGGCCGCCCAGAGCTCCGCCAGCAAGGTCTGCACCGCGCCCTCCGGCGCGACCCAGGCTGTCAGGCCAGCGCTGGCCCCGGCATCGGGGGCGGGCAGCGCCGCACGGTCCAGCTTGCCATTGGGCGTGCGCGGCAGTTGCTCCAGCGTGACGAACAGGCTGGGCACCATGTAGTCGGGCAGCTGCGCACGCAGATGGGCAGCCAGTTCGGCGGCGTCCGGCACGGCGCCCGGGGCGGCCAGCATGTAGGCCACCAGTCGCGGCTCACCAGCGGACGGCGTGTGAACGGACACCGCCGCCTGGCTCAGGGACGGATGGCGTGCCAGCACGCTCTCGATCTCGCCCAACTCGATGCGGAATCCGCGCAGCTTGATCTGCCCATCCAGGCGCCCCAGAAACTGCAGGCTGCCGTCGGCCAGCCAGCGCACGCGGTCGCCGGTGCGATACAGGCGCGCGTCCGGATCGTCGGGCAGGGGAGCGGCGACGAAGCGCTCGGCGGTGAGCTGCGGGCGCCCGAGGTACTCACGCGCCAGGCCCAGGCCGCCAATGCACAGCTCGCCCGGCACGCCCAAGGGCACGGGCTCACCCTGGGCGTCGCGCACCACCAGCGTCGTGTTGGCGATGGGGCCGCCCACCACCACGCGGCCGTCGCCCGGCTGCAGCCTGCGGACGGCAGACCAGACCGTGGTCTCCGTGGGCCCATACATGTTCCAGACCGCGGCGCAGCGCGCGAGCAGGGGTTCGGCCAGGTCCCAACCCCAGGCCTCTCCGCCCACCAGGGCGGCGAAGCCGTCGCTGCCCTCCCAACCCGACTCCAGCAGCAGGCGCCAGGTAGCGGGAGTGGCCTGGGCCACGGTGGCGCCGGAGGAGCTCAGCAGCGCGCTCAGACGTTCACCGTCGACCGCCACATCGCGCGACACGATCAGCACGCGCGCACCCACCAGCAGCGGCGCCAGCAGCTCCAACACGGAGATGTCGAACGAGAGCGTGGTCAGCGCCGCAAACACATCGGACGCCTGCAGGCCCGGCTCTCGAGCCATGGACTGCAGCAGGTTCACGACGGCGCGATGCGGCACGGCCACGCCCTTGGGGCGGCCCGTGGAACCCGACGTGTAGAGCACGTAGGCCAGGTCGTCGGGCACGGCCCGGCGCGGCGTGGGTGCGGCAGCTGCCTGCGGGTCCGCGTGTGCGACCGGGAGCACCGCCGCCTGAGCGTCAAGCGTCAACACGTGTGGCACACCTTCTGCCAGCGCACCCGGATCACGCTCGGTGGTGATGACCGCCGCGAGCCCGGCGTCCTGCGCCATGAACGCCAAGCGCTCGGAGGGGAAGCCCGGATCAAGCGGCACGTAGGCCGCGCCCGCCCGCGCCACGCCCAACAGCGCGCACAGCATGGGCAGGCCGCGCTCAACGTAGAGCCCCACCAGGTCGCCCGGACCCAGCCCCAGGGCGGTCAGCCGCGCGGCCACGCCGTCAGCCCGGCTCAGAAGCTCGGCGTAGGTGAGCTGCTCGTCGCCGCAGCAGGCGGCCACGGCCTCCGGTGTGCGCGCGCACTGGGCCGCCACGAGATCGTGTACGCAGGCGCCCTCGGGCAGAGCCGACGTCCGCCCGCATCCGATCTGCGCCACGAGCGCAGCATCCTCGGCGCTCTGCAACGGGAGCTGCGAGATGGGTCGGTCGGCGTCCTCCGCCACGGCTTCGAGCAAGCGTGTGTACTGCCCCAACATGCGCTCGATGGTCGCGGCGTCGAACAGGGCCGTGCTGTAGTTGAACACCACCCGCAGGCCGTCGTCCCCAGCAAAGACGTACACCTCCAGATCGAGACGGGTGGTGCCCGACTCCATCCCCAGCGGCCTGAACGTGAGCCCAGCGGCCGAGCGCGGCGCAGCGGTCGCTCCCCCGCCGCCCTGCTGCATGAAGAGCACGTTGAAGATCGGGTTGCGGGAGAGGTCGCGCTCGGGCAACAGCTCCTCGACCAGGCGCTCGAAGGGCAGGGCAGCGTGGTCGAAGGCGTCCAGGGCCTGCTCGCGCACGGCACCGAGCAGCTCGGCAAAGCTGGGGTCGCCAGAGAGGTCGCTGCGCAGCACCACGCTGTTGATGAAACAGCCGATCAGCGACTCGGTGCGTTCGTCGCTGCGCCCGGCCACCGGCGTGCCCAGCACGATGTCCTCTTGGCCGGACAGCCGCATGAGCAAGACGTTCAGCGCCGCCAGACCGGTCATGAAGAGGGTGGCGCGCTGAGCGCGCCCCGCGGCCAGCAGGCCTTCGGTGATGCGTCCTGGCAGCAGCGCCTCGCAACGCGCCGCATCAAAGCGCTGGCGCGGAGGCCGCGAGCGGTCCGTGGGCAACTCCAGAGCAGCGGCCCCCGCAAGCCGCGCCTTGCTGTGGTCGAGGTGCGCCGCCAGCGCCTCGCCCTCCAGCTCGCGCTGCTGCAACGCGGCCCAGTCGCCGTACTGCAGGGGCAGCGGCGCCAGCTGTGGCTCACGCCCGGCCACGAAGGCCTCATAGCCCGTCAGCAACTCGGACAAGAACACGTCGTTGGACCAGCCGTCGTAGGCGATGTGGTGCACCACCATCAAGAGCGCGTGGCGCTCGGGCCCGAGCTGCACCAGGCTCACGCGCAGCACGGGACCGCGCTCCAGATCGAACGGCGACGCGGTGTGCTGCTTGGCCGTGCGCCGCAGGGCCAGCTCTTGCTCCTCGCCCTCCAACGTCGACAGGTCCACCAGGCTCAGGCCCAGGGGAGCGGGCGGTGACACCACCTGCCGCGGCTCGCCATCCCGCACGGCGTAGGTCGTGCGCAAGACCTCATGTCGCGCAAGGACGGCGTCCAGACTGCGGCCGAGGGCATCCCGGTTCAGCGCGCCGTCCAGGCGCAAGGCCACGGCCGTGTTGTAGAAGGAGCCGTCCTCGACCAACCGATCCAGAAACCACAGCCGCCGCTGGGCAAACGACACCGGGCGCTCCTGACGTGCGGCCTTGCGCCGCGCCAGCAGCTGGCCCAGCAGTGCGCGTCGCTGCTCTGGCGTCAGGGCATCGAGGTCCTCCGGCGCCTGGGGCCCGTCGGCACGGCGGTCCTGGCTGCCGGTCATGGTGAACCGGGCTCCCCGTCCGACAGGCGCCGTAGCAGGGCCTCGACCTCCTCGTCAGAGAGCGCCTCCACGTCGGTGGACTCCAGGGTGTCTGCCAGCTGCCCCCCCCCGGGGTCCGGGCTGGCGGCAGAGCTCGCAGCCTGCGGCGCGAGAGCCGAGCCCTCGGGTTCGGAGGCGGGAGCGCCCACGCTGCCGGCGCTGGGCCCGAGCTGCTGGGCCAGACTGGCGATGGTGGCGTTGTCGAACACGGCGCGCAGGCTCAGGCCGGCATCCGGGAAGCGCCGCGCGATGCGGTTCAGAAGTTGTGTGGCCAACAGCGAGTGGCCTCCCAGTTCGAAGAAGTCGTCATGCACGCCCAACGGGGCCATGCCGAACAGTTCCTCCCAGATCGTAGCGAGAACACGTTCGGCCTCATCTCGCGGCTCCAGAAACGCCGTGCCCAGATCGGGCCTGCTGTGGGCGGCGCCACCCGCTGCGCCCCCAGCATCCTGGCGCAGCTCATCAGCGTCCGGCGTCGCGCCTCGCTGGTCCTCGCCATCGGCCTCCGACAGTACCTGCATCAGGTCGTGCTCGCACACCAGCACGTGCGGGCCGGGGCGGTGAGCCAGCACGCGCAGCAACACCTGCGCGCCTTCGTCGTCCGAGATGCCCTGATCGGCACCCAGGGGACCGCCGGCCGCATCGACCGCCATGCCCGACTGACGCCAGCGCGTCCAGCCGATGGAGAACAGCGCGGGGCCGTCGGGCGCCGCGCCCTGGGCGCTGGCATCCAGCACCGCGTTGGCCGCGGCGTAGTCCGCCACGCCGGGGAAGCCCTTGACGGCGTTGAGCGACGAGCACAGGACCAACAGCTCGAATCCGGGGCCGGCCAGCGCCGCGAGCAACGCGCGCGTTCCAGCCACCTTGGGGGCCAGCACGGCTCGCGCCTGCTCGGAGCTCTTGGTGAGCACCAGACCGCTGGGCGGCACACCCGCCGCATGGATGGCGCCGTGGATGGCGCCGAAGCGCGCGCGGGCCAAGGCGACCACCTCGGCCAGGGCGTCCGGGTCCGCCACGTCGGCGCTGGCCAGCATGAGCTCAGCGCCCTCGGCCTCCAGGGCCAGCACGCCTGCAAGACGCCGTGCCAGCGGATCGCTGCCGTCATGAGCCTCGAGATACGCGTCCCACTCATGGCGCTCCGGCAGGGGCGTGCGTCCCAGCAGCACGAGCCGCGCGGCCACCGTTCGGTGCAACGTGCGTGCCAGGGCCAGCCCCATGCCGCCCAGCCCACCCGTGATCAAGTAGACGCCGCCGGGACGCAGCAACTCAGGCACTCTGTCGTCGAGCGCAGGCAGGGGCACGGGCGCGTAGCCCTGCACGAAACGGCGACCGCCGCGCCAGGCCAGCACCGGCTGGTCCGTGGCGTGGCCCCGTTCGCGCGCCAGCTCTGTGGTCAGCGCGTCCACCCGGCAGCGACGCTCCTCGGGGCTCTCACCGCGATCCAGGTCCACGTGTCGCACGGACAGATTGGGCTGCTCGTAGGGGACCGCGCGCAGCAGTCCCACCAGCGCCGCCTGCTCGGGCCGCACGCGCTCGACGCCGGTCACCTGCTGTGCTCCGGCCGTGACCAGCGTCAGCTCCAGCGCGTGCCCCCAGCCCGCCTCGCCCAAGGCCCGCACCAAGAGCAGCGCCGCGTAGAAGCCCCGCTCGAGCTGTCGCTCGGGATCGTCGCCGGCGTCGAGCGACCAGGCGTGCACGATGGCGCTGGGGAGCTGACCGCTCTGCTCGAGGGCAGACAGCAGGCGCTGGTGCTGCTCGAGTGACGTGGGGTCAAGCGTGAACGCGCCGTCCTGCTCCGAGAAGCTGTTGCCCGTGCGCACCACCACGACGCGCTGACCGGAGCCCGCTGCCTGTTCCGCCGCATTGGACGCCACACCTGACACTGCGGCCCCATCGCCGCCGTCATCGAAGACGAGCAGCGAGCCTTCGGCGCTGGCAGACGCGAGCGCCCCAGCGGACGACTGCGCCTCGCTCGAGTCGGATGCGGGCGCTGCTGCTCCGCGCCCGGGTGCCCGCACAGGGCGCCAGACCGGCACGTGGAACCAGCGCTCGAGCGGCAGCCGCCCGCCGCCCGCACGCGGACCGATGCGCCGCTCCACCCAGTAGCGTTCGCGTTCAAACGGGTACGTCGGCAGGCTCAACCGGCGCCGTCGCTCGTCGCCTGCCAGGGCCGCGGGATCCCAGGCCACGCCGTGCGTCCACAGCCGGCCCAGCGCGCCCAGCAGGCAGGCGCCGTCGTCCTGCTCGGTCTTGGGGTGGCGCATGGAGGAGAGCACCGCACGGCCGGGGCCGCAGTCGGGGTGCGCACGGGACAGCGAGCCCAGCACGCGCCCAGGACCCACCTCGAGCAACACGCAGTCTTCGTCTTCGAGCAGGCGACCCACGCCGTCGGCAAAGCGCACGGGCTCACGCAGCTGGCGGCCCCAGAAGCTGGCATCGGACACCTGTTCGGCCGTGACCCATCCGCCCGTCAGGGTCGACACGTACGGAACGGCGTCGGGCGCACGGCGCGTGAACGCCGCCACCGCCTCCACGAACGGCGCCACCGCTGCCTGCATGTGCCCGGAGTGGAACGCATGCGACGTGTGCAGGCGCGATGTCTCCACGCCTTCGGCGGCCAGCTCCTGCTCCAGGGCCTGCACCGCGTCGGCGCCGCCCCCCACCACGCAGGCTCCCGGCGCGTTGACGCCCGTCAGCCAGAGCTGCTCGCGCCCGTCCAGCCGCGCCACCAGCTCGCGCTCTTCCATCGGGACGGCCAGCATGACGCCGCCGGGCATGGAGCCCATCAGCCGCCCGCGCTCCAGCACCAGGTCGAGGGCGTCATCCGGGCTGAGCACGCCGGCCAGGCAGGCCGAGACGTACTCTCCCACGCTGTGTCCCAAGCTGGCCTGGGGCGAGAGCCCCCACGACATGAGCAGACGCGCCAGGGCGTACTCGATGATGAACAGCGCCGGCTGGGTCCACTCGGTGCGGCGCAGGCGCGCGGCGGCCGACTCGGCTTCGGCTTCCGAGGCAAACAGCACCTCGGCCAGGTCCATCCCGTGCACGGCCGTCAGCCGCGCGAGGCACTCGTCCACCACCTGCCGGAACACGGGCTCGTCGCGGTGGAGATCGCGCCCCATGCCCACGTACTGGGCACCCTGCCCCGGGAACAAGAACACGACCGGGCGCTCACCGCCCTGGGCGTGATGGGTCCAGCAGCGATCGGGCGCGCCGCCTTGCAGCGCGACGACGGCGTCCTCGACGCTGCTGCACAGCACGGCGCGACGATGATCGAACACGCGCCGGCCCACGCGCAGGGTGTGGGCCACATCCGCCAGGCACAGCTCGGGCCGGGCCGTCAGGTGCTCGGCCAAGCGCTCGGTCATGGCCTCCAGCGCCGTGGCCGTGCGGGCCGAGAGCTGCAGCAGCTGCCAGGGGCGCGAGGGCCCCGAGGGCTCCCGGGCAGGGGGCTGCTCCACGACGGCGTGGGCGTTGGTGCCGCCGATGCCGAAGGCCGAGACCCCGGCCCGACGCGGCGCGCCGTCGTCGGGACTCCACGGCCGGCAGGTCGTGTTGACGAAGAACGGCGTCGCGTCGAAGTCGATCTCGGGGTTGGGCGCGGTGTAGTGCAGGCTGGGCGGGATCAGGCCGTGCTCAACGGACAGAGCGGCCTTGATCAGCCCGGCCACCCCCGCAGCCGCGTCCAGGTGTCCCATGTTCGACTTGAGCGAGGCCAGGGCCACCGAGCCCGGGGCCGCATCGCTGGCGGCGAACACCTTGGCGAGCGCCGCCACTTCGATGGGATCGCCCAGGGCCGTGCCCGTGCCGTGGCACTCGACGTAGCCCACGCTGGCGGGGTCGATCCCGCCGGCCGCCTGGGCCGCGGCCACCACCTCGGCCTGACCTTCGATGCTGGGGGCCGTGTAGCCCACCTTGCGTGAGCCGTCGTTGTTGATGGCCGTTCCGCGGATGACCGCATGGATCGTGTCGCCGTCGGCCAGGGCGTCGGCCAGGCGCCGCAACGCCACCACCCCGACGCCATTGGCGCTGACCATGCCCTCGGCCCCGGCGTCGAAGGTGCGGCAGTGACCGTCGGAGCTGCGCACACCACCGGTCTCGTGCAGGTACCCCGCGGCCCACGGCACCGTCACCGCCACGCCGCCGGCCAGGGCCAGATCGCAGCCGCCCTCCACCAGACTGCGGACGGCCTCGTGCACCGCCACCAGCGAGGTGGAGCAGGCGCTCTGCACGTTCACGCTGGGGCCGCGCAGGTTGAGCTGGTAGCTCACGCGCGTACACAGGAAGTCGTGAATGGAGCTCATGAGCGCCACCAGCCCACCGGCTCGCGCCAGCACTTCGGGACGCGAGCGCAGGTTCGAAAGGTACGAGTTCATGCTGGCGCCGCCGAAGACGCCCACCAGACCGTCAAAACGATCCGGGTCCACGGCCGCGCGCTCGAGCGCGTCGCTGGCGCACTCGAGGAACAGCCGCTGCTGCGGATCCATGAGCTCGGCCTCGCGCGGCGTGTAGCCGAAGAAGCGCGCATCGAACAGGTCGGGGTCGTCGATCACGGCGCGGGCGGGCACGTAGCGCGGGTCGGCCAGCATCTCGTCGGGCACGCCGGACGCGCGCAGCTCTTCGGGCGTGAAGAAGGTCACGGACTCCACGCCGTCGCACAGGTTGCGCCAGAAGCTCTCGACATCGGACGCGCCCGGGAAGCGACCGGCCATGCCGACCACGGCGACCGCGCCGTCGCGTGCTCCGGCGCCGGTGGCGACGCGCGCGTCAGCCGCCCGACGGAGCTGCCGGCCCTCGTCGGCGGCGGC
The DNA here is from genome assembly GCA_003644265.1 of Planctomycetota bacterium. Next base: position 9,991 of record QNBX01000018.1, read on the forward strand.
GGCGCTGTCCGGCTCATCACCCAGCACCCGCGCCAGGGCCTCGATCGTGGTGTGCTCGAACAGGTCGGTGACCGTGAGCTCGGCACCCAGCTCCTGCACCAGACGCGTACGCACGCTGAGCAGCTTGAGCGAGTGCCCACCCAGGTCGAAGAAGTGGTCGCGGGTTCCGACGCGCTCCACGCCCAGGACCTCGCACCAGATGGCCGCGATGCGACGTTGCAGTTCACTGCGAGGAGCGACCGAGGCGCTGTCCGGCGCGTGGGCGCTTGGCGCCGGCAGCGCGGCCCGGTCCACCTTGCCGTTGGCGTTCAGCGGCAGCGCGTCCAGGTCCACCAGCGCCGACGGCAGCATGTAGTCGGGCAAGTCGCGAGCCAGATCGGCGAGCAGGGCGTCGTGGTCCTGGCTGCTGCCGCTGCCCCAGACCAGATAGGCCACCAGCTGCTTGTCGCCGGGGCGATCCTCGCGGCACAGCACGACCCCGTCCTTGAGCTCGTCGAGCCCGCGCAGGGCGGCCTCCACTTCGCCCAACTCGATCCGGAATCCGCGCAGCTTCACCTGGGAATCCAGGCGGCCCACGAACGAGAGCGCGCCATCCGGCCCCTGGCTGACCAGGTCGCCGGTGCGGTACAGGCGTGCGCCGGGCGTGTTGTCGAAGGGGTGCGGCACGAAGCGTTCCGCGCTGAGCTCGGGCCGCTCGTGGTAGCCCAGGGCCAGGCCGTCGCCGCCCAGGTAGAGCTCTCCGGGCGCCCCCATGGGCGTGGGGTTGCGGTCCACGTCGAGCACGTAGGCCGTGCGGTGGGCCAGCGGCCGTCCGATGGGCACGCTGACGGCGTCCGCGGGCACATGCTCCACCTCGTACCAGGTGGAATAGGTGGTGCACTCAGTGGGGCCGTACACGTGCAGCAGGTGCTCGGGCCGACCGCGCTCCAGCACCCCGCGCACGCTGGCCGGATCCACGGCCTCACCGCCAAACAACAGCACGCGCAGGGACGCGAACACATCCGGAGCGTGGCGCGAGAGCTGATTGAACAGCGCCGTGGTCACGAACAGCACGCTGATCCCGCGGCGCTGGAACTCGGCGGACAGCGCCTCGGGCGCCAGCATGAGCTCCTTGGGCAGACCCACCAGGCAGGCGCCGTTGAGCAGCGCACCCCAGATCTCGAAGGTGGCCGCGTCGAAGGACGTGTTGGAGGCCTGGGCCACGCCGTCGTCGGGCGTCAGCTGCACGAAGTCCGTGCCCAACACCAGGCTGGTGATGCCGCGCTGCGGGATGGTCGTGCCCTTGGGCGTGCCGGTGGAGCCCGAGGTGTAGATCACGTAGGCCGGGTCCGAGGCCTCGCCGCGCGGCAGGGGCGCGTCGTCGAGCGGGCTCCCGTTCAGCTCACCGAACCCGTCCGCGCCCGCGTCGTCGAGCTGGATCTGCTGCCCGTCGAAGCACGCCAGCTCTTCGGGCAGTTGGCCCGACACCAACAGGTGCCGGCAGCCGCCGTCGTCCAGCATCCAGGCCGCACGCCGGCCGGGCAGGCTCGGGTCGAGCGGCAGGTACGCGCCGCCCGCCTTGAGCACCGCCAGCATGGCCACCACCATGGACACGCCGCGCTCGGCCCACAGCCCCACCAACGTGCCGCGCTCCACACCGAGGCTGCGCAGGTGCCGCGCCAGCCGCTCCGCTCCCGCCTCGAGCTGGCCGTAGTTGAGACCCTCGTCGCCGTAGCGGACCGCGGGCGCATCCGGCGTGGCTCGCGCCTGGGCGGCGAACAGCGTGGCCACCGTCTCGTCCCGCGGGTAGCTCGCCGCGGTGTCGTTCCAAGCCTCGAGCTGCCGGCCGCGCTCCTCGCTGGTCAGCATGGGCAGCTGGGCCAGGCTCGACTCGGGACGCGCGCCGATGGCCTCCAGCAGGGTCGCCAGGTGCTGCAGCAGACGCTGGATCGTGGGCGCGTCGTAGCGGTCCTGGTCGTAGCGCAGCTGCACCCAGAGTTCGGACCGCGGCTGCACCACCAGCGCCAGAGGGTAGGTGGCCTCCGACACATCCACCGCGTCCTGGATGCGCAGCCCCGACGCGTCCAAGGGTTCGGCCACCTCGATCGGGTAGTTCTCGAACACCACCAGAGACTCGAACAGCGGCGCCGAGCCACGGCGGCCCGAGAAGCGCTGCACCTCGTAGAGCGGGCTGGCCTGGAGCTGCTGGAGCTGCAGCAACTGCTCCTGCACCGCGGCCAGCCAGGGCAGCAGCGGCTGGTCGGAGCAGTCGAGGCGCAGCGGCAGCGTGTTGATGAACAACCCCAGCATGGTCTCCACGCCGGGCAGCTCCGGCGGGCGGCCGGAGACGGTGACGCCAAAGACGACATCACGCACGTTGCCGTGACGACTGAGCAGCAGAGCCCAGGCGGCCTGCACCAACGTGTTCAGCGTGAAGTGCTCGCGGCGAGCCAGGCTCCCCAGCGCAGCGGTGGCATCGGCGGAGAGCGAGAGCCCCAGAGACGCCTGGCCGGGCGCCCCATCGTCGGCCAGACGCGCGGGCCGATCCGGATCGGCGCTCGGCAAGGGCGTGGTCTCGGAGAAACCGCTCAACAGGCGGCGCCAGCTGGTCTCGGCCTCGGCCTCGTCTTGCTCGGCGACCCAGCGCAGGTACTCAGCGAACGGGCGTCGCGGCGGCAGCTCTCCACCACGGTAGGCCGTGAACACGTCGTGGATCAGCAGAGGCAGCGACCAGCCGTCGAGCAGCACATGGTGGTGCGTCCAGAGGAAGCGGTGCCGATCGGCACCCAGCCGCACCAGGCTCAGGCGCATGAGCGGAGGATCCCCCAGCTCGAAACCCTGGGCGCGCTCGTCGCCGGCCTGGGCCGCCAGCCGCTCACGCTGCTCGTCGGCGGGGAGCGCGGTCATGTCGCCCTCGCTCCAACGCAGCTTCACGCCGCGGCAGACCACCTGATGCAGCTCGTTCAGACCGTCCACCACGAAGGCAGAACGCAGCACGGGGTTGGCGTCCAGGGCGCGCTGCCAGGCCTGCCGGAAGGTCTCGGCGTCCAGCTCGCCGTGCAAGGTGAGCGCGAGCTGGGTGACATAGGTGGGCGCGTCCGGCGACGCCAGCGCGTGGAACACCATGCCGCGCTGCAGCGGCGAGAGCGGGTAGATGTCCTCGACCAGATCGGCGCCGTAGCGCGTGTCGAGCAGGTCGACCTCGGCCTGGTCGAGACGAGCCAAGGGGAAGTCCGAGGGTGTGTGCCGCCCCACCGTGGCGCTGGTGCAGTGGGAGACCAGCGCGCGGAGCTCGTCTTCGAAGCGCCCAGCCAGCGCCTCGATGGTGGCGCGCTCGTGCACATCGCCGGCGTAGGTCCAGCTCACGGCCAGGCAACCGTTGACGACCGACCCGCCCACGTCGAGCAGATAGCGCCGGCGGTTGTCCAGGCTGATCCCGAGTCCGGGCGACTCGGACGCCTTGCCGAAGAGACCCGTCTCATGCAGAGAGCGGTCGAAGTGCCCCATGTAGTTGAAGCTGATCTGCGCCGGCGGCAGGGCGCGCAGCGCGGCCACGTCATCGCTCGGGGGCGCGAGCCAGCGCAGCAGACCCCAGGCCAGGCCGCGCATGGGCAAGTTCCGCAGCTGTTCCTTCACGCGGCACAGCGCCTCGCCCGGATCGTCAGCGCCGGCGAGGTCGAGCAGCACCGGCTGCACCGACGTGAACCAGCCCATGCTGCGTGACGTGTCGAGCTGCTCGAAGAGGTCCTCTCGCCCGTGCCCCTCCAGGTCGACCAGCAGCCGTGGCGCACCGGTCCAAGACGTCGCCGCCCGGGCCAGCGCCGTGAGCAGCATGTCGTTGATCTGCGTGCGGTAGGTCCGTGGCGCGTCGCGCAGCAGGGCCTCGGTGAGCTCGGCGTCAAAGCGCGTGCTGAAGGTCTCGGCGGCGCGCGCCGTGCTGCTGGGCCTGGCGCCGCCGTGATCCACCGGCAGGGGAGCCACGCCTCGGTGGGCAGTGCTGAGCCAGTGCGCGGCGCATGCCAGCGTGGCGGGTTCATGGGCCCGGGACACGAGCGCCTCGGCCCAGTCGCGGTACGAGCTGGTGCGCGGCGGAAAGCCCGGCTCCTGCCCGGCCTCCAGCTGCTCCACAGCCAGGGCCAGGTCCTCCAACACCAAGCGCCACGAGACGCCGTCGACCGCCTGGTGATGCACCACGATCAGCAGCCGGTCCGGCTCGGTGCCGCAACGGAACAGCAGCGCACGCCAGAGCGGGCCGTGGACCAGGTCGAGACCCGCCTGCACCTCTGCGGCGTGGCGCTCGATGGTCTCGGTGCGGAGCTCCCCGGAGAGCTGCGCGACGTCCACCAGCTCCAACGTGTCGCGTTGCTGGGGCGCCTCAATGCGCTGGGACCAGTCGTCGCCCTCGCGCGAGAAGCGCAGGCGCAGGACGTCATGGTGCTCCTCGAGTGCCAACAGAGCGTCAGCCAGGACCTGCGGCTCAAGCGAGCGATTGAGCTTCAGCAGCACGGCGTGGTTGTAGTGCCAGGGCGTCGCCATGGCCGTGTGGAAGAAACGGTGCTGGATGGGTGTCAGGGGCACGGGACCCGTGACCGGCCCCTGGTCCAGATCGAGCTGCGCCGCCTGGCTGGCGCAGGCCGCCAGCTCCGCCACCGTGCCCCGCGTGAAGACGTCCTGAGGGCGCAGCGAGAGCCCGGCCTGGTGGGCGCGGCTGATGATCTGGATGCTGAGGATGGACTCGCCGCCCAGCTCGAAGAAGTTGTCGTGCACACCGACGCGCGGCAGGCGCAGCACGTCGCACCAGATACGCGCCAGGGTCTGCTCGGCAGGCGTCCGCGGCGCCACGAAATCGGACTGCAGCGCGTCGCGTTCGAACTCGGCCTGCGGCAGGGCGCGCTTGTCGAGCTTGCCGTTGGGGGTCAGCGGCAGGCGCTCCAGGACCACACACAGCGCCGGCAGCATGTGCTCGGGCAGCACCTCTCGCGCGTAGCGGCGCACCTCGGCGCCATCCACGCTGCCCCCCAGCGGCGCCACCAGGAAGGCCACCAGGCGGCGCACGCCCATGGGGTCGGTCTGCACCACCACGGCGGCCTGGGCCACGTCGGGGTGGCCCTCCATGGCGGCGGCCACCTCGCCCAACTCGACTCGGAACCCGCGCAGCTTGACCTGCTCGTCGGCGCGACCCACGAAGTGCAGCAGGCCCTCGCGTGAGTAGCGCACCAGGTCGCCGGTGCGGTAGATGCGCCCCTCCGAGCCGCGCCGGAAGGGGTCGGCCACGAAGCGCTCAGCCGTCAGCTCCGGACGACCGAGGTAGCCGCGGCTGACGCAGGGGCCTCCCACCAGCAGCTCGCCCACCACGCCCACGGGCACGGGCTGATCGTGGCGATCGACGACGTAGACCCGGGTGTTGGCCAGCGGCCGTCCCAGGGGCGGCCCAGCCGGGCAGCGCTCTCGGTCACCCGGGGCTACGCGGTGGGTACACACGCCCACCGTGACCTCGGTGGGCCCGTAGTGGTTGAGCACGGCGCAGTCGGGAGCCAGCGCCGCCACCCGCTCCACCAGCTCCCAGCTGCAGGCCTCGCCGCCCAGCGCCAGCAGGCGCCGGGGCAGCACATCGGCCGGCCGCGCGGCGGCGGCCAACAGGGCCTCGAGGTGGCTGGGGACGATCTTGAGCACGTCCACGGCGTGCTCGGCCATGTAGCTGGCAAAGGCGTCGGCGTCGGCGATGCGGTCGTCGGACAGCACGTGCAGGCAGCCGCCGTGGCACAGGGCGGAGAAGACCGAGGTGTGCCCCAGATCGGCGGCCAGGGTCGACACGGTGGCGAAGCTGGAGTCGTCGGGCACATCAAGCCGCGGCCGCACTCCCACCAGGTAGTCGAGCAACTGGGCGTGCTCCACCTCCACGCCCTTGGGCGTTCCGCTGGAACCGGACGTGTAGAGCACGTAGGCCAGCTGGCCCGGGCGGGCCGCGGGCAGCGGGGCGTCATCCGAGGTCGCGCCGTCGGTGTCGCGCGCCTCGTCATCGTCGTCGACACACAGCACCTCGATGTCCAGCTCCGGCAGCTCGGAGGCCAGATCGGTGCGGGTCAGCAACACCCGACAGTCGGCGTCCTGCACCACGAAGCGGACCCGCTCGGCGGGCGCACCATGCTCCACGGGCACGTACGCGCCGCCCGCCTTGAGCACGCCCAGGAGGGCCACGATCATGGAGGTCGAGCGATCGAGGGCCAGGGCCACGCACACCTCGGCCCCGACGCCCCGCGCCAGCAGCCGCCGTGCCAGGGCGTCAGCACGGGCGTCCAGCTCGGCGAAGCTCAGGTGCTCGTCGTCGCAGACCAGCGCCAGAGCCTCGGGGCGCTCGGCCGCGGCGCGCTCGAACAGCGCGTGCACACTGGGCGCGTCCGGCCGCTCCAGCCCGGTGCGGTTCCACTCCACCAGCAGCTGGCGGCGTTCGTCGTCGCCCAGCATGGGGATGCGTGAGAGCGGCTGGTCGGGGTCCTCCACGATGCCCCGCAACAGGGCCAGGTAGTGCTCACCCAGGCGCTGCACGGTCTCGGCGTCGAACAGCGCCACGTCATACTCGAACTTGGCGATCAGCCGCTCGCCCACCTCGAAGCAGTGCAGCGTGAGGTCGAACTTCGACACGTTGAGGGTCATGTCGAGCGTCTTCAGCTCGAGCGGAGGCAGCGCCGGCGCGATCTCCGACATGTCGAAGTGGTTGAAGAGCACCTGGAACAGCGGGTTGCGCCCCAGCTCGCGAGCCGGCGCCAGCTCCTCCACCAGCTTCTCGAAGGGCGTGTCCTGGTGGTCGAAGGTCTCGAGCGCGAGGCGGCGCACGCGCGGCAGCAGCTGGCGGAAGCTCGGGTCGCCCGAGACATCGCCACGCAGCACGAGGTTGTTCACGAAGAAGCCGATCAGGCCCTCGACCTCGCGCCGGCCGCGTCCAGCGATGGGCGTGCCGATCAGCAGCTCCTCCTGCCCGGTGTGCCGCGCCAGCAGGGCGAAGAAGGCCGTCAGCATGACCTGGAAGCGGGTGGCCCCCTCGCGCTGGGTCAGCCGCACCAACGCGGCGCGCAGCTCGACCGGGATGGGGAACCAGGCGTAGTCGCCCTCGTGGCTGGGGTTGCTGGGGCGAGGTCGGTCGCGGGGCAGTTCGAGCGTGGGCAGCTCGCCGCCGAGGCGTTCCTTCCACCACGCCAGACCGCCCGCCAGGCCGTCGCCGTCCAGAATGGCCTGCTGCCAATGGGCAAAGTCGGCGTACTGCAGCGGCAGCGTGGGCAGCGACGCCGTGCGCCCCTCCAGGCCGGCTCCGTACAGCGCCGAGAGCTCCTTGAAGAAGACCCCCATCGACCAGCCGTCGGAGATGATGTGGTGCATGACCACGATGAAGACGTGCTCGTCGGCGCCCAGGCGGAACAGGCGCGCGCGGAAGAGCGGTCCGGCGCTCAGGGCGAAGGGACGCTGGGCCTCCTCACGCGCCAACCGCTGGGCCTCGGGCAGGCGCTCGGCGGCGGGCAGGTGCTCCAGGCTCTCAGGCTGCAAGGGCACGGGCGCCGGCGGACCGATGACCAGCCGCGCCTCGCCATCCTCGCTGGGGATGCGCGAGCGCAGCGTCTCGTGCCGGGCCACGATCGCCTCGATGGAGTCGCGCAGCACGCCCGCGTCCAGCGGGCCGCTGAGCCGCACGGCCGCCGGCACGTTGTAGGCCAGGTCGTCGGGCGCGAGCTGATCCAGGAACCACAGCCGCCGCTGCCCGAAGGAGAGCGGGGCCGGGCGCTCGCGGGAGACGGGCACCAGCGGCGGCGGACCCGAGGCACCCCGGGCCAGGATCACCAGCAGCTCGTCGCGACAACTGCCGATGGCCGCGCGCAGCTCGTCGGTCAGGGCCCCCTTGGGCGCGTCGTAGCGCAGCCGCTCCCCGTCCAGCCAGAGGCGCACACCGCTGCGCCCCAACTTCGCTAGCAGTTCCTGGGCCTTCACAGCTCGCCGCTCTCCCGGTCGTCGTCGTCGCCGCCGCCATCCGGAGGGCCGTCGCCCAGTCCCGCGAGGGCGTCGATCTGCTGCGCCAGCAAAGCGATGGTGGGCAGCTCGAACAGCGCGGCCAGGCCCAGCTCCACGCGCCAGGTCTCGCGCACACGCGCCAGCACGCGCGTGGCCAGCAGCGAGTGGCCTCCCAGATCGAAGAAGTCGTCGTCCAGGCCGGCCTGCGCCACGCCCAGCAGGTCGCACCAGATGGCGGCCAGGCCGCGCTCGGTCTCACTGTTTGGCTCGCGGAACGTGGCCTGGCTCTGGGACAGGAACCAGCTGGGGTCGGGCAGGGCCCGGCGGTCCACCTTGCCGTTGGCGGTGAGCGGCAGAGACTCCAGCATGACGAAGGCCGCGGGCACCATGTAGCCGGGCAGGCGCTGGTCGAGCGCGTCGCGCAGACGCGGCGCCAACTTGCGGGTCATGATGGCCTGCAGCGGGTGGTTTCCGTAGTGGGTCCAGGGCCGCTGCTGCGCCGGTGGCGCGGGGAAGGCCGGGTCGACGCTCAGGTCCTTGCGGGTGAAGATCACGTCGAAGCGTCCGTCCGGCGAGTCCATGCCCCAGCCCAGGGTCACGCGGTACGGCAACGTCGCCTCCAGCGCGCACAGGGCGGCGGGCTGGACACCCTCCCCGGCCATGCGCTCGCTGAGCTGCTCCCGGAAGCTCCCGGCGATGGTGGCCTCGCCGTTCTGCTCGCCGTACACCAGCCGGGCCGCCGCGGCGCTGGGCCCCAGGGTGCGGGCGTTGGGCACGCCGCGCAGGGCGAGCTGCTCGGGGCCGTCCCCGGTCAGGCGCGCGACCAGCCCGTCCAGGCCGCCCTCGAGGCGGTCCCAGTCGAGCCACTCCAGCTTCGAGTCCGCCGCGGGCTGCGGGCCCACGTGCAACACGACCTGATAGCGGAAGCGCGTGAGCTCGTTGTCGGCCTCACCGCGCTTGGGGCTCACATCGACACGGGTCACCCGCGGCAGGCTGCGACCCAGGGCATGGAAGAAGGCCGGGTCGATGACCAGCTCCTCCTCCTGAGCCAGGTGCTGCTGCACGCGGCCGGACAGCTCGTCGAGTGAGAGCTCGGACTCGGATTGAAAGAGCTGCACCGAGGCGTGGTACGCCGCCAGCAGGCGCAGGTCGCGCACGTCCCCCACGTGCACGCGCCCGCCCTCAGCGGTGGCCGCCACGACCAACTCAAGCACCGTGCGCAGGTACTCCACGCTGGGGAAGTACTGGATCACCGAGTTGATCAGCACGGCGTCGAAGCTGGCCGGCTCCAGGTCAGTGAGCTCGTGGGCCTGGCCGTGGCGCAGCTCCACCTTGTCGGCCAGCTCGGGCCGGGCGGCCACGTGCTGACCCACGGAATCGATGGCGGCCTGGCTGATGTCGCAGCCCAGATAGCGCTCGGCCGCGGGCGCCACACGGAACATCAACAGCCCCGTGCCGCAGCCGATCTCAAGCACCCGCCGCGGCGCCGGGGCCAGGATGGCGCCCACCGTCTCGTCGACCCACTCGCGCATCTCCAGCGGGGGAATGGGCGCGGCGGTGTAGCTGCTGTTCCAGCCCACGATGTTGAAGTCGAAGTCCTGGTCGGCGGCCTCGCCGGAGTAGGTGTCGTCGTAGAGCGACTCCCACTGCGAGACCAGCTCGTCCTGTTCATCGTCGGCGCCGTCGTGATCGGGCACCACGTAGCCCACCAGACGCTTCTCGCCCTGCTCGTCGTCGAGCAGCGAGACCACGCAGCCCGACACCCAGGGGTGCTCGATCAGGGCCGCCTCGATCTCGCCCAACTCGATGCGGAAGCCGCGGATCTTGACCTGGCTGTCGTTGCGCCCGATGTACTCCAGGCTGCCGTCCGGCAGGTGCCGGCCCACGTCACCGGTGCGGTACAGGCGCGCACCGGACTGGGCGCTGAACGGATCAGGCACGAAGCGCTCGACGTTGAGTTCGGGCCGCGACAGGTAACCCCGGGCCACGCCGGCGCCGCCCACGTAGAACTCGCCCGGTACGCCCGGGGGCACCAGCTCGGCGTGCTCGTCCAGCACGTACACAGCCAGGTCCGCCAGGGGCCGGCCGATGACGCTGCGTGAGCCGGCGTCGAGGTCCGCCCGCGACAAAGCACGGTAGGTCACGTGCACGGTGGTCTCGGTGATGCCGTACATGTTGACCAGCTGCGGGCGCTGGTCACCGTGCCGGTCGAACCAGGGCGCCAGCATGGCCGGGTCGAGCGCCTCCCCGCCGAAGATCACCGAGCGCAGGGCCAGCGGGTGGCTGTCAGCCAGGCGTTCGTCCGCCGCCATGAGGCTCTTGAAGGCCGACGGCGTCTGGCTGAGCACCGTCACGCCCTCCTGCGACAGCAGCTCGTAGAAGGCGTCCGTCTCGCGGCTCACCAGGTAGGGCACGACCACCAGCCGGCCGCCGTTCAGCAGCGCCCCCCACAGCTCCCAGACCGAGAAGTCGAAGGCGCAGGAGTGGAACAGGCTCCAGACGTCGTCCGGGCCGAAGCCGAAGTGCTCGTCGCTCGCGTCGAACAGACGCAGCACCATGCCGTGCTCGATCAGCACGCCCTTGGGTCGCCCTGTGGAGCCGGAGGTGTAGATCACGTAGGCCAGGTGCTCGGGCCGGGTCAGGGGCTCGGGGCGCGTGACCGGCTGCTGGGCCAGGGCGTCGGCGTCCTGATCGAAGCAGACCAGCTCGGCCCCGTGCTCGGGCAGGGCCTCTCGCTGCGCCTGCTCCGTGAGCAGCAGGCCCACGCCGCTGTCCTCGAGGATGAAGGCGATGCGCTCCGAGGGGTTGGCCAGGTCGAGGGGCACGTAGCCACCGCCGGCCTTGAGCACACCCAGGATACCCACCACCTGGCGCAGCCCGCGCTCGAGGCACAGCCCCACCATGACGTCGGGGCCCACGCCACGGCCACGCAACAGGTGCGCGACCTGATTGGCGCGCTGGTCGAGCTCGCGATAGCTGAGCCGCTCGCCGTCGCAGCACAGGGCCACGGCGTCAGGCGCCGCGTCCACCCGGGCAGCGAAGCGGTCGTGCAGCCCCGCCTCCACCGGGAACGCACGCGCCGTGTCGTTCCACTCCTTGAGCAGCGTGCTGCGCTCGGTGTCGTCCAGCAGCGGCAGCCGCGAGAGCGCCACGTCGGGCTGGGCCAGCACCGCATCGAGCAGGGTCAGGAAGTGCGCGCCCAGGCGCTCGATGGTGGCGTGGTCGAACAGATCGCGGTTGTAGCAGAAGCCCGCGCTCATGCCGTCCTGCGTCTCGGACACGTGCAACTCGAGGTCGAAACGCGTGGCGCGCGTGCCTGCATTCAGCGGGACGATGGCCAGCCCTGGCAGGGAGAACGGGTCGCGCGTGGCGTTCTGCATGGCGAAGACCACCTGGAAGATCGCGTTGCGGCTCTGGTCGCGTTCTGGGGCCAGCTCCTCCACCAGGCGCTCAAAGGGCAGGTCCTGGTTCTCGTAGGCGGCCAGCGCGGTGCTGTGCACGCGCCGCACGTGCTGCACGAAGGTGGGGTCGCCGGACAGATCGGCGCGCAATACCAGACTGTTCACGAAGAAGCCGATCAGCGGTTCGAGTTCGCGCTGGGTGCGGTTGGCCACGGGCGTGCCGATCAGGATGTCGTCCTGGCCCGTGTAGCGCGACAGCAGCGCCTGGAACACGGCCAAGGTGCCGCTGGCCAGGGTCACGCCATGACGCCGTCCGAGCGCGCGCAGGGCCCGGGTCTGCTCCACCGGGACGGACACGCTCACGCCGCCGCCGCGGTAGTTCTGGACCGCAGGGCGCGGGTGGTCGGTGGCCAGCTCCAGCACGGGCAGGTCGCCGGACAGCTGCTCGCGCCAGTAGTCGAGCTGGCGCTCGAGCACGTCGCCCTGGAACCAGGCCCGCTGCCAGTGCACGAAGTCGGCGTAGGACACGCTCAGCTCGGGCACCACGGGCTCGTCGCCGTCGCGCTCGGCCCGATAGAACTCGAGCAGCTCGCGGTTGAGCACGCCGATGGACCAGCCGTCAAACACGATGTGGTGCAGCGATAGAAACAGCACGTGCTCCTCAGGGCCGAGGCGCACCAGCGCGGGCAGGAACAACGGCCCCGCCTCCAGGTCGAAGGGCGTCTCGGCGGCGTCGCGAGCCAGGCGTGCCAGCTCGGCGTCGCGGGCCTCGGGCTCGAGCCCCGACAGATCGATGCGCTCCAACGGCACCTCGAGCGACGGCAGCACGCGCTGCACGGGCTCGCCGTCCACGGCCACGAAGCGCGTGCGCAGGGCCTCGTGTCGATCGACCACCGACTGGATGGCGTGCGCCAGGCAGTCGGCCTCCAGCGCGCCGTCGAGGCGGAAGGCCCAGGGCATGTTGTAGGCCCCGCCGGTCCCCATCTGGTCGAGGAACCAGAGCCGCTGCTGCGAGAACGAGAGCGGCTGGTCGCCGCTGCGCTCGGCGGCCACCAGGGGCACGGCCTGGGCGGGATCGTCCTGGCGCGCGCTGATGATCGCGCTCAGCTCGGAGATGGTGGGGTGCTCGAACAGGGCCCGCAGAGGCAGCTCCACCTGCATGGCCGCGCGCACCCGCGACACGAGCTGTGTGGCCTTGAGCGAGTGGCCACCCAGGTCGAAGAAATCGTCGTGGGCGCCGGGCGAGTCCACATCGAGCACGTCCGCGAACAGCTCGGCCAGCAGCTCCTCCACCGGGCCGCAGGGCGGCACGTGGGCGGCGCGGAGCTCGGCCGGCGCCAGACCGGGAGCCAGCAGAGCGCGGCGGTCCAACTTGCCTGTGCCTGTGGTGGGCAGGGCCGGGAGCAGCATGGCGCCCGAGGGGACCATGACATCGGGCAGGCGCTCGGCCAGGCCGGTCAACACCTCCGAGACGCTGGGCGAGGAGCCCTCGGTCGGCACGTAGTACAGCACCAGCCGGCGGTCGCCGGCGCGCTCCTCGCGGATGACGGCGGCGGCTTGGGCCACGCCAGGCAGGTTGCCGGCCACGGCCTCCACCTCCCCCAGCTCCACCCGGAAGCCGCGCAGCTTGACCTGATCGTCGCGCCGGCCGAGGTACACCATCTGGCCGTCGTGGCCCAGGCGCGCGCGGTCCCCGGTGCGGTACAGGCGTGCGCCAGGTCGATCGCTGAAGGGGTTGGGCACGAACGCCGCGGCGGTCTTGGCCTCGTCGCCCAGGTAGCCCCGGGCCAGCGCGGCGCCGCCGATGCACAGCTCGCCCACCATGCCCACGGGCACGGGCGACATGCGCTCGTCGAGCACGTGCAGCTGCACGTTGGCGATGGGCTGACCGATGGGCGGCAGCCGCGGCCACTCGGACGGCGGGCCGCTCAGCGTGTAGGCCGAGACGACGTGGGCCTCCGTCGGGCCGTACTGATTCTCCATGCGACAGCCGGGCAGCCGCTCGAAGAACGTCACCAGCGCGGTCCCCACGACGGGCTGCTCGCCGGCGGTGACGACCTCCTTGAGCGCGGCGGGGAAGAGCTCGCGCTCCACGGCCACGCGCGTCAGCTGGTCGAGGGCCACAAAGGGCAGGAACAGACGGGCCACCGCGCGCTCATCCAGCAGCTCCAGCAGGGCGCCGGCGTCGCGGCGCAGCTCCTCGTCGATCAGACACAGGCTGCCGCCCGTCCCCAACGTGGCGAACAGCTCCTGGCACGACACATCGAACACCAACGGCGCGAACTGCAGCGTGATGTCACCGGCGCCCACCAGCGCGTGCTCGGCCTGCCAGTGCATCAGATTGACCAGCGGTGCGTGGGGCATGGCCACGCCCTTGGGGCGCCCGGTGGAGCCCGAGGTGTAGAGCACGTAGGCCAGATCGTCCGGGGTGACGTCGGTCTGGGGCGCGCCCGCAGGCTGGGAGGCGAGCTCCGCGGCGTCCGCATCGAGCTCGACGCGCGGCAGCTGCGGACCTTCGCTCGCCGCCGACATGGCGTCGATCACCGACGCCGTGGCCCCGTGACAGACCACGGCCGCCAGCTCCGCGTCGGCGCGGATGTACGCCAGACGCTCGGCAGGGTGGGCGGGGTCGAGGGGCACGTAGCCCGCCCCGGCGTTGAGGATGCCCAGCACCCCCACCACCATCTCTGGGGAGCGCTCCACGCACAGTCCCACGCGGTCGCCACGCCGCACGCCCAGCTGCTGCAGCCGCTGCGCCAGCCGCCCGGCGGCTTGGCCCAGCTCTGCGTAAGTCAGGGTCTGCTGCCCGCACAGCAGCGCCGGCGCGTCCGGTGTCTGCGCGACCCAGGCCTGCACCAATTCGTGCAGGCAGAGCGTGTCGGGGTAGGGCACGGCCGTGTCGTTCCACGGCACCAGCACGCCCTGACGCTCCTCCTCGGTGAGCAACGAGATGTCAGCCAACGTGGCCGGCGCGCGCTGGCCCAGCTGCCGCAGCAGGCTCTGGGTGTGGTCGGCCAGCCGCTCGATGGCCGCGTCGTCGAAGCGCTCGGCGTCGTACGTCAGCTGCAGACGCAGACCCTGCCCCGGAGTGACCAGCAGCATCAGCGGGTAGCCGGTGCGGTCGAAGGGCGCCGTGATCTTGACGGACAGCCCGCCGCGGCCCTCGAACGCCGTGGCGTCGAAGGGGTAGTTCTCGAACACGAACAGGCTCTCGAACAGGCGCTGCCCGGCGGGCACACCTGCCCAGGCGGCGACATCCCAGAGCGGGCTGGTCTCGTGCTCGCGCTGCGCCACCTGTCGCTGCTGCAGATCGGACAGCCAGTCCTCCAGCGAGGCGTCCCCGGGCAGGGGCACACGCAGCGGCAGGGTGTTGACGAACATGCCCACCATGCCGTCCACGCCCTCCAGCGCAGCCGGCCGGCCCGAGCTGACGGTGCCCAGCACGACCTCGTCGTCGCCCATCGAGCGCCCCAGCACCAGCGCCCAGGCGCCTTGCAGCAGGGTGTTGAGGGTGACGCGGGCGGAGGCAGCGCGGGCGCTCAGGGCGGCCAAGTCCTCAGCGTCGAGGGTGCGCTCCAGGCGGGCATAACGAGCCACGGCCTGGGCGCCGTCGGCGACGCCGACGTCGCCGGGCAGGCGCGCCGCGCTGGGCGCCCCCGCCATGTTCTCACGCCAGTAGGCCTCAGCCGGAGCCGGGTCCAGGCCGTGCAGCCAGGCGATGTAGTCGCGGTACGGGCGCACCTCGGGCAGCGCCGGACGCTCTGCTCGACTCAGCGCGTGGTAGATCTTGAACAAGTCGCCCAGCACCAGCGAACCGCTCCAGCCGTCCAGCACGATGTGGTGCAGGGTCCACACCAACGTGTAGCGCTGCTCGCCTGTGCGGATCAGGTCGAGGCGCACCAGCGAGGGCTCGTCCAGCGCAAAACCGCGGGCGCCGTCCTCGCGCAGAAAGTCCTCGATCCACGCCGCGCGGGCCTCGTCCGAGGGCTGCTCGCGCAGGTCGTGTTCGCGCCAGGGCAGCGTCACCTCGTGGCGCACGACCTGCGCCGGCTGGGCGCGACCCGTGCCCACGATGGAGGTGCGCAACGCCGCGTGCCGCGCGAACAGCTGCTGCCACGCCTGACGCAGCGTCTCCGGTTGCAGCCCCTCCAGCTCGATCCGGATCTGCTCGACGTACACGCCGGAGCCCGGCTCGTCCAGCGTGTGGAACAGCATGCCCTGCTGCATGGGCGAGAGCGGGTAGAGGTCCTGCACGGCAGCGCGCTCGCGCGGGCTACCGGTCGCGACGGGGCCAGTCATGACTGCGCTCCTTGCGCGGGCGACGGAAACAACGGGGAGGACAGGCTGGCGCGTGCAGGCATGGGCAGACGGTGGTCATCAAGGGGGAAGCCGCGAGAGCGCGCCGGGGCGAGCGCCTCGCGGTGGATGATCGAGCACAGCGTCTGGCCGCGTCGGGCCCGCTGTGGAGTGGACATGCCGGGCAGCCCGGTGCCCCGATCGGCGGCGTCGCCGTGGAGCGGACGCTGCCCGCCCCGGAGGCCCGGGAGCGGGTCGCGACACTCGACCTCAATGGACGAGCGCATCGGAGAGGGGCGTGGAGAGAGACACACGGGCCGGGAGTCCGTTCCAGAACGAGAGCGGCGCAGTGTATCCTGGAGCAAGCGAGCGAGATACATCGTCCACACCATCGAGTAGGTTGCTGCCATGTTCCCGCTCTTCTTCGGCAAACCGGACCGGCAGCTATACGGTGTCTATCACATGCCGGAGCTCGGCCGGGCCCTGCCCCTGGGCGCGGTGCTGTGCCAGCCGATCCTGCACGAGTACGCCGACGCCCGGCGGGCGTTCAGGGCACTGGCCGATCGGCTGGCAAAGGCTGGCGTTCACGCCCTGCGCTTCGACTACCAGGGCACAGGAGACTCGGCGGGCAATGGGGACACCTGCGCCGTGGACCGCTGGCTGGAGGACATCGAGACCGCCATCGACGAGCTGAAGGCCTCTCGGGGCCTGGAGGCCGTCGGCCTGGTGGGCCTGCGTTTCGGCGCCACCCTGGCCGCCCAGGTGGCCAGCCGGCGGGACGACGTGCCCTTCAGCGTGCTGTGGGAGCCGGTGACCGCGGGCGCGACCTACCTGGACCAACTGCGCAAGCTCCAGACGGCCTGGGTCAACTGGGAGTGCCGCACCCGCCCGTCGGCCCGCAGCCAGGCGTCGCAGGTCGAGGTCTTCGGGCACCCCCTGAGCGAGCAGCTGGCCGCAGGCCTGGCCCGGACCGACCTGCCCCCCTTGAGTGGGCTGCGCAGCGCGCGCAGCCTGTTCGTGGACGAGGGCTCCGCCCAGGGCGGCGAGAGCCTGCGCCGTGAGGCGGCACTTCGGGACACCCAGGTGCAAGCCTGCCACATCGACGGTGGGCAGGTCTGGCGTCGGGAGTTCGACGGGGCCCAGGCCCAGGTGCCGTTCGAGCTGCTCTCGCAGGTGACGAACTGGATCCGTGAGGGAGCCGAGACACCGTGACGGAACTCGCCGTCCGATTCGGCCAGTGGCGCTCCCTGGTGGGCGTGCTGAGCGAGCCTGCGCCCGAGGCTGCGAACCCAGCGGCCCCCACCGTGCTGTTTCTCAACGCAGGCCTGCTGCACCACGTCGGCCCGCATCGGATCCATGTGAATCTCGCCCGCCGCCTGGCTGCTCAGGGGCTGCGCTCGCTGCGCTTCGACCTGTCGGGGATCGGCGACAGCGGCCCGCGCCGAGACACCATGGCCCGGCAGACGAGCATGGTCGCCGAGACGCGCGAGGCCATGGACTACCTGACCCAGGCCACCGGCGCCGAGCGCTTCGTGCTGTTCGGCCTCTGCACCGGCGCCGACCAGAGCGTGCGTGTGGCCCTGGCGGACGAGCGCGTGGTCGGTGCCGTGCTGGTGGACGGCTACGCCTACCCCACCCGCGGTCACTTCGTGCGCTACTACGCCCGGCGAGCCCTGCGCCTGCAGAGCTGGCGCAGCATGCTCTCAGGCCAGCACCCCGCCGTGGCGCGCCTCGTCAAGCGCATGCGCGGTCAGCAGCCCCCCCCCGACAAGCGCCCTGCCCCGGCGCCCGCGAGCCCTCGCCCGGGGCTCTACATCAAGCCCCCGCGGGCCGAGGCCGAGCGCATGCTGGCCAGCCTCGATGCGCGGGGCTGCGGCCTGCAGTTCATCTTCACGCCCACCACCAACTTCAGCTACCGCGGCCAGCTGGAAGCCATGTTCCCGTCGCTGGCCGGGTCGCCGCGCGTGCGCGTCGACTTCCTCAAGCACGCCAATCACGTGTTCACGTTGCTGGCCAGCCAGCGCGCCGTCATGGACGCCGTGGAGCAGTGGCTCCAGACCGGCATCGGCGAGGCCCCCGGCCCGCCCACGCCCTGAGCGCCCTGCGCCAGGACCCGGGGCCGGTCCTGGTGGCCGGCCCCCGCGCCGCTACCCCTCGAGCGGCACGATCTGCTCGACGACCCACTCGTGATCGAGCCGCACCACGCCGGGCTGGTTGAACTCCTGGTGGATCATGAGCGGCTTGTCGTGCTGCCGGTGGTCGTAGAAGTGCACGCCGGTCTGGTCGACCAGGTAGCCCACCAGGTTGTACTCGCCCTCCAGCAGCTTCAGCTCGGGCAGTCGAATGCGCATGCGGTGCATGCCGGTCTTGTAGGTGGCTGACACCTGGGTCTCGATGGTGCTGAAGCTGGCCACCAGCACGTTGTCGCTGCGGAAGATGGCCACGCCCAGGTGCACCACGTGGGCGGGGTCGCGCACGATGAAGTCGAGCTCCCAGGCCAGGCTGGCGCCGGTCATGAGCTTGTCGCCGGCCGGCGAACCGCGGCCGTCGTTGGAGCCGTCGTCCACCAGCAGGTGCGTGGCCAGCACGGCCGGCAGGCCCTCGCCCTGGACCTGCTCGCGCCCGGCGGTGAGCGCGCCCGGGTCCGCCGAGAGCTTGCGCTCGTAGTTGGCGTACGCGACGGTCACGTCCTCGGGCGGCCCCTGCATCTCGACGGAGCCGTCCTTGATCCAGATGACCTCGTCGCAGATCTGACGCACGTCGTAGAGCGAGTGGCTGCAGAACAGGATCGACTTGCCCGCGTCGCGGAACTCGAAGATGCGATCGATGCACTTCTTCTGGAAGTACAGATCGCCCACGGCCAGGATCTCGTCGATGATCAGCACGTCAGGGTTGATGGCGGTGGCCACGCTGAAGCCGAGCCGCATGACCATGCCCGAGCTGTAGGTGCGGATGGGCCGGTCGATGAACTCACCCAGCTCGGTGAACTCGATGATCGAGTCAAGCTTCGCTTCGATCTCGGCCAGCTTGAAACCCTGCACCTGGGCCGCCAGGTAGATGTTGTTGCGGCCCGTGAAGTCGCTGTGGAAACCCGTGCCCAGCTCGAGCAGGCTGGCCACGGTGCCGTTGATGCTGAACGTCCCGGCCGTCGGCACGGTGGTGCCCGCCAGGATCTTGAGCAGGGTCGACTTGCCCGCGCCGTTCTCGCCGATGACCCCCAACGAGCGCCCGGGCGGAACCACCAGGTCGACGCCCTTGAGCGCGTGGTAGGGCTTGTGGAACTTGCGCTTGCCGAGGCTCGCGATCTCCTTGAGCCGCGCGAACGAGCTCGGGTAGATGCGGTACTCCTTCTGGAGCCCCTCGACGACGATGGCCGGTGTCTCGTCCATCAGACCTCGTCCGCAAAGTGGCCTTTGCAGCGCAGGAAGAAGGCGTAGGCCAACCACTGGATGACCAGCCCCAGCAGGCCGATGGCCAGCAGCTTGCCCACCGGGAAATCGACTCGCCCGTAGCTGAAGATGGAGCGGTACATGTCGAGAATGCCCGCCATGGGGTTCCAATCCATGAGCGACGACATGTCAGTCAAGAAGTCCAAGTTGGCCGGATCGCCGCCGTTGGCCACGTCCTCAGTCACCTTCTTCTTGAGCGTCTTGACGTCGTAGAACACCGGCGTGGTGAACATCCAGAAGGTGACGAACACCGCCACGAACTGGGACACGTCGCGCACGAAGATGTTGGCGGCCGAGAGAAACATGGCCAGGCCGTTCACGAACAGGAACTGCACCAGCAACACCGCGGGCAGCCAGACCAGCGCCACCGGCAAACTGCCGTTGACGAAGACCTCCAGCACCAACAGCAGCACGAAGCCCACGCCGAAGTACACGTGGAACACGAGCGTGTTGTAGGTCGGCAGGATCTCGCTGGGGAACGCGATCTTCTTGATCAGGTTGGCGTTCTCGAGCACGGCGGTGGAGCCCTTGATCAGGCTCTCGGCCAGCACCGTCCAGGGCAGGATGCCTGTGATCAGAAAGAAGGTCGAACGCCAGCCCTCGCGCTCGGGGTCGTGAGGCGCCAGGTCATCGCTGAAGCCCACCTTCAGGATCCGGGCGAACACCAGGTAGTAGATGGCGAACAGCGCCGCCGGCTGGAGGATCGGCCACAGCCGGCCCAGCAGCGAGCCCTCGATACGCGCCTGCAGTTCCCGCTTGACGAACGACGTGAGCAGCTCGCGCTGCGTGTAGAGCAGCGTCGGAAGACGGAGGGCGTCTCTGAGGTAGCTCATGTGTTCGGGCGAGGAGCCAGGGAGCGCGACAGGATACAGCTCGCTTGGCCGCCGATCACGGATCGCTCCAGCGCCGCGGCTGGCTGGGCAGGTCGCTGAGGACATGCGCGTACCAGCTCGCGAAGGCCTCACCCAGGCCCTGGATCTGGTCGGCGATGCGCGCCGGCTGAGGCTGCGCCCGGGCCAGGTCCGTCCGGGCCTGCGGGTCCTGCTGCAGGTCAAACAGCTGCCGGGCGCCGGTCAGGGCGTCGCGCAGCAAGAACCACTCGTCCTTGCGCGTGCTCTCCAGCGCCACCCCGGTCACCCCGCTGACGGGAGCCAGCAGGCCGTGGTGCGCGCTGTGGGGCCTGTCCGGCCCGAACGGCGGCGGCACACGATCGGACACCGAGCCCGTGCTCAGGATGCGGCCCACGTGGCCCAGCAGGTGCGTCACGTCCGCCAGGGACACCGGCTGTCGCACCACCACCGGCGCGTCCTCGGGCCGCACCACCCCGGGCCCGGCCACGATCAGCGGCACATGCACGATCTCGTCATGCAATGAGTGCCCCTGCGAGCGCCCCCCGCGCTCGTAGAACTCCTGCCCGTGCAGGCCCACCACGGCGATCACGGTGCCCTCCAACAGGTCGCGCCGCTCCAGGTCCGCCAGCAGCAGCCCCAGGGCGCGGTCCACCCGGGCCAGCTCTGCGTCGTAGAAGCTGCCCACCTCCTGAGCCACGCCCTCGGCGGCGCCGGGTCGGCTGTCCAGCGCACGCAGCCGCTCCAGCAGATCCGGATCGAGGCCGGCCGCGAGCTGCTGCAGCTCGGGCAGCTCGGGTTCGTGCGGGTAGGAGGGGTCGCCCAGCAGCAGCGTCAGGAACCAGTCGAACTGGGCCGCATCCTCCAACCAGTCCAGCGCGTGCTCCACCAGTATGGGTGCGGCCAGGGACCGGCGCTCGTAGCGGCCATAGCCCCGGGTCAGACCGGTCCGCTCAAGCGCCAACGGCGACGACGAGAACAGCGCGCTGGTGAGGCCCGCCCAACCCGCCGAACCGGCCAGGGTGGTGAGACGCGGGTCGAGCACACGCCCGTCGGCCAGCCCCACGCCGTGCGCCAGGGGGGAGAGACCTGTGAACAACGTGGCCAGGTTGGGCAGGGACCAGCCGCTGGGCGCCAGCACGCGCTCATACACCACGCCTCGCAGGGCCAGGGCGTCCAGGTTCGGCGTGTACCCGCGCCCGTAGCCCCAGGCGGAGAGGCGGTCGGGACGCAGACCCTCGACCGCCAGCAGCAGCAGGTTGACCCCGTGCTCCGGGTCGTGCTCCCGGGGCGGGTTGGTGCCGCTTTGGAGCAGCACGCACTCCACCACGCCCACGACCAGGTTGGCGCCGCCCGTGAGCTCGAGCCGCAGGCTCAAGGGGCCGCCCGCCTGCTCGTCCAGGTCGAGCTCGACCAGCAGCTGATGATAGGCGGGCGCGCTGCCGGGCGGGTCGGCGGCCTCATCCACGCGCACGCGCGCACGCGGCTCATCGTTCACGCGCACGGTGACGTGGGTGGGCTCAAGCGAGCCCTCGGAGCTGCGCGCGGCGTGCAGGACCAACGCCAGGCGCGCATCGGGAGGCACGTGGCCCAGGCGCAGCTCGCGCCCCACCACGGGCTGCAGCACCAAGGCGAGGGGTCCCGGGGCGCCGATCCGCGCCGAAACCGGGGTCGGCGGCATGCGGCGCTGCTCCAGGGTGCTGCCCGCCAGCAGGTCCGCCGCCACGGACTCCACCGGCAGGGCCACGCGCGCCTCGTCCGCGGCGCGGCCGCCGGACAGCAGCGTGACGTCCGCCACCAACGCCTCGCCGAGCCCCGGGCGGCCCACGCCGTCGAGGGCGACGATCTCGAGTTCTACCGCCTCGCCGGGCGCCACGGGCAGCGGGATGCGGCGCTCGGTCCAGGCGCCCTCCGTGGCCGAGACGACGGCCACCTGCTCGGCGCTCCCATCGGCGTGGGTGACGCGCACGGCCACGTCAGGTAGGCCCTGGATGGTGGCCTCGTAGAAGCGCAACAGCGCCCCGTCGCCGGGGATCGTTGTCTGATAGCGCAGGCCCGGGCGCCCAGCCGGCAGGCGCCAGGCGAGGCGCATGCCGCCCTTCAAGGGCACCGGGGTCAAGACCATGCCCACCACGGACGGCCGCGCCAGGGGCTCCAGACGCAGGGCGCGATCCACGCGCAAGCCAGGGTCGAGCTGATCGCGCCACCAGAGCCCGGCCGCCAGCAGCCCCCCCAGCACCAGCGCCAACCAGAGTACGGAGACCAGCAGAGACCTGGTCACCGGCTGATCACCGCTCACCAGCCACGACCTGCACGCGCAC
This sequence comes from Planctomycetota bacterium, assembly GCA_003644265.1. The sequence goes on from QNBX01000018.1 coordinate 32,283, forward strand.
GACGTGGTGCAACAACAAGGCCCGCAGCTTGGCCGCGAGGTACTCGGCCTCATCGAAGTTGTCCTTCCACTCCTCCCAATCATCCGACTCGCGGATGTGGGTGGCGCGCAGCCCGAGCCTGCGAATGACCTCCTCCCGGATCCGCACGCGCACGGAGAAGGAGCCCTCGCCGCGGGGGCTGGGCGTGACCTCCACCAGGGCCTTGCGGCGGCTGGGACCGAAGACCTGCCGCACCGAGGTGCCGTAGATCCAGTCGCTCTCGATGGTGCCGGCGTTGGGGTCACGCGAGGCGACGGCGTAGCCGTGGGAGTCGAGCACGTCGATCACGCTCAGGTAGAGGTCGGCGAAGCTGATGTCGTTCAGTTCGAGCGCGGCCCAGCGCGCCTTCTCGGACTCGCAGGCGGGGCTCAGCACGACGAACAGCAGCAACAGGGCCGCCCCGGAGACACGCGCTCGGATCAGCGTGGCGGCAGCGGTGAGACGCGGTGGAGTCAGCATGGCGCGCAGTCTAGCGATCGAGGGCGGGGGCAAGCGTGACACGATGGCACAGCTGGGCGGTGAGAGGGGCCTGCAGCCCTCTCGCAGGCAGCGGACGGGCCGGCTCGCGGACCAACGCCCGTCGCACAGGGCCGACCCGAAGCCTGCAGGCGTTCCGTGGCGCGCGAGTCAGCTCCTGTCCTTTTTGTCGCGCTTGACGAGGCGCAGGCGCACGGGCACCTCAGACCAGGGGCAGGTGTCCTGTAGGCGGTGGATCAGGAAGCGCCGCCAGGCATCCTCGAACAGGGTCGGGTCGTTGACGAAGACCGCCAGGGTGGGCGGGTTGGTGGAGACCTGGCTGGCGTAATAGACCTTGCCGATGCGGCCCTTCGCGGCGCGCGGCTTGCGCGACTGATAGGCCTTGCGCAGCACCCGGTTGAGCTCGCCCGTACCGACGCGCTGGGCGGCCTGGTTGTGCAGTTCGCCGGAGAGGCGCAGCAGGTCGGGCAGGCCCTCGCCGCGCAGGGCCGAGAGCAGGGCGATGGGCGCGCGCTGCATGCCGGGGATAGTGGCGCGCACGTAGGCCTCGTAGTCGTCGGAGGTGGCCTTCTCCCGCGCCAGGTCCCACTTGTTGACCACCAGGATCGTAGGCAGGGCCAGCTCCTCGGTGAAGCCGGCGATCTGCTTGTCGATGCGGCCGGTGTCGCGCGTGGCGTCGAGCATGAGCCAGGCCACGTCGGCCCGACGCAGGGCGCGCTCGGCCCGGGCCTGGCCGTAGAACTCCACCGAGTCGGAGACCGTCTTGCGCTTGCGGATGCCGGCGGTGTCGATGGCCGTGTAGCGCCGACCCTCGTAGCTGAAGGGCACATCCACCGCGTCGCGAGTGGTGCCGGCCACGTCGCTCACGATCACACGCTCATGCCCCACCAGCGAGTTGACCAACGTGCTCTTGCCGACGTTGGTGCGACCCACGATGGCCAGGCGCACCACGTCCGAGACGATCATGGGCATGATGGCCGCGTCGCCCACGCGGGCGAACACCGTGTCGCGCAGGTCGTGGATCCCGAGGCGCTCCTTGGCCGAGACCACGGCGGGTTCGCCGAAGCCCAGGGCATGGGCCTCCGACACCGCCAGCTCGTCGGAGCGCGACTCCACCTTGTTGGCCACCAGCAACAACGGGCAGTCGACGCGACGCAAGCGCGCGGCCACCTCGTGGTCCATGGCGTTGAGGCCCAGCTTGACGTCCACCACGAACAGGATCAGGTCGGCCAGCTCGAGCGCCACCTGGATCTGCTCGTCGACCTCCTGCTTGAGCGCGGCCTCGTCCACCTGGCCGATGCCGCCGGTGTCGATCAGCTCGATGGTGCGATCCTCGACATCGAGCATGAACGACACGCGGTCGCGCGTGACGCCGGCCATGGGGTCCTCGATGGCCACGCGCCGCCCGGCCAGGGCGTTGAACAGCGTGCTCTTGCCCACGTTGGGGCGCCCCACGATGACCACGCGCGGGACGCCCGGCAGGCGCTCGGGGTTGACGGGATCGACCTGGCTTTCGACGGACATGGGCAGGGCGCGGGGAGGGCGGCTGATGGGTCGGACGGGGATGCCGTGTGGCAGCCCATGGAGAATCGCGGGCATTGTCCCGAGCGGAGGGTGCAAAGGCCACGGTCCATCGCTGGAGTCGCCCGTGAGGGCCCCCGCGCCAAGCGCTCTCGGACCCGACGAGAGGCCGTCCGGGCGGCTCCGCCCGCCCCGCCGTGAGCTGAGCCGGACTCAGCCCGACGCCCCGGCCGGTCGATCCTGGGGCTCAGCCCTGCTCGACGTGGCCCTTGAGCCCCTGCCCGAAGAGCGCCTGCCAGCCCTCCAGCTGGCAGCGGGCGCTCTCCGGCGTGACCAGGCCCACCAGCGAATCGCTGAGCGTGAGCCGCGTGCCGCCGTCGTGCGGTTTCAGCTGCAGCCCCAGCAGGGACGTGGCCGGCGGCGCGGCCATGTCGATCTGAAGCTCGGAGGTGATGGCCTGGGAGGCCTCTGGGGTTGCGCTCATGGGTCGCGGCTCCTGGGGGTGTGGCGTGCCCGTGCGCGTGCTGCGCACGCAGGATCAGGCGCTGGACGGACTGAGGCCGGCTTCGTGGCGCCCCTACCGCACGCGCAACACCTTGTGCACCTGGGGCACGACGCGCACGGGCAACACGCGTGAGATCAGGATATCCACCAGCGCGTCGAGGCGCTCGCCGGGCAAGGCGGGGCTGCCACCCAGGGGCGTCACCGGCTGCAGGAACACCGGCCGGCCCGCGGCATGGCGCGCCAGCAGGTCGGCGGCGCGGGCCACCTCGTCGTCGCTGGTGTCCCCGTCGACGATCAGCTTGAAGAAGGTCTCCACGCCATCGAGCACGCCGGAGGCGAGCACGCGCTCGTGCCGATCGAGCACGTCGGGCTGGCCCGTGGCCGAGGGCAGCTTCAGGTCGGCGGCCACCCAGCGCAGGAAGGGCACCAAGCGCGCCAGGGGGCCGGCGTCGAGTGCCGCGGTCTCCAGCATGACCTCGCGCGTCTTGAGCGCCTTCAGCAGGGCCTCGGCGAAGGCGGGCTGCTCAGTCGGCTCGCCGCCCGTGAGGGCGACGGGCGCGGGGCCGCCGGGTCCACCGGGCGGGTCGGCGGCGTCCACCAGCGCGACCACCTGGGCGGCACTGAGCGGGTTGTCGAGGCGCTCGCCCGCGGTGCCGGGCACGGCCACGGAGCCCGGCGTCTCGAAGGCCCACTCGGTGTCGCAGTAGCGGCAGCCCACACCGCACCCGGCCAGGCGCACGAAGACCTGGCGCCGGCCCAGCAGCAGCCCCTCGCCCTGGTAGCTGCGAAAAACCTCGGCTACGGCGCCGCTGACCGGCGTGGCGTCGGCGGGCGTACTCACGAGGCCTGGGCACCCCACTGCGCGGCGGCGCGGCGACGGACCCGCCCAGCCCACGCCCCCACGATCAGCCCGCGGCGGCGTCACTGGCGCCGCCGAGCCCGGGCGCCTCGTCGGCCAGAGCCAGCAGTTCGGTGACACCCCGCTCGAGCACGGCGTCCTCGGCGGCGAACGACAGGCGCACGTGGGTGTCGCTGGCGCTGAAGGCGTTGCCTGGGACCACCAGCAGCTTGCGCGCGATGGCCCGCTCCATGAACGGCCCGCTGCCGAGCATGCCCGCTGGCAGCCGCGGCCACATGTAGAACGAACCGCCCGGCGGCACGATCTCGTAATGCGGCGAGAGCGCCTCCAGCAGGCGGTCGCGCTTGGCCTTGTAGTCGGCCACGAAGCTGGACATGTCGAGCTCGAACGCGTCCAGGCAGGCGTGCTGCGCCATGGACGGCGCACACACGAAGCTGAACTGCTGCATGAGCTTCATGGCGTCGATCAACGGCTCGGGCCCCGCGGCCCAACCCATGCGCCAGCCGGGCATGGCCCAGGTCTTGGAGTACCCGCCCAGCACCAGCAAGCGCTCGGGGTCGACGTGGCCGATGGCCGACACGTGCGGGCCGTCGTAGACGAAGTCCTCGTAGATCTCATCGCTCACCACCACCAGGTTGTGACGCGCGGCCACGGCACCCACGGCGTCCAGCTCCGCGGCCGTGAGCGTGCGCCCGGTGGGGTTGGAGGGCGAGTTGACCAGCAGCAGCCTGGTGCGCTCGGTGACGCCGGCCTCCAGCGCCTCCTCGGTCAGCGGCGTGCCGGGTGCGGCGTCGTAGGTGCCCCAGGTGGCCGACACCAGCTCGGCCAGCATGCCGTACATGACGAAGTACGGGTCGGGCAGCAGCACGTGGTCGCCCGGATCGAGCAGCCCCATGAAGCCGAGCATGAGCCCGCCGGAGACGCCGCTGGTGATCAGGCTGTGCTTGCCCTCGAAGCCGTAGCGCTGGGCCAGTCGCGCCTGCACGCGCTTGTTCAGCGAGGGCAGGCCCTGGGTGATCGTGTAGCGGTTGTGCCCGTCGCGGATGGCCTTGATGGCCGCCTCTTTGAGGACCTCGGGCACCTCGAAGTGCGCCTGCCCGATGGACAGGTTGATGGGGTCGTCCATGCTGGCGACCAGCTCGAAGATGCGGCGAATGCCGCTGGGCCGCAGACCCGAGACCCGACGCGAGAGCATGGAGCGGCTGGTGGCGTCGGCAGAGCCGGCGGCCACGGTGCTTACTTGGCGACCTTGGTCTTGAAGATCGTCCGCACCTTGCGCAAGCCGTAGACCGTGGCGCCCTCCTCCCACTCACCCTTCTGCTTGAGCGCCTCGAGACGCTCGATGCGTTTCCAGACGTTGCGCGAACGCACCAGGGTGCTCTTGACCTTGAGGCTCTTGTGGATGGACATCAGGGGCTCCGGTGCTGCGGTGATGGCCCCACATGGGACCCAAGGACTAGCCGATCCATCATCCACAGGCGCGGCCGCTGGTCAACCCGCGTGGAGCCCCGGCTAGGGGATCAGGACCTCGGGCAGGCGGGCCACCTCGGGCTTGCCAAAGGGCACCGGGTCGCCCGTAGGCCAGTCGTTGATGGCCTTGAGCTCGTCTCGCAGGGCGTTCAGCTCGGCCGGCGAAGCGGCCTGCCCCACCAGCAGCTGACAGTTGGTCTGGCGCACCACGCCGTCCTCGCCGGTCTGCTCCGTGGCCACCGGGTCGAAGACGCGGTAGCCCCGGGACACCAGCTCGTCACGAGCGGCCCAGGCGGCGGCCACGCCCGCGTCGGTCATGGAGTAGGTGGCCACCCGCACCGTGTGCCAGACCGTCACGGGCGCCTGCCCCGCACCAGGCCCGGGCTCCAGCACGGAGGCGGCGTCGGCGGTCTTGAGCGCCAGGCCGTGACCGCTCCAGTCGGTCTGCGCCACCATCCAGACGGCGCCGGCGGCCAGCACCAGCAGCACCAGGGAGAACAGGCCCTGGGACACCAGCTTGGCGTTGAACTTGAAGCCCGAGCGGGCGCTCAGCGGTGGGCGCAGGCCGCGACGGGGCTCGGCCGGGTCCTCGCGCTCCGCAGCCTTGCGGGCCCGGGCACTGCTGGGTCGACGCGGGGCAGGAGCAGCCGCACGCCGAGGCGGCGCCTTGGACTTCAACCGCTTGGACGAAGAACTCGTGCGCCGGTTGGAACCAGAGCCCGGGTCCGCCTCCCCCGGCTCGCGCGCCGAGCTGGAGATGACCTTGCCCGAGACGGTGCGCCGCTGCCGGGAGGCCCGGTCGAAACCGGAGCCGCTGGAGCGGAACACGTCGAGTGGATGCTTGCCATGTGCCACGAATCGCCCTCCCTGAACTCTCACGCCAAGGGCTGAGATGACTACCGCCAGATCCAAGCTAGGTCATGGAGGCGGCTGATCCAAGCCTGCTCCGCGAGCCGCTGCCGGAATCGGCGCGGGCCCGCCGGCGCCCGGCGCAGCACGACGCGGCCGGTCGTGGCTTCAACGCGCTGGGGCGGACGCCCTGAGAGCCCGACCGAGACGCGCTCAAGGCGCGGTGCGCAACAGCTCGCGGAAGAGCGCCTGCTCCTGAGCCAGGCTACGGCCGGCCGCCGCTGCGAAGGCCTCGTCGAGGGGCTGGGCGTCCGTGGCGCGGAGCCACTTGACCAGCGTCGGCAGGCCGTGGTGCTCGGCCACATGGTCCACGAAGGCGTAGCTGGTCAGGTAGCCCAGCCGCACGGCGTCGCGGTCCGACATGCCGATGAAGGAGTCGGGCAGCTGCTCCACGGTCGGCACGTCGTCGCGGCTGAGTCCCAGGGCCTCGAGCCCGGCCAGCAGCCGCGTCATGCCCTGGCCGCGCCCCAGCTCCATCAGCTGCGCGGCGCCTTCGTTCAGGAAGGTGGGGCAGCGCGGGCTCCACTCGCTCACCAGCAGGTGCGTGTATTCGTGCCGGAACGAGGCCCCGATGGCCTCGGCGTCCCGGCGCGCATCGGCGATCGGCAGGCGGATCTTGCGGTCGAACAGCCCCCCCACCCAGTCGTGCAGGCCGGTCACCTCGCGGAAGGCGTCGGGCGGATAGAGCACCACCAGAGCGGGCTCGCGGTGGGTCACGGCGAAGGCGTTGAGCACCTCGACGCGCGCCGTGCGCAGCACCCCCAAGAGCGAGTTGTGGTCCCGGCCGGGAGGGGCGCGCAGCACGAAGGACGAGGTGCGCAGGGTCTGGTAGTCGGCCTCCACGTCTGCCTGGCGGGCGGTGCGCTCGGCAGCGGCGAGGGCCGCGTCGCGATCCTCGCCCTGGGACAGCTCGGCGGCGACGCGATAGGCCGCCTCCGACTCGCTCAGCCGGTCCAGCAGAGCCAGGATGTCGCCGAGCAGCAGGTGCGCCGTCGGCTCGTCGGGGTGCCGCTCCAGCACCGCCTGGATGGCGGCCAGGGCTTCGGCCAGGCGAAAGCTGCGCAGGCGCAGACTCGCCAGGTGCAGACCGTAAACAGGCTCGCCGTCATAGACGTCCCAGGCGCGCTGATAGGCAGCGGCGGCGCGGTCGATGGCCAGGGCGTCGCGCTCGGCCTCTCCCACCTGATAGTGGGCCCAGGCCAGGTTCTGGATCAGGGTCTCGTCGTCGGGCGAGCGCGCCAGGGCCGCCTCCAGGAACGTGACCGCGTCCGCCGCACGTCCCTGTTCCAGCGCCAGCTTGGCCTTCTGGTTGAAACGCAGGGCCTCCTCGGCGTCGCCGCTCAACAACGGCAGGCTGAGGCCGACGAAGAGCAGCAACAGCAGCGGGAGTCGCATCAGCGGGTCTCAGGGGCGTCGGGCTGGAGGTCAGGCGGAGCGTCGGGCTGGAGGTCAGGCGGAGCGTCGGGCTGGAGGTCGGGCGGAGCGTCTGGCGCGGGCGCATCGCACGCCGGCGCGCCCCCAACGGGCGGTCCGTCGGGCGGGGCCGGCCGCTGCACGGCATCCACAAAGCGTACGTAAGCGTAGGGCACGTTGTGGGTCTCGTGCAGCGCGGTGATGACGCCGTGCAGGCGTTCGTGCAGCTGTTCACCCGCTTCGGTCCAGCTGGGGTCGCAGAAGTAGGTGCGACAGCCCAGCGGGCGCCCCTCGCGCAGGCTGCAGAGCCCGTCGATGTGCCAGGGGCACAGGCCCTCGGGCGCCGCCGGGACCTCCCCGCCGGCCGCGTCGAGGGCGTGGCGCAGCTCCAGCTCCGTGCACCAGAGCTGGTGCGCGGCCTCGTCAAAGCGGCAGCAGCGGCCGCTCATCTCGCAGCGCGGCGCCCGCTCGGCGATGAGCGCCTCGACCTCGGCGTAGGCCGCCAGCAGGTCCTGCCGGGCGACGCGCGCCACGGCCACGCTCAGCGCCTTCCGCGGCGCTTGCGCAGGCGCGCCAGGCGCTTCTTCAGCATCTCGGCCGAGTCGTCCGGTGTGGACTCGATCTCCAGCGAGCGCTTGCCCGCCAGGGTCTGCTCGATGTCGCGGATCAACTCGATGGGGTCCTGGTAGCGGTGCTCACGCTCCTTGGCCATCATCTTCTCGATGAAGTAGTGCATGTGGGCGCTGATGCGGCCGCCCTTGGTGGCCTGGGCGCTGAGGCCTTCGAGCACCGCCTTCTGCACCAACTCCTCGTCGTCGCCGCTGAAGGGCAGCTCGCCGAGCACCAGCTGATACAGCGTGGCGCCCAGGGCGTAGATGTCGCTGCGCACGTCCAGGTCGGCCTCGCCGCGGGCCTGCTCGGGCGAGAGGAAGGCCGCCGTGCCGATGGTGGTGCTGCCGTCGCCGCTGGCGCCGTCGTCGCTGATGGCGAAGCCCAGGTCGATCACCTTCACCACGTTGTCGCTGGTCACCAGGATGTTGCCGGGCTTGATGTCGCGGTGCACCACGCCCTGGCTGCGCAGGTACTCCAGGGCCCGCGCCACCTGGAGCACCACGAAGAGCGCGCCCTGCTCGTCGAAGGCGCCGCCCTCCGCGATGGCCTCCTGCAACGTGCGGCCCTCCACGCGCTCCATGAACGACAGGTAGCGCCCGGCGAAGCGGCCGGCCTTGAAGCCCTTGACGACGTTCTCGTGATCGAGGCGTCCGAGCAGCTTGGCCTCGGCCAGGAAGCACTTCACCTGGAATTCGTCACCGGCCATATCCGCGTGCAGGATCTTGAGCGCCTGCACCTGGCCGTCCTTGCGGCGACGCAGGGCAAACACGTTGGCCGTGCCGCCCTCCCCCAGCTTCTCCAGGTACTCAAAGCCCGGCAGCTCGGGGGCCTCGTCCCCGTCGGTCACGAGGTAGCGCTGCAACTGGCCGGCGTCGATCAGCCCCGCGTCCACGGCCAGCGCGCTCAGGCTCACGGCTTGGCCCTCGGCCTGGGCCTGCTTGGCCTGCTCGAAGAGCCCCACCACGGACTCCTTGCTCAGCACGCCGCGCATGACGAGGCGCCCGAACACGCGCGTCTCTGTGGAGGGATCGACTTTCATGTCTGCATCGTAACCCGGCCGCTGGCCGACGCCTGCCTGGCCTGCCCCACGCGAGCCTGCGCCGCGTTCCCGAGCGATCCCGGCCACAGGCTGCAGCTCGACGCCTGGGCCCCACGCTTGTCGGCGGCGCCGGGCGTGCCCGAGACGTCCGCAAGCCGCGCTCAATCCGAGACCGTCCCGCGACCGAAAGAACAGCCTGAGCAACGCGACGCCGGCTCGCTCACGGCGGCGAAGGATTGCTCAAGCTTGATATGTGCTCCGACCGAATCGGAAGGCACACCTCGGAGAAGACCCCATGCCCCGCCAGCACGAGAACGTCGTCCTGAAGTACTGCGAACTGCTGGACGAGTTCATCCGCATCGGCAGGACGCATGCAGACGATCTGCTCGGCGGCATCGACCCGGAACAACTCAGCAGCCGCAGCGCCTATCACCAGTTGGTCGTGGATCGTTGCGTGGTCGACTTCGAGAGCCAGGTGCTGCCGCTGTTCGAGCGCCACGCCAAGATCTACCAGCCCGAGGCGCTGGTCGAGCTGCTCTACCAGATCTGCATCGAGGTCAACCCGCAGTTCGAGATCCACTCCGTGACCCTGCCCACCGAAGGCGGCCAGTCAGACCTGAACGAAGAGCCCGAAGAGGCCATCGACGACGGCTACATGACGCGCGACGAGATGGCCCGCTTCCAGGAGCGCGCGGCGGACATCGACGAGGCGCTGGCCTCCCGCGTGGTGGGACAGGAGCCCGCCGTCAGCGCCGTGGCCCACGCCGTGAAGAAGGCCGCCGTCGGACTCAAGAACCCCAACCGCCCCATCGGCACGTTCCTGTTCGTGGGCCCCACCGGCACCGGCAAGACCGAGCTGGCCAAGGCGCTCACGCGGCACCTGTTCGGCAACCTGCAGGCGCTGGTGCGCATCGACTGCAGTGAGTACGCCCTGCCGCACGAGTACGCCAAGCTGATCGGCGCGCCCCCCGGTTACATCGGGCACAACGAGGGCGGCCAGCTCACCGAGGCGGTCAAGAAGGCGCGCACCGCCGTGGTACTCTTCGACGAGATCGAGAAGGCCCACGAGAAGGTGCACAACCTGCTGTTGCAGATCATGGACGAGGGGGCGCTGACCGACTCCAAGGGCGAGACCATCAGCTTCAAGCGCTGCATCGTGCTCATGACCAGCAACATCGGAATGAACGACATCAAGGCCCTGGCCAGCCGGGTGGGCTTCGGCAAGAGCGGC
>QNBX01000019.1 GCA_003644265.1 Planctomycetota bacterium
GAGCTCTGCACAGGCTTGTTCATCAGTACAGCCTCTTCATGTGCTTGGTCACTTCAAACCGAGAAATCCACGGCCTCTTGTGTGTGTCTTCCATCAGGTCCCAGTATGCACCTCTCGCGAGAGCGTTCACTACTGAGTCGGGATACCGGTATCCCCAACGCGGGGGGCTCCCACCCTTTGCTTCAAAGCTGCGCTGGAACTCGGATTGCAGATACTCATGCACACCCCAACGCAGCTCATTCAGCATCTCGGCGATCGTACCCGCGTGGTAGATCAGGATGTCCTCACGGAACCTGGCGTAGAACTCCTCGAGAACAAGTAGTGCCTCTTCAAAAGTCAGCTGCAACCCTGAGCGCGCCAAGATCGCCCGCAGCTCGCGAGCCGGACCGGCTCGCCTGAGCATGCTGTGCTTCGATGTGTTCCCGCAGATCTTGAGAAAGGTGATCCTTGGAATCTTGGCTTCTAGCTCAGCGTCGTGAGCGGGAAGCCACAAGGGGATCGTAGCTTCGAAGTTCAGCCATTCTGAGAACGCATTGACCGCCTGCCTTAACGGCCGAGCATCACCATCTGTCCCTAACTGCGGATCGCTCACTACGTCGCGCAGCGCGCCGAGGAATGAGCGCTTGCCCGGCACGATCTCCTTGTCCGCGACCGACAGATAGTCGTGAAGCAGCACGTAGAAGTAGTTCCGCTGGCTCATGCTCCAGAAGCGAACTTCAACCTCCGGAGATGTGCCGAGGATCTGGAACACCTCACGGTTCACCATATCGTTGACCTGATCGACTGTCGTCTTCAGGAACAAGACTTCGACTTCGGCGGACGTGAACTCAGTGGGCATAACTATTCATCGACAGAACTCGGTTGAACCCACGCCCGAGCGGGCAACGCGTTGGGGGCGGGCATCTTCGAGCCCTGGTTGGCGTTGGGTTCACTGAGCTCTCTCCGGTCCTGTTGCTCGCATGATACGCCTGTCAGAGCTGGTTGGGGCGGTGTGCTCGGAATCTGGCGCGGTACTTATTCCGGAGTGCTTCGCAGACCTTTGTTTGGGGCGGGGATGCGGTGACTTAGGCGGCGAGGGCCGTGGGACGCGTTCTCATTGGTGAGCGCATCGGAGGGCCCGGTCACTCGTCACCATCCCGCTTGGGCTGGGGCAGGTTCAGGGCGTCGAGGGGGCTGCGGATGGCGCCGTAGCCGCGGTTGAGCACGTGGGTGTAGATCATGGTGGTCTTGACGCTGCTGTGGCCGAGCAGCTCCTGGATGGTGCGGATGTCGTAGCCGGCGGTCAGCAGGTGCGTGGCGAAGGAGTGCCGCAGGGCGTGGGTGGTCACTCGCTTGGTGAGACCGGCGTCGCGGGCGGCCTGGCGCACTGCCTTCTGCAGCACGGTCTCATGCAGGTGGTGGCGGCGGCGCAGTCCGGTGTCGTGGCAGGTGTGCAGTCGCGTGGCGGGAAACACCCACTGCCACGGCCAGGTCCGCCCGGCCTGTGGCATCTTGCGGTGCAACGCGCCGGGCATCTGGACCCAGCCGGCGCCGGCGGCCACGTCGAGCTCGTGCTGGCGACGCACGCGGATCAGGTGCTGCTTCAGCGGCGCGTCCAGATCGTGTGGCAGCATGCTGCGTCGATCGCGGTCGCCCTTGCCCTGTCGCACGCTCAGCTCGTGAGCCGAGAAGCCGATGTCCTTGACGCGCAGGCGGCAGCACTCGAGCAGGCGCAGTCCGGCGCCGTACATGACCGTGGCCATGAGCCGCGGCGTGCCGTCCATGGCTCCCAGCAGCGCCGCCGTCTCGTCGCGCGTCATCACCACGGGCAGGCGCCGTGAGCGCTTGGCGCGGGCCACGCCCTCGATCCGCTTCACGTCCCGGTCGAGCACGTGCCGGTAGAGGAACAGGAGCGCCGCCAGGGCCTGGCTCTGGGTGGAGGCCGAGAGCCTGCCGCCGTCGGCCAGCGACGAGAGGAAGCTCTCCATCTCAGCCTCACCCAGATCGCGCGGGTGCCGCTGGCCGTGAAACGCGAAAAAGCGCCGCATCCAGTGCAGGTAGGCCTTCTCGGTGCGCGCTGCGAGGTGCCGCAGGCGCATGCGGGCGCGGATGGCGTCCACCAGCCGCAGCCGCTTCGCCGACGCGGGCGCAGGGCCCGGCGTCTGGTCGCTGGGCGCCTCCTCACGGGACTCATGGCCCTCTTCACCGGACTCATGGCCCTCCTCACCGGACTCACCGGACTCATCGACGTCGTCGGGCTCGTCGTCAGAGGTGTCGGGTTCAGGGCGTTGCATGATCGCTTCCACCGGGCCGACGCGAGACGCGCGACTGGCGGGAGAGACGGCGCGCCCAACGCGACGTAACGCTGGCGCAGCCAGCCCGTCGACATCACACAGACAACCCCGCCGCTCAGAGGAGCTACACCCGTTGGGCTCCCGGCCAAGGCCCCGGGGAGTCGTCGGGCAACTCCTGCAGCTGCTGCTGGGTGTCGAACAGGCGCAGGCCGCGCTTCTCGTAGGCGGCGCGGGCGCTGGGATGATCGAGGGAACAGGTATGCAACCAGACGCGACGAGGGCCCAGCGACCACGCTCGGCGCAGGGCGGCCTCCAGCAGGGCGCCGCCCAGGCCGCGGCCGACCCAGGCGGGCAGCAAGCCGAACGACGCCAGCTCCACGCTCCCGGTGGCGGGCTGATGCTCCAGCTCGAAGTAGCCGGCGGGCGCGCCGTCGTCGGTCAGCAGCCAGGTCTCCAGCTCGGGGCGATCGAGCCAGTCCATCCAGCGCGAGTAGTCCCAGGCCAGCCGGTCGATCCAGAAGAGGTCGCCCCCCACCGCGGCGTACAGGCCGCGGTTCAGCTCGGGCGATGGCTGGCCGACCCGCTCCAGCCGCGTGTGTGCGGGCAGCGGACGCGAGGGCACGAGCTGCCCTGGGTCGGTCATCTCGAGGTGCCAGACGGTGACCTGTCGTTGCATGCTGCGGCGAACGCTACCAGCCGGAGCCACCCACCACGTAGGCAAACTCATCCGCGAAGTCGCGGCGCTCGGTCGTCCACTGGCCCGTCTGCTCGGCGAAGGCCTCGGTCTCGAAGTTGAGGATGCCGAGCACGAAGAAGTCCGCCTCCATGCCCTCACTTCCGGCCGGATAGTGGTGATAGCGGTAGTGAAACGTCTCGTCGTTGAGCGGGTCGGAGAGCGGCTGGTGCAGGTAGCCCTGCTCGACCAGCTCGCTCACGAAGGCGCCGTCGAGGGTGGTGTCCCAGCCCTTGGCGCCGTGCTCGTCGTCGTGCTCGGGAAGCGCGCCTGTGTCCAGCAGGTACTCGTCCAGCGCGCGCACCAGGGTCTGGATGTCCTGCAGCCGGCGGCCATCGCGGGCGCGCGCGGCGCGGCCGCCCAGCGCCGGGATCATGACTCCGGCCAGGATGGTCAGGATGGAGATCACCACCACCAGCTCCACCAGCGTGAAGCCGTCCGTGGCGCGGGCGCCGGCGCGGGTGCGGGCACGCCCCCCCGCGGGTCGCAACGGACGCAACGGACGCAACGGGCGCTGCGAGCGACGCGGAGGCCCGGCGTTCGTCGCGAGCCAGCCCAGGGTGCGCAGCGCAGCAGCCATCGGCCCAGGCTCAGCCATCGCCCTCGGCACCTTCACGGCTCGACGCCGGGAGGCTGGCCGCCAGGGCGGCCAGCCCTGAGGCCGCCACGGCCCTGGCCTCCGGCACGCCTTCGGGGCTGCCGGTCGCCGAGTCCCCATCGAAGGGCGCCCGACCCGGCGTGGAGGCTGCGGAGCCTGCCGTCAGCCCGGACGAGGTGCCGGCTGTGCTGCTCAGCGGCTCGAGCAGCATGCGCACGGGTTGGCTCAGGTCGGGGTGCGTCAGCTCCACCCGGTCGCGGTGGATCTCGACGACCTCGAAGCGCGTCCCGGGCACGGCGTCACCCGGTCTCAACAGGTACCCGTCCAGCAGGGCCACGCCCCCGGTGGGGCCGGCCAGCACACCGCGCAGCTCCATGCTGGCAAGGGCCAGGGTGGGGTCGACGGCCGGCGCGAGCGGCGGAATCCCGGGGGGCTCGGAGCCTGCAGCAGACAGGACCTCCAGCGCTTCGAGCGGCGCTGTGTCCAAGGGCAGCGGGTCGCTGTCGGGGTGCTGACGCTCCAGCAGGTCCTCGAACATACGCGCCCAGTCCACGCTGTCGTCGTCGCTGCTGGACAGACCGCTCGGGGCGCTGGCCTCGAGGTTGGGGCTCGGCCCGGAACCCGGGGCCGAGTCGATCATCCGGTCTAGGACCCCGGCCTCGCCGCGCAGTTCATCCCGCTTCTCCGCCAGGTTGGCGGCAAGCAGGTCGGCCTTCGTCTTGGCGGAGGCCACGGGCAGGCCGCCGTCGGCCTGCGTGGCGTCCTGCCCTCGCGGCGCAGCGCGCGTCGCCGCTCCCGACGCCTGAGGGCCGCCCATCGCGCCGCCCAACGAGGTGTCCGTCGCCTCACGAATCGTGGCGCCGGTCGCAAGGCCCTCAGGCATCGTGGCGCCGGTCGCAGGGCCCTCGTCGCTCGTGGCGCCAGTCGCAGGGCCCTCATCCATCGCGGCGCGGCTCGCAGGACTCCCACCCGACGCGGGGCGATCGCCCGGGTGGACGGCGGCGCTGGCTGGCGAGTCTCCCCCCAGGTCGCTGCCCAGCAGGCCGCGGGCCAGCACGGCGCCGGCCACCAGCAGGGCTCCCAGGGCGAGGGCCAGCTTCTTGGGGTTGCCGGCCTGCATCAGCCCGGCCCCTTGAGCAACGTGGCGCTCAGCGGGCAGGCCAGGCGGTCGGCCACCAGGGTGAAGTGGGCGCTGTTCTCGCTGAGGGTCAGCTCCAGGGACAGCAGGCGCAGGGGCTCGGGCAGCTGGCGCAGCAGGCCGCTGAAGAGCAGCACGCCCGACACGGGCCCTTGGCCGCTGATGGTGTAGCGCGTGGCCGTGAGCGGCGTGCCCACGGGCGCGAACGACACGTCGCTGCTCGCTTCGGCGTCGTCCTCGCTCCCCAGGCTCTCGTCGCCCCAGGGGTCGCTGTCGAGCTGCTCACCGCCCTCGGCACCGCCCTCGGCACCGCCCTCGGCCCCGCTCACGGCGCCCAGGACGGTGCGCAGGGAGTCCATCACCTCGCCTTCGCCCAGGGGCTCCAGGCCCTGCTGGATCTCGACGCCGGAGAGGCTCAGACCACATGGACCGGCCACGGCGATCAGTCGGTTGCGCAGCACGATGGGGTCGGTCTTCACCAGCCAGCGCCGGGCGCGCTCGGCCAGGTCGGCGCGCTCGCTGCCCAGACGATCCTGCCAGCTGTCGAGCTGCCGGTCGGCGCTGTGGTAGCCGCCCACGGAGCTCTGCAGCGCGGCGATCTCCTGCAGCAGCTCTTCGTAGGCCTTGCGCGCGGGCAGGGGCACCGCAGCCAGGCCGCCGATCAGCACCAGCGCTACGCCGGCCTGGATCAGCCGGCGGCGCAGGACGGGCTTGCTGCTCTGAGCATCCGCCTGCAGCGACTCGGCGTTGAGGATCGGGACGATGGTGCTCATTGGAGGCGCAGCTCCACCCTGAGCTCTTCGGTCACGGCGTCGCCCCGGCGGGCGAAGGCCAGGCTGCCCCGCTCGGCGCTCAGGTCCTGGGCCCACGGGCGACGCTCGAGACGCGCCAGGTACGCGGCCAGATCATCGGCTCCCCCGCCGGTGAAATCGCCCGACAACGAGAGCTGCAGCGCGCCCTCACCGTCGTACTCGTTGCGCAGGTCGACGCCGTCCAGAGCCACACCGTCGGGCAGCGCCATCAGCGCGTCCAGCACGGGGCGCACGGGGTCGTGCTGCGCATCGGGGACCACCGCCAGGGACCCGGCCCAGGCCTCGCGCAGAGCCAGCTCGTCGCGCAGCCGGGCGCGCCCGTCCTCGTCGGAACGCAGGCGCTCCTGCTCGGCGGCGAGGGCTGCGCGGTGGGCGCCGACGGACAGGTTGCCTTGGTCGGTCTCGGCAAAGTCGGCGAAGCTGATGGACGCGGTCAGCATCAGGGCGGCGCCCATGCCAGCCAGCACCCAGTGGTCGCGCGGGGGCGGGTCGGGCAGCAGGTCGAGGCTCTGGTCCTTGCCGCGCCCGCGCTCAGCGCCGTGGTGCAGCAGCGCGGCCAGCACGGTCAGGCGGTCGCTGCGCCCGCTGTCCACCTCGCCCTCGGCCGAGAGCCTGACGTGCGCGGCGGAGATGCCCATGCCTGCCTCCACGCGCTGCTCGAAGTCACGCGCGCGGGAGGGGTCCAGGCCCGTGTGCCAGACCACGTCCGGCGCCCGGCCGCGGTTGCGCTCGCGCACGAAGGCGACGGTGCGCTGCAGCTCGGTGATGCCGGCGTCCACCGGGTCGCCCACGGCGTCCACCAGCAGGTCGCCCAGGAAGCGCGCGTACTGCGGGCTGCCTCCGGCGTACACGCCGATCACCACGGACGGCCAGCAGAAGCGCACGACCAGCTCGATGCGGTCGTGCTCGGGCGTGGCCGCGCGCCCCAGCATGTCGAGCAGCGCCACCGACGGAGGCAGCACGCGATCCACCCGCAAGCCGGCCCGGCGCAGCTCGCTGTTCAGGCCGCTCATGAGGGGTTGCTCGGCCCAGGCCACCCAGCAGCGCGTCTTGGGGTCGTCGTCGTGTCGCGGCGCCACGCGCAGCAGGTCGGCCAGCACGGGCGCGTCCTGCGTGGGCAGCTCCTCACGCACGTGCCGCCCCACCAGCGCGGACAGGGCCCTGCCCTTGGCCAGGGGCAGGTCGGCCAGGCTGGCGCCGGTGAGCGAGTCGTCCACTCCCAGGCAGGTCAGCCGGCGGCCCAGGTCGTGCTTGTGCATGACATCGCGCAACGCGGCGGCCACGGCGGCCGGGTCCCCGCTGGCGTACTCCGGCGGCAGCTCGGCGTCGCCGAGATCGACGAAGCGCTCGACGTGCAGACCGTCGGGACCCAGCGACAGGCGGGCGATGGCCACGCCCAGGGCGTCAGCCAGAGCCACCGTCCCTCGCAGGGTCCGGCGTGAGCAGAGGGTCAGGAGTTCGCCAGGCAAGGACTCGCCTCGGGGGACACAACGTATGGACCTGTCGGCGCCCGTGAGACGCGGACTTGAGGCCATCCGGCGGGCGCCCCGGGCCGCGTTGCGGGCTGGAGGGCTTCAGTTCTGCACGTGGTCGGAGCGCACACCCATGACCGGGCCGACCCGGGGCCAGGGCTCGTAGTCGTCGCCCCAGCCGTCGGTCTCCCAGACGCTGGTGTCGCCGGGCAAGTAGCCGCCGCCGGCCAAGCTCCCCAGCAGCTTGCTGAGCGTCTTGTTGAGGGGCGCGTCGGGCAGGTGCGTGGCATTCCAGCTGGCGATGGCGGAGTCGAGCGCGCGCATCTCATCCAGCGTGATCCGACGCCGCAGGGGCGTGACGTCCACGTCGAGCACCAGGTCGTCACCCTCGGCCACCCCGGCGCTGCTCCCACCTGATCCAGCTGACCCGCCGTTGCCGCCGTTGCCCCCGTTGCTCCCGTTGCCGCCGTTGCTCCCGCCCTGGCCCTTGCCGTTGCCCTTGCCCTTGCCGTTGCCGTAACCCATGCCTTGGCCCTTGCCCTTGCCGCTTGCGCCGTCGTCATCGCCGCCGCCGCTGGAGCCGCCGCTGGAGCCGCTGCCGCTGGTGCTGCCGGGGCCGCTCCTGGTCTCCAGCTTGCCGTTGGGTCCGGCGCTGATGATGCGCAGGGCGCTGGCGCCGCCGGTCCTGACCTTGTACTCGCGGCCCCAGGCGTCGCGGGCCAACGCGGCGTCCTTGCCGGTGGCCCCCGCGCTGAGCGCTCGCAGGTAGGGGCCGGTCCAGCCGCGCATGTTGGAGCTGTTCGTCTCCAGGTCCGCGAACGTCGGCGGGAAGCTGCCGGTGTCTTCA
The DNA here is from genome assembly GCA_003644265.1 of Planctomycetota bacterium. The sequence goes on from QNBX01000019.1 coordinate 7,874, forward strand.
AAGTAAGCCGTGATCGAGCCGCGCAGCCGCTCCAGGCGACCCTTGGTGTCGGCGATGCGCGAGCGCGTGAGGCTCTTGCTCACCACCGGCAGGGCGGCCCCCGCCAGGATGGCCAGGATGCTCATGACCACGATCAGCTCGAGCAACGAGAAGCCGCTCTGACCACGCCGCTCAGGCGGCCTTGCGGGCGCACGGCACGCCGGGCTCGCACGGCGGACCGGGTCCTCGCGGCAGACCGCTGTGTCGCCGGGGGCCACGAGCGTCGCAGAATCCAGAGCGGGGCGCGCGAGACGGAGGTCCTGAGAACGGGAGGCGACGTGCATGTCAGTAGGACTCGTACAGGGAGAACACGGGCAGCAGGGCCGACAGCAGGATGAAGGCCACGAGCACGCCGGAGACGACGATGATGGCGGGCTCCATCAGGCCCACGGCGCGCTGCACGCGGCGTGGCAGCTCCTGGGACAGGAAGTCGACGGCGGAGCCGAGCGTCTCCTCCAGCGAGCCGGCGTTCTCGCCCAGCTGGATCATGCGGCGCACCAGCGGATGCAGGCGCGCGGACTGGTTGATGGCGCGGGCCAGGGTCTCGCCCTCGCTCACGCGGTCGGCGGCGGCGTGCAGTCGTGCGCCGAGCTCGGCTGAGCCGGTGGTGTCGGCGGCCATGCGCAGGCTGGTCACGGCGTCCACGCCCGAGGCCAACAGGGTGGCCATGGTGGACACGAAGCGCGCCTCGGCCGACATGCGGATGATGCCGCCCACCACCGGCAGCCGGAACAGCATCCAGTCGAAGGCGCGCCGGCCGCGGGTGGTGCGCAGGGCCAGGCGCAGGCCCACAACGAAGCTCACCAGGCCGCCGGTCAGCGGCGCCCAGTTGTCGATCAGGAAGTCGGAGCTGGCCACCAGGAAGGCCGTGCTGGCGGGCAGCTCCACGCCGGCCTCGAGGATCATGCCCATGATGCGCGGCAGCAGGTACGTCAGCAGCAGCACGATCAGGCCGATGACGCACACGATCAGGATGCCCGGCTGCACCAGGGCCTGTCGGATCTTGCGTTTGACCTCGACCTGGAAGGCGATCTGGCGGCCGGCGCCCTCCATGGCGGCCTCGAGCGCGCCGGACTGCTCGCCCGCCCGCACCATGGCGCCAAAGGTGACGTTGAAGCTGTGGGGGCGCGCGGCGAAGGCGTCGGCCAGGGTGGTGCCGCCGCGCACATCCTGCACGATGCCGTTGAGCAACGCCTGCACGTGCGGCGGGCGGTCTTCGCCGAAGTCGCTCAGGGCGTCCACCACCGACAGCCCGGCGCGGCAGGTGAGCGCGATGTAGCCCGCCAGCTCGGCCACGTCGGCGGGCTTGAGACGCGCACCGCGCTCCGGCTTGGGCGCGCTGCCGGCGCGCGCGCGGGGCAGGCGCAGCAGGGTCAGGCCCTCGCGCGAGAGCAGCTCCAGCAGCTCGTCCAGGCTGGCGGCGCCGCGGCTGCCGCGCACGCTGCGGCCGTCGGCCGACACGGCCTCATAGCGCCAGGTCTGCTCCACGTCAGCTCACCGGCCCGTCGGCCGCGGGCGGCGCTGATGGCTGCGCCGGTGACGTCGGCGCTCTCGCCAGCGGTGACGGTGACGAAGAAGAAGACGACGGCGGTGACGGTGACGGCGACGGCGACGACAGTGCCGTCGGCGACAACGCGCCCGCCGACGGCGGCTCCGATACCATTGTCTCGGGTTGCACGCCGTCGCCCGCCACGCTGGTCAGGGTCGGCGTCACGCGCAGGAACTCGGCCACGGTGGTGCGTCCCTCCAGCACCTTCTCGCGCGCGTCGTCCAGCATGCTGCGCCGGCCGCGACCGCGGGCGTGGTCGAGCAGCTCGTGCTCGCCCCCTCCCTGGGCCACGATGCGGGCCGAGGTGTCGTCCATCACGAACAGCTCGTAGACCGCCATGCGCCCGGCGTAGCCCGTGCCGCGGCAGGCGCTGCAGCCGACGCCCTCCACCAGCTCCAGGCCTTCGGGCTTGCAGCCCAGCGCCAGGCCTTCCTCGGCGGTGGCGGGCCGCTTCTTGCCGCAGCGCGTGCAGATGCGACGCACCAGGCGCTGGGCCACCGCGCCCGAGAGCGAGCTGGCCACCAGGTAGCGGTCGATGCCCAGGTCGAGCAGGCGCGTCACGCAACCCACGGCCGAGTTGGTGTGGATCGAGCTCATGACGAAGTGGCCGGTGAGCGACGCCTTGAGCGCCACGTCGGCCGTCTCGCCGTCGCGGATCTCGCCCACCAGGATGATGTCGGGATCCTGGCGCAGCGACGAGCGCAGGCCGGCGGCGAAGGTGTATCCGATGGCCGTGTCCACCTGGCTCTGGCGCACCAGCGGCTGCTCATACTCGATCGGATCCTCGATCGTGATCACCTTGCGGGTGAGCGAGTCGATCGACGACAGCAAGGCATACAGCGTGGTGCTCTTGCCGCTGCCCGTGGGCCCCGACACCAGCAACATGCCGTTGCTCTGGCTCATGAGCGCGTCGAGCTCGTCGCGCTCGGGGCCCACCAGCCCCAGCTCGTCCAGGTTGAGCGAGACGGAGGACGTGTCGAGCACGCGCAGCACGGCGTTCTCGCCGTGGTTGGTGGGCATGATCGAGACGCGGATGTCCACGCTGCCCTGCCCTCGCTCCAGCTTGATGCGGCCGTCCTGGGGCAGGCGCCGCTCGGTGATGTCGAGCCCGGCCAGGATCTTGACCCGCGCCAGCACGCCTGTGCAGCTCTCGACCGGCCAGTTCTCGCCCTGCTCGAGGATGCCGTCGATGCGGTAGCGCACGCGCAGCAGCTTCTCCTCGGGCTCGATGTGGATGTCGGTGGCCATGTTGCGCAGGCCGAAGTCGAGGATGCGCTCGGTCACGGAGACCACATCGTCAGAATGGGCCGCCGCTTCCACGGCGCCGGCGCGGGGCGGCGCGTCGTCGTCGCTCTCGCCGTTGCGCAACGACTCCAAGTAGCGGGTGATGGCGGCGTTCAGCTCGCGCGGCGACGTGGCCACCACGCGCACCTGACGCCAGCAGTGCTGCTTGACGGCGTCGAGCGCCAGGATGTCCATGGGTCGCGCCATGGCCACCACCACCACGTTGCCCTCGCGCCGGACCGGGAACACAGCGTGCCTGCGCGCGAACTCCGCGCCGATGTCCGGCAGCAGGGTCGCGTCAGGCGTCACCTCGTCCATCGAGATGTAGGGCACGCCCTGCGACTCCGCCAGCACGCGGCACAGGTCGTCCTGCTTGAGGAAGCCCATGCTCACCAGCACCTCGCCCAGGGTGGAGCCGGTGCGGCGCTGCTCCTGCAGCCCCGTCTTGAGCTGCTTGTCGCTGATCAGATGGGCCTGCACGAGGCGCTCGCCCAGCCGCATGGGCGGACGCGGCGTCTTGTCGGGCGTGTTTGCGTCGGGCACGGCGGGGACCTCGCCGGGGGCGGGACGGAATCTGCTCCTGATGGTCCATCGGCGAGGGCGGGGGCCGTGCTTGAGCGCCGACGCGCCGGGCGCCACCGGGCGTCGCTCGCGCGCCCGCTGCCCTGGCGCCCGACCCCAACGTGGCGTCGCCGCCCGCAAGCGCAGCTGACGGGCCCAAGTGCAGCCGACGACCCCAAGCGCGGCGACGAGGGCCTCAAGCGCGGCGACGGCAGCGGCCGAAAGGGGCGCGGACGGACTGTCCCCCCGCCACTGCGAGCCTGTCCATGGCCCCAGCACCCCTGTTCGCACGCGCCCTGCTCCTGGCGGGCTGCGCCCTCAGCGCAGGCTGCGCCTCCGATCTGCCCGACGTGGTCAGCGGCCAGCACTACCGCGACGCGCTCGCGCGCTGGGACCGCTCCATGGCCCAGCAGCGCGCGGGAGAGGGCCTGCCGCGCACCAAAGACGAGATCCCTGCCCAGCCCGAGGCGGTGCAGCCGGCGCCGGTCGAGCTGCCGCTGCTGGTGCAGGATCCCACGCCCTACGGCTTCACCCTGCGCGACGCCGAGCTGGGCCAAGCGCTACTGCTGCTGGGCGAGCAGGCCAGCCTGAACGTGGTGCTCGACGGTGACTTCTCCCAGACCGTGCGCCTGTCCCTGCCCGGCGTGCGCATCCAGTCGGCCATCGAGACCCTGGTGCGCACCTACGCCTGCACCCTGGAGCAGGTGGGCGACATCGTGATCGTGCGCCGCGACGACCCGGTCCAGACCCAGACCCAGGTGTTCGTGCTGCACTCCACGCCCGCGGCCCTGATCGAACCCCAGCTGGTGTCACTGGTGGGCGCCGAGAGCGTGGTGGTCAACACCGACCGCAACGTGGTCATGGTCACGGCCCCCGCCGCGCGCATGCGCGACGTCTCGGCCTACCTGACCGCCGTCGATCGCCCCGACCGGCAGGTGCTGATCGAGGCGCGCATCCTGGAGATCGACCGCACCGATCTGATGGAGCTGGGCTCCGCCATCGCGCGCCACGACATCCGCGTGGACAAGTGGTCCGCCGACTTTGTCACCAGCCTGCTCAACCCCTCGCCGGCGGCGGTGATCGCGGGCGGCAACGACTCCGGCAGCGTGGACGTCACGCTCGACATGCTGCACGAGCTGGTGGGCCTGGAGGTGCTGCAGCGACCGCGCCTGGTGGCGCTGCACGACCGCGAAGCCACGCTCGACATCCTCTCCGAGGTGCCCTACGTCGAGACCACCACCACCACCGAGAGCTGCCTCAGCACCATCGGCGCCCAGACCATCGAGGAGGTCTCGTTCAAGGACGTCGGCCTCGAGCTGAAGATCACGCCCACCATCCAGGCCGACGGCTTGGTGAGCCTGCTGGTGGATCAACGCATCAGCATCCAGACGGGCGAGTTCAACGGCATCCCGGTAGTAGACAGCCGCACCATCAAGACCTCGTTCGTGGTGCGCGAAGGCGACACGATCATGATCGGCGGGATCATGTCGAACAGCAAGTTCGACACCCAGCGCGGGGTGCCGTTGCTGATGGACATCCCCTGGATCGGTCAGCTCTTCAAGTCGGACGTGCGCCGCAACTCCACGCGCGAGCTGGTGATCCTCATGACGCCGCGCCTGGTGGACCCGCGCTCGCTGGGCCCCGACGCCGTGGACCACGCCACGGTCGACCTCGAGAGCCTCTCCTGAGCCCCCGGACGGCACGACCCAATGCACATTCTTTCCAGATCCCATCAAGGCGCGAGCGGCCCGGCGTCGATGACAAAGCCACACGCGTCTCGCCTTGTCCCTTTCCTGAGAACCCTGCCATGAACACCCATGCCCGCCGCCGTGAGGGTGGCTTCACGTTGGTCGAGCTGATCGTCACGATCTCCATCCTGACGGTGCTCGCCGGCATCCTGATCCCCAGCGTCAACAGCTACATCGACAAGGGCAACAGCAGCAAGGCGTCTGCGGATCTGCGCGAGGTGGCCAATGTGTTTAACAAGTACAAGGTCGACACGGGCGTCTGGCCCACCGACAACGACGCCACCAAGATCAGCAACGGCAAGTCCGACCTCAAGGGCTTCAAGGGCCTCTACAACAACAGCATCAACCGCCCCAACTGGGACGGCCCCTACCTGAATGAAGGCGTCATGATCGACGGTGCCATGCACATCGCCAGCTTCAATGAGGAAGAGGGCCGGGGCGACGGCCTGGTCGATCCGTGGGGCAACGTCTACCGGGTCTACAGCTTCCGCGACGGCCACAACGGCACGACCGGGGCCATGATCCTGTCCTGCGCCGGCAAGAACGGGAAGTTCGAGACCAAGAGCGACGACCTGTTCGGCGTCAAGGCCAGCGGCGACGACGTCCTGCAGCTCGTGACCTACAACGTCAACTGATCGCTGAGGCGGCGGCGCAGGCCTCTCCCGCGCCGCCGGTTCTGCGCACGTCTCGAGTCCCCCGTTGCGAGCCTTCGCAGCGGGGGACTCGCGCGTTGGGGGGCCGGCGAGGGGCCCATGCGCGCCGACCCCGTCCATCGGGGGGCCACGCAGCGGGCCTTCACGGAGAGGGGGCCGCCGCCCCCGGAGGTGTGACAGCGCGCGCGCGAGCGCTCAGCAGAAACTGTCGAGGATGCCCTCGAAGGCGGCGCGATCAGGGCGCAGCTCGTCCTCGCCATACTTGGCCAGCGGCCGATCGGCGGGCAGCTCCAGCGTCTTGTGCAGCGGCGTGCTGTCCGGATCGATGTAGATCAGGCCGGTGTAGACGTGGCCGGCGTCGAGCCGGTCTTTCTCCAGCACGGCGCGCGCGGCGTGCACATCGGTGGCATCGTACTCGTGGCCCTCCGGCAGCGCCGACAGCGTGATCACGCCGCCGTTGGGCATGGACACCTCCAGGCTGCCACCGGGCGCCTGCTCCACCTGCTCGGCCTCGTAATCCGCCACGTAGCCAATGTCGTGCAGCTTGATGTTGTTGTCGCGCAGGAACTGGAAGCCCTTGGTGGAGTCCGACAGGTTGTTGAAGGTCACGCAGGGGCTGATGCAGTCGATGATGGCCATGCCGTCGTGGGCGATGGCCGCGCGGATCAGCGAGATCATCTGCTTCTGATCGCCGCTGAAGCTGCGCGCCACGAAGCCGCAGCCCAGCTCCAGCGCCATGGCGCAGAGGTCGATGTCGGCGTAGTCGTTGGTGTCGCCGCCCTTCTTCTTGCTGCCCTTCTCGGAGGTGGCCGAGAACTGGCCCTTGGTCAGGCCGTACACGCCGTTGTTCTCGACGATGTAGACCATGTTCGTGTTGCGCCGCACGGCGTGCATGAACTGGCCCAGGCCGATGGACGCGGTGTCGCCGTCGCCGCTCACCCCGATCGTGACCAGCTGCGGGTTGGCGCAGTTGGCCCCCGTGGCGATGGACGGCATGCGTCCGTGCACCGAGTTGATGCCGTAGCCCTGAGCCACGAAGTAGGCCGGCGTCTTGCTCGAGCAGCCGATGCCCGAGGTCTTGACCAGGTTGTACGGATCGAGGCCGGACTGGAACGTGGCCTGGATGATCTCGCGCGTGATCTGGTCGTGACCGCAGCCCAGGCAGAGCGTGGTCTTGGAACCCTTGTACTCATCGACGGTCAGGCCGATGGCGTTGGTCTTGGCGCCATTGTCAGACATTTGCGGTCTCCCGCGCGCCTGCGCGCACGGCCTCGACGACGGGCTCTGCAGACATGGGCATGCCCGCGTAATAGTTGATCTTGCGGATCTTCCCGGCCGAGCCGGGCACCTTCAGGCGAATGATGTCGGCCAGCTGGCCGTCGCGGTTCTGCTCCACCACGTAGGTGATGTCGCAGTCGTTCACGAAGTCGATCACCGCATCGTGCAGCGGCAGCGCGCGCACGCGCATCTCGCACACGCTGATGCCCTCGTCGGCCAGCAGCGCCACGGCCTCCTCCACCGGATAGCGCGTGCTGCCCCAGTGGATCAGCCCCACCTTGCTGGAGCGATCGCCGTCGGTCAGCGGTGCGGGCGTGTGCGAGGTCGACCCGTCGATCTTGCGGCGGATGCGGTCGACCACCTCCTTGTACTCTTCGGAGTTCTCGGTGTAGGTGGCCCGCGTGGTGTGACCCGAGCCGCGCGTGAAGTACGGCGCCTTGGGATGGCGCGTGCCGGGCAAGGTGCGGTAGGGCACGCCGTCACCGTCCGGGTCGGCGTAGCGGTGGAACTCCTTGACCTGCTCGAGCGCCTCCGCGTCCAGCACCTTGCCGCGGTCGAAGCCGGCCTCGGGGTACGCCAGCCGGTCGCTCATCCAGAGGTTCATGCCCATGTCCAGGTCGGACAGCACGAACACGGGGGTCTGGAAACGCTCGGCCAGGTCAAAGGCCTGCTGCGACATCTCGTACAGCTCTTCAGGTCCCGCCGGCAGCAGCACGATGTGCTTGGTGTCGCCGTGGGAGAGGTAGAAGCACAGGCTCAGGTCGCCCTGCTGCGTGCGCGTCGGCATGCCGGTGGACGGCCCTACGCGCTGCACGTCGAAGAGCACCGCGGGGATCTCGGTGTAGTAGCCGAAGCCCGCGAACTCGGCCATGAGCGAGATACCCGGGCCCGACGTCGCGGTCATGGCGCGCGCCCCGGCCCAGCCCGCACCAAGGATGTGGCCGATGCTGGAGAGCTCGTCTTCGGCCTGCACGGAGGCGAACTTCAGCGCGCCGCTGTCCTCATCGCGGCGGAACCGGTGGGCAAACGCGATGGTGTCTTCGCAGATGCTGGTGCTGGGCGTGATCGGGTACCAGCCCACGAAGGTGCAGCCACCCATGAGGCAGCCCAGGGCCGCGGCGGTGTTGCCCTCGATCAGCATCTTGTCGCCGGTCAGGTCGCGCGCGGCCACCGTGAACGGACAGACATCGTCGGCCAGGTTGGCGGCGGCCCAGTCGAGGCCCTCCTGCACCACAGCCTGGTTCAGCGCCACGATCTTCTGCTTGCCGGAGAACTGATCGGCCACCGTCTGCATGACCACGTCGACGTCCAGGTCGAGCAGGTGCGCCACCACGCCCACGTACACCATGTTGGTGAGCAGCTTGCGCAGGCGCGGGTCGGGCGCGTGCGGCTTGGCCAGCTCGGCCATGGGGCAGCTCAGGATGGTGACGTCGCTGCGCGGCTGTTGCACCTGCACGCGGCTCTTGGCTTCCACCAGCAGCACACCGCCCGGCGCCACCCCGGCGTGGTCCTGCTCGAGCGTGGTCGGGTTGAGCGCGATCACGACCTCGTTACGCCCGGTGCGCGCGCGCCAGCCCGCCTCGCTCACGCGGATCAGGAACCAGGTGGGCAGCCCCGAGATGTTGCTCGGAAACAGGTTCTTGGGCGAGACCGGCACGCCCATGCGGAAGATCGACTTGGTGAGGATCGTGTTCGACGAAGCCGAACCCGAGCCGTTCACCGTGGCGACGTTGATGCTGAACTCGTTGGTCACTGATGCTGGCATGGGAGCGCGCAGATCGGGATGCGGGACACGGCGCAGGCGCGTCGGGTGGGACTCCCCACCGGACTGGCTGCGGACCAGAGCACAGCGTGACAGCCTAGCAGGACACCGGACGAGCCGAAACCGCGGCAGACCTCAGTCCGCGGGCAACTCGTCCATCAGCTGCCGGATCTCGGCGAAGGGCTCTTCGTGATTCTGTTCGGTGGCCAGCCGGGCGCCCAGCTCCAGCGCCTCGCGCGCCTCGTCCCAGCGCTCCAGGGCCACCAGGCAGCGGCCGCGCCGGATGGCGGCCATCATCCAGGCCGGATCCAGCTCCAGGCAGCGGGCGAAGGCCTGCTCGCTGCGCTCCAGCTCGTCGGCCGCCAGCAGCGCGCCGGCCAGGGCGAAGGCGTGCAGCGGGTTCTCGGGCTCGGAGGCGGCCAGGGTCTCGAAGCGGGCGATGCGGTCGTTGCTCACGGTGGGGCTCGCGCGGTGTGCGGGGCGGCGATGATAGCCCGAGCGGCGCGGACACCAGCGCCACGAGTGCCGCCGCGAGCGACCCTGGCCCGCGAGCCCACGGGCTGCCAAGCTGTCGAGCATGGACGCCGACTTCGCAGCCCAGGTGAGCGCACATCTGCAGGGACGCCTGGCCCCGCTTCTGGAGGCGGCCAACGCCCCCACCGCCGACGAGGCCAGCCTGCTGCCCCAGCTGGGCCGCTTCTGCGCCGCCCTGCTCGAGCAGAACCAGATCCTCAACCTGACGGGCATCACGGACCCGGCGGGCATGGCCGTGCGTCACGTGCTCGACGCGCTGGTGGCCCTGCGCGCCCTGCCCGCCCAGCTGGACGGCCCCCTGCTCGACCTGGGCAGCGGCTGCGGCGTGCCGGGCGTGCCCCTGGGCCTGGCGCGCCCGGACCTGGAAGTGGTGCTGGTGGAGTCGCGGCAGCGCAAAGCCGCCGCCCTGGGACGCCTGCTGGAGGCCCTGGACCTGCCCCCCCGGATGACGGCCGCCCACGCCCGCGGCGAGAACTGGCTGGCCGAGCGGCGTGCGGGCGTGGTGGTCACCCGCGCCGTGGGCAGCGTGGACGCCCAGCTCAAGCTGCTGCACAAGCAACGCGGGCGCTTCGGGCTGCTGGTCATGCTCAAGGGCCCCGCCATCGAGCAGGAGTTGGCCGACGCGGAGCCCCGGCGCGCCCGGGACGGCTGGCCCCAGCCCACGCTGCAGCACGCCTCGCTGCCCGGAGATGCCGGTCAGCGCACGCTGGTGAGCTTCGACCCCCAGCACGCGTAGCGAGGCAGACGAGCCCCGCAGCGCCTCGCTCGCAGCTCAAGCGAGCCCACGCAGGCGGCCCGTCGCCCAGAGCCCGGGCCGACCCGCCTGCCCGGCTCAGAGCTCGACGGGGCTCACGAAGCCTGTCGGCTTGATGGTCAGCAGCGACGATTCCACCAGCCGCAGCGCGCGCTCGGCGGTGTTGCCGATGACCATGCCGGCCAAGCCGGCGCGGCCCACCGTGCCCATGACCACCAGGTCCGCGCCCAAGCGCTGCTCTGCCTGGGCGATCTGCTCGTAGGCGCGGCCCTCGGCCATCCACAGCTTGGGCGTCACGCCCATCTGCTCGGCCAGAGGGTCCACCATGGCGTGCAATTGGGCGAAGGCCTCGTCGCGGCAGCTCTTCTCATAGGCCTGGATCTCGTCGGCGTCCACGCCGCGCAGGCGCATGCCGCCCTCGTGCGGATACTCGGGCACGTGCAGCACGTGCCACTCGCCGCCGCGCAACTCCACCAGCGACGCCGACATCTCCAGGACGGTGGTGCTCAACGCGTGCAACGCCACCGCCGAGAGCACCACCCGCGGCCCGATCTCCCGTGGCGCGCGAGACGCGACCCAGACGGGGCAAGGGCACTTGCGGATGAGCTGCGTGGCGCTGGAGCCCACGATGGGCTTGCCGGCCTCAGGACGGCGCGCTCCCAGCGCCAGCAGGTCGTGCCCGGCGCGCAGCACCTGGCGCGTGATCTCCATGTAGGCCGTGCCGTGGGTGACCACGCAGGCCACGTCGCCGGCGCCCTCACCAGCGCCCCGCAGCAAGGGCAGCACGTGCTCGGCCAACCGGGCGTCCACGGCCTCCGACACCAGCTCGTCGGCGCCTGAGCCCTCGGGCGTCACGCTCATGACCGTGATGGCCGCACCGGAGTGCGCCGCCAGGCGCGAGACGCCCTCCAGCAACGACAGCAGTTCGCCGGGCAAAGCGACGCCCGGGGCCGGGAGCATATCCGGATCGACAGCGACGAGCAGGCTCTTGAAGCGCTTCATGAGGGGCTCCTCCGTTGACGCCGGAGCGCCGCTGGAACCTGGGTCAGGTGCGCGCTGGAGCCGGGGATCGGATTCGAACCGACGACCTCAGCTTTACGAAAGCCGTGCTCTACCACTGAGCTACCCCGGCGCGACTCTTTGCGCGTGAAACGGTCGGGCAAGCTACCAAACCGCGACCCTGGCGGCCACGACAGGCAGGCGCCGTGTGGGCTGGCCCCACTGGCAGCCCCACTGGCGGCCGCAGGCTGTGCCCGGCGTGAGGGCGCGTCGACGCCCGCGGCGCGGGCTATGATCCCGCGGTGCACTATCTCCTGGATGGCTACAACCTGGCCCACTGGCTGGCTGGCGGGACCGACCTCGTGCCGGAGCAGCTGCGCACCTTGCTGCTCGAACACCTGGCAACGCGCGTGCCGGCGGACGCCCTCTCGGTGCGTATCTGGTGGGACGTGCGCCGGGGCACCTCGCTGCTGGGCAGCAACAGCTACCTGGACTGGTGCAGCATGCACTTCGTGCCCGACGCCGATGAGGCCATCATCGACGCCGTCTGGGCCAGCGACGAGCCGCGACGCTTGCTGGTGGTCAGCGCCGACCGCGAGGTGGTGGGCAAGTGCAAACAGCTCGGAGCCCGGGTCAGCGATCCCGGGTCCCTGCTGGGCCGCCGCCCGCGCTGATCTCGACGGACAGAGCAGGGGGCTCAGCCCAGCGAGGCCTCAGCCGACGTCGGCGCCCACATCGCCCAGCTGACCGCGAGCCCGCGCGGCGGCCAGCACCAGCTCGACGTCGTCCGACTGCAGCAGACCGTCGAGGGCCTCGGCCAGGGCCGCGCCGTCGCCGCGTGAGCCGCCATCGGCCGCCCACAGACGAGCGGCCGCGTCCAGGGCCGCGATGCTCAACTCGGTGGAGGCCTCGCCGGACCGCAGCAGCTCCTCGATGGCCGGCAGGGCCTGGGCCAGCATGCCGCGCCGGACCAGATCCAGCACGGCGATCTTGACGTCGTCGTCGCCGCCGCCCATGAGCGCCTCGGCGGCGTTCTCGGCCACGCCCGACAGATGCCGCGCGGGCATGGCGGCCAGCACACGCGCGGCCGTGGTCGCGCGCTGCATGGCGACGGCGCGCTGGGCGCCGGTGTCGCCGGCCGCGGCGTTGACGTCATCCCAGCTGGCGGCGCCCACCAGCACGGCCGAGACCACCTCGCCGTAGCGGGCGTCGATGCCCTCCACCGCCTCGGCGGAGGCCACCACCAGCAGCGGCACGTCGGCGCTGCGCGGGTCGTTGCGCAGCCCGAAGATCATGGTGTCGAGGGTCACGCCGCCGAGGCCGAACTCCACCACGATGACGTCCTTGGGCGGGAAGGCCTTGGCGCGCGCCAAGCCGCTGGCCACGTCGGCGGCGCTCAGCAACGACCAGCCCCGGCCGTCGTCAGACAGGCCGGAGTGGCCGATGGAGAACACCAGGCGGTCGGGCACGGCGGTCAGGCTGTGACCCAGCACGTCGACGATGCGACGGTCGCCCTCGTTCAGGTCGCCCAGCACCACGGCCGCGCCGAACGCGATGGCGTCGTAGTCGCTGGAGAGGGCGCTGACCAGGGCGGTCAGCTCCTCGCTGGAGCCGTTCATGAACGGCATGAGCGCGGCGGCCGCCGCGGTCTGCCCCTCGTAGAGCAGCCAGTCGAGCGCGCCGCCACGGGCCGCTCCGGCGCGAGCCAGGGCCAGCTCGATGGCGGGCAGGTGCTCACCGGCCGCGGCCAGCAGCTCGTCGTCAGCCATGCTCTCGAGCGTGGCGGCCGACACGATCTCAGCCTTCATGGAGGCGTGCACCGCCGCCAGGGCGCTGTCCACCTCGGCGCCGCCCTGCCCGGAGGCCAGGGCGGTGTGCAGCGCGGACCGGGCCAGCAGCAGGCCGTACAGGCCGGCGGGGACCGCGTCGCCTACCAGGCCGCCCTCCCAGCGCCAGTTCACCTGACCGGATGCGTAGGGCCGCACGATGGCAGGGTCGCTGGTGATCCAGCTGGCCACCAGCGCCATGGTGATGTCGGTGGGAGAGTCGCTGCGCGCGCCCAGGTCGGACAGGCCCGCGGCCAGCTTGGCCAGGGAGCCGGCCGCCACCGCGCGGGCCACCTCCGAGGAGTCGCTCTGCGCCATCCAGGCCAGGGCCGCCGCGGCGCGCACGTCGCCGATGGAGCCCAGGGTGGAGGCGGCGTTGGTGCGCGTGGTCTCGTCCTCGGCCTTGAGCGTCTGGATCAGCGCCGGCGTGGCCAGGTCGCCCAGGTGGATCAGCGCCTTGATGGCCAGCACGCGCGTGTCGGCGTCGGAGCGGTCGGCCATGGGACCGATCAGCGCGGGCACGGCCCACTCGCCGTAGATCGACTGCAGCTCGAGCAGCGCGCGCTCGCTGTCGAGCGCGTTGGACGAGAGGTAGCGCTGCACCACATCGCGCGCGCCGCCCGGATCACTCAGCACGCTGGCGCGGCCCAGCTTGGCCAGCCCCAGGAAGCGCTCGGCCAGGGCGCCCATGTCGCCACGCTCCAGCAGCATGTCGAGGATCACGCGCTGCTCGACCTGACTCCACACGGCGTAGACCTCGTCCTGCGACGGGTTCTGCGCGAGGGCGTCCTTGAACAGCTCCACCGCGTCGGACGCGTTGCCCGTGCGGTAGGCGTCGATGCCCTCCTGAAAGAGCGACTCGGCGTCCTGCGCGGCCGTCAGGGTGGCGGCCAGGCAGAGGCCGGTTGCGGACAGCAGGGCACGACGGAGCACAGTACTGAGCATGGCTCGGACTCGATGCGAGGGGCGCGGATCGTGGTCTCGCTGATGGCACCGGCGCCCCCGGATCGGGAGGCAGCTCCGGCCCTGTGCGAGGCCTCGAAGTGTAGGCAGGGGGCTCTTTTTATCAAGGCTCCCCGGCGGCGTGACGTGACGGCCGCCGGGAGAGGGCCAGGAGCAGCGCCGTCGCGGCGGCGGCCGTTCCCAGCAGGGCACCTAGATGCTCGCCGTCCTGGAGCAACAGATCGCCCGGCAGCAGGATGGCCACCATCACCAGGGCCACCGACCCGATCCAGGCCACGCCCAGGCGCGGCAGGGACCAGCCCGGACCGCGCGCTTCACCGCGCACCGGGCCCCAGAAACCCGGCGGGCGCACGCGCTCGTAGAAGGCCACCAGCTGCTCCCGGTCCACCGCGGGGGTCAGCAGGGTCACAGGGAAGATGACAGCCACTGAGACCCCCACAACCAGCAACATGACCCCCGCAATGTCCGGCTGGCCGTCTACCACCAGGGGCTCGGGCAGCCAAGCTGCGGCCGCCGAAGGCCAGAGCCGGGTGGCCACCAGGGTGGCGGCGGAGGCCAGCAGGGCCGCCACCTCCGACCAGGCGTTGATGCGCCACCAGAGCCAGCGCAGCAGATAGACCACGCCGACCCCGCCGAACAGGGCCGTGAAGGCGTCGAACATGCCGCGCACATCATCGCTAGCCGCGGCGAAGCCCAGCGAGATCAGCATCACCACCGGCCCGATGATGCGCCCGGCCCGCACGTAGTGCTTGGGCGGCGCGTCGGGCCTCAGGAAGCGCCGGTAGAGGTCGTTCACCAGGTAGCTGCTGGCCACGTTGACGTGGGTGTCGATGGTGGACATGAAGGCCGCCAGGAACGACGCCGCCAGCAGGCCCAGCAGCCCGGCCGGCAGGAACAAGCGCATCATCAGCGGGTAGGCCTTCTCGTCGTCGGTGCGAGCCACGGCCTGGCCCGCCAGCACGGCCTCGCCCTCGGCCACCACCGTCTCGACCTGCCAGCCCTGCACGCCCGTGTCGGGCACGGGCACCGTGTGCAGCGCGCCGTCCGCCCCGCGCACCTGCACCTCGGCGGCGTTCACGGCGGCCACCGTGCCGTCCACCGGGCTGGGGGCGTCCATGGGCGGCAGCACCAGCAGGCTGGCCAGGGCCACCAGGATCCAAGGCCAGGGCCGGATGGCGTAGTGGGCCACCGCGTACCAGAGCGAGGCGCCCAGGGCGTGCTTCTCATTGCGGCAGGCCAAGATGCGCTGCACCTCCACGCCACTGCCGGTGGAGTTCTTGTTGGCGAACCACATCACCCCCAGGAACACGGCGAACTGCCAGATGTCCTTGGTCCATGTGGACGGCTCGGACAGGGTCACGCCCGTGAGGTCGGGGGCGCTGGCCAGCTTGTCGGCCGTGAGCGGCGAGGCGTTCAGGGCCTCCACCAGGGCAGAGAGGCCGCCCTGGGCGTCGATCACCGTGAGCATCAACACCACCGAGCCCGTCAGCGCGAAGAAGAACTGCACGAAGTCGGTGGCCACCACGCCCCACAGGCCCGCCACCTCGCTGTACAGCAGGGCCAGGGCCGAGCAGCCCAGCATGACCAGCCAGGCCGGCGTCAGGCCCCAGCCGAGGACGCTGAACACGGGCGCGTCGCCCATGTCGAACAGCACCACCAGCACCTTGGTCATGCCCAGGATCACCCAGCCCATGACGAAGCAGTGCATGAAGATGGTCTGGTAGACGCTCTTGAAGGCGCGCAGGCCCCGGGCCGGGCGGCCCGAGTAGCGCAGCTCCATGAACTCCACGTCGGTCAGCACCTCGGAGCGGCGCCACAGCCGCGCAAAGACCACCACCACGAGCAGCGTGGTCAGGACGTAGCACCACCAGCGCCAGTTGCCGGCCACGCCGCCGGTGCGGGTCCAACTCGAGACCACCAGCGGCGTGTCGCTGGCAAAGGACGTGGCCACCATCGACGTGCCGGCCAGCCACCAGGGCAGCGAGCGCCCCGACAGGAAGAAGTTCTCCATGGACCCGCGGCTGCGCTTGCCGAGGACCAGGCCCACGCCCAGCGCCAGCGCCAGGTAGGCCAGGACCACGACCCAGTCGAGGGTCGTGAAACCGCCGCCCGTCACCTCAGGCCGGGGTCGAGTCCGCCCGGATCGATCAGCGAGCCCTCGTTCCGAAGCGGATTGAGCAGGGTCTCGCTGGGCACCCGGATGGTGGGCTTCACCAGGAACAGGATCTCGGTCTTGCGGGTGGTGCTCGAGCGGCTCTTGAAGAGCCAACCCAGCAGCGGGATGTCACCCAGCAGCGGCACCTTGGTGAGCTGCTCGACCTGCACGGTCGACTTGAGCCCGCCCAGGGCAAAGGTCTGATCGCTGTACACGTGCAGCGTGGTGCCCGCCGTGCGCTGGCTGATGATGGGCGAGTCCACGCTGATGCCGTTCAACACCAGCGGCTCGCTGCCGGTCTGGGTCGAGACGTCGATGGACAGATCGATGCGCAGCAGGTCATCGGCCACGATGTAGGGCACCAACTCGATGCTGACGCCGGTGGGCTCGAACTTGGTGGACACCGTCGGGTTGTTGACCGTGCCCTTGGTCTCGAAGATCGGCAGCTTGTCGCCGGTGGTGAGCCGCGCGCGGTGCCCGTTGAGCACCGTGATCTTGGGCGAGCTCAGCAGCTCCGCCGCGCCGATGGTCTGCAGCAGACTGATGATGCCCGTGACCGTGTAGTCATTGTGCACGCCCTGCGCGCTGAGCAGAAACCCAGGCAGGCTCACCGGCCCGTTGGGGAAGCTGCTGAAGGCCGCGCCGGAGCCATCGACCTGGCCGTCGTCCACGATGGGAACGCCCGAACCGAACGCTCCCTGCACCGGGTTCGTGACCGCGTCATACGGCAGCGTGCGGTCCTCGAGCTGGGCGATCTTGACCTTGCTGTCCCAGTCGATGGAGTCGCTCAGGTTGACCTCCACCACCAGGATCTCGATCTCGATCTGGGGCAGGTCGGCCAGCACCTTCTTGAGCAGCTCGTCGATGAAGAGCAGCACCTCCGGCGGCGCCGTGACGTGGATCGCGTCGGAGATGGCGGGGTCGCTCAGCTTGAGACGCACGCCGATGTCGTCCTTGGTCTCGTCCCGATAGAAGCCCGCCTCGACGTAGTACTTGATCTGCTCGTCGGGCGGCAGGTTGGCGTCGTTGGCCACGTCCGGAGTGGCCGGGAAGGCGGGCACGTAGTGGCTCATCAACCGGACGACCTTGTCGGCCTGCCCCGAGCGCACCGAGTAGATCTTGGTCCAGCTGCCGTCCAGGCCGCGGATGATGTTGTGGCCCAGGCGGTGGAAGGGCGAGGGCAACTCGTCCCCCAGGATGTCGGCGCCCAGGTCGTCGTCGGTGGCCGCCGTGAAGAGATCGAGCAGGTCGGCGTCCTGCTCGGGCGCCGGGACGCTGGCCGCCACCTCCTCCGCGGGCTCGCGGTCGTGGGGATCGACGCCCATCTCGAGCGTGGGCTGATCGGCCGTGAGGTCCCAGCTGGTCTTGGGCTCGTCGATCTGTTGCGTGACGCAACCCGCCAGCAGCAGAGTCAGAAGCAGAGGCGCCGAGCGGCTGGGGACAAGCATGGACGGACAGGCCAGGTCAGAGGGCGGCGATGACCAGCGCGGTGACGTCCTGCGGCGGGTCAAGACGCGAGGTCACACCCCCGAGTTCGACCACCACGGTGAGACTCTCGTCACGCACCACCTGACGCAGCGCCTTGAGGTATGCGCGCTGATACTCTTCTTTGAAGAAGTAGTAGTCGGCGTCACCGTCGCTGAGCGCGAGCCACTTGGTGTAGGCGGGGATGGCCTCCCACACCTGCTGGCGATCCATCTCGGCCACCGTGTCGGTGGAGCGCTTGCTGCCGTGATAGACCGTGCCGTCGATGTAATAGACGGGCAGGCTGTCGATCACGACGTCGGTCAGGTCCTCGATCGGGACCTCACCGCCGCTGACACCGCCGAGCACGGCGATGACGTGCAGGTTGCGGTCGCGGGCCACCGTGGCCAGGGCCTTCTTGGCGGCGCGGTCCGCCGCGGCAAACAGCTCCTGCCCGTGACCCGACGACTTGCTCAAGCCCAGGGCGCCCAGGCGCATGTAGGCCGGGTTGTTGGCGAACAACTCCATGATGTCCACCTCGGCGCCGCGGCTGGGCACGCTCACGGCCGAGCGGTAGAGCACCTTGCCGGTGATCTGCAGTTCCGCCATGGGCGCGGCGGCCAGGCAGACCAGGGCCAGGCTCAGGGCCAGGCTCAGGGCGGCGGTCAGCGCGGCCCGTCGCGCCTTGGGGGCTGCCCCTGGCGTCGGTCCGACTCGACGTATCCGGTCGCTCGTCATGCTGCACGCTCCCATGGGCTGCCACGTGCCAAGGGGAAACAACCCCGTCTCCCTATCGGATGATAGGGGCTCTGGCCACAGTGGGAACCCCGAAAACAGGCTGAAGGTGCGGCCCGTTGCTGGCGTTTCGCAGGTGATCGAGCGCGCCCACGGGCGCAAACCGGGGGTCATGCGAGCGAGCCGCCTGTCGCGCTGAACGCGACAGGCGGCCCACCCTACGGCATCAGCTGCCGGGCTCGCCGGCGCCCACTGCGGGCTCGGCGTCCTCCACCGCGGACTTCATGGAGAGGCTGATCTTGCCCCGATCGTCGATCTTGACGACCTTGACCTTCACATCATCGCCCATGGAGTACTCGGTCTCGGGCGAGCGGATGCGCTCCGGCAGCATCTCGCTCACGTGGCACAGGCCGTCCTTGCCGGGAATGATCTCGACGAAGATGCCGTAGGTCTTGAGGCCCGTGATGCGCCCCTCGTAGACCTTGCCGATTTCGGCATCCTCACTGCTCTCCTCGCGCCGACCACGGCCGCCATCGCGACCGCCCTCGCTGCCACCTCGAGCGCCGCCGCCGTCACCCGTGACGCCGGGCACCGAGAGGCGCACGCGACCGAAGTCGTCGATGTTGGTGCACTCCACCTCGAGCTCCTGGCCCATCTTGAGCACGTCGTTGACGTCCTTCACGCGCTCGTTGGAGATGGCGGAGATGTGCAGCAGGCCCTCCTTGCCGGGGAAGATCTCGACGAACGCGCCGAAGTCCCGGATGGAGACGACCTTGCCCTTGTAGGTGGTGCCCACCTCGGGGTCGCCGGTGATGGCCTCGACCGCTGCCACCGCCGCGTCGATGTCGCCCTCGGGGCCGGACGCGACGTTGACCACGCCCTCGTCGCTGACCTCGATGCGCACGTTGTAGTCGGCCTGCAGCGCGCGGATGACCTTGCCGCCGGGACCGATCAGCGCGCCGATCTTGTCGACCGGGATGGTGCGCGTGATGATCTTCGGCGCCCACTTGGACACCTCGGTGCGAGCCTTGGCCAGGGCCTCGTTCATCTTGCCCAGGATGTGCAGACGACCCGCCTTGGCCTGGGACAGCGCCCGGCGCAGCAGGTCGGCCGACAGGCCCTGGATCTTGATGTCCATCTGCAGCGCGCAGATGCCCGTCGCCGTGCCGGTGACCTTGAAGTCCATGTCGCCGTTGTGGTCCTCGCTGCCGAGGATGTCGGACAACACGTAGTGGTCGTCTCCGTCCTCGATCAGGCCCATGGCGATGCCGGCGATGGGCGTGCGCAGCGGGCAGCCCGCGTCGAACATCGCCAGCGAACCTCCGCAGACCGAGGCCATGGACGAGCTGCCGTTGCTCTCCAGGATCTCGGACACGACCCGCACGCTGTACGGGAAGTCCTCGGGGTCGGGCATGACCATGTTGACCGAGCGCTCGGCCAGGTTGCCGTGACCGATCTCGCGGCGCGACGTGCTGAACATGCGCCGCACCTCACCCACACAGAAGGGCGGGAAGTTGTAGTGCAGCATGAAGCGCTTGCTGTACTCGTCCTTCAGGCCGTCGACGATCTGCTCGTCGCGACCGGTGCCCAGGGTGGCGGAGACCAGGGCCTGGGTCTCGCCGCGGGTGAACAGCACCGAGCCGTGGGCCCGGGGCAGCACGCCCAGCTCGATCTCGATCTGGCGGATCTCGTCGAGCGCGCGACCGTCGGCGCGGCGGCCGTTGTCGATGATGCTCTTGCGCTCGATGTCACCCTCGAGATCGTGGAAGGCGTTGCCGAGGTCCTTGCCAGCGTCCTTCTGCTCGTCGTCGCCGACCGTGGCCAGATAGGCATCCTTGGCCTCGGAGATGACGGCCTTGGTGGCAGCCCTCTTCTCGAACTTGCCGGGGGTGGCCATGGCCTCGATCAGGGCCGCGCGGTGGGTCTCGACCTTGTCGGTCCAGGGGTTGTCAGCCGGCGCGGGGTACTCGATCTTGGCCTTGCCGACCATGCCCTGCAGCTCGGTGATCATGGCGCAGAGCTCCTTGACGCCCTCGTGCGCGAAGAGGATGGCGTCGGCCATGACCTCCTCGGGGAGCTCGAGCGCGCCGGCCTCCACCATCGTGACGGCGTCGGCGGTGCCGCTGACCACCAGGTCAAGCACGCTCTCCGCCATCTGGCTCTGGGTGGGGTTGAGCACGAACGCGTCGTTGATGCGGCCCACGCGCACGGTGGCCCCGGGGCCCTTGTAGGGCAGCGACGAGATGGACAGGGCGGCCATGGCGCCCACGGCGGCCAGGGTGTCGGGCTCGTTCACGCGGTCGTAGGACACGACGTTGACGATGATCTGGACCTCGTCCCTGTAGCCCTTGGGGAACATCGGGCGCACGGGCCGGTCGATGGCGCGGCAGACCAGGATCTCGGTGTCCCGGGGGCGCATCTCACGCTTGAAGAAGCCTCCGGGCACCTTGCCCGCGGCGTAGGTCTTCTCGCGGTACTCGACCGTGAGGGGGAAGAAGTCCATCCCGGGCCGACCCTTGGCGCCCTGGGCCGTGGCCAGCAGGGCGGTCTCCCCGTAAGTGGCGAAGATGGCGCCGTCGGCCTGTTTGGCCATGCGCCCGGTCTCCAGGGTCAGGGTGCGTCCACCGATCTCGCGGCTGACGCTGACGGGGTTGTTCAACTTGGTCATGTTCTCGATTGCTTGCTTGGTCGCCGAAATGGCGTGTAACGGATCCTGAGCGCGAGGGCGCCCAGGGGTTGCGCCGGAATGCGCACGATCGGACCTCATGCCCGATCGGAGGACGTGCCAGAGACGGCACGGGCGGATGCCTGGACTGCGTGGCGAAGGTGCCGCGCGTCAGACGTTTGTGCGGATGCCGCGGATGCCGAGCCGCTCGATGAGCTGCTGGTAACGCACCGGGTCGATCCGCTTGAGGTAGACAAGGAGCCGACCCCGTCGCCCGACCAGCGTGAGCAGGCCGCGACGGGTGTGGTTGTCCTTCTTGTGCAGCTTGAGGTGCTCAGTGAGGCCGCGGATGCGGTTGGTGAGCAGGGCGATCTGCACGTCCGTGGAGCCGCAGTCGCGCTCATGCTGCTGATAGTCACCGATGATGTCGGCCTTGCCGACGGTGTTCGTGGTCATGCTGTGATCTCTCGTGTCCCGGTGGCTGCCGTCAGGTTGACGCGGCGCATCCGGGCGGGTTGGTCATTTCGTCTTCAATGTCAATTCGCGGGATGGTAGCACCCGTTCCGCCGACCCCGCAAGGCAGGCCGAGGTCCCGCCCCCTCAGGCCCGGGGCCCCAGGGCCCGCTGCCGGCGCCGGCAGGACTCGCAGGTGCCGCAGGGTTCGCTGCCCCCGTCATAGCAGGACCAGGTCAGCTCCATGGGGGCCCCGACGGCCCTTCCAGCGGCCACCAGCCCCGGCTTGTCCAGCTCAATGCAGGGCGCGCTGACCCCCACCCGGCCCCGGGTCGAGTGGGCCAGACAGGCCTCCAGGGCCGAAACGAAGGCCAGGCTGTTGTCGGGGAAGGTCTGGGCCTCCTCGTGGTTGAAGCCCACCAGCACCGTCTCCAGGCCGCGCGCCTCGGCCACGGCGGCGGCCAGATTGACCAGCAGGCCGTTGCGATTAGGCACCCAGACTGCGTCTGCGCTGGCCTGAGCGCCCTCGCCGTCCAGCTCGTCCGCGGACGGCCGGGGCAGCTCGCCCCCCTGCTCCATGATGGCGGCACACGGGGACCCGCCACCCGGGGCCAGGCCCTGCTCGGCGCTCGCCGGGCTCCCGTCCTGCCCGTCGCCCCGGGTCCCGGGCTGGCCCGCGGTCTGGCTGAAGACCGGCAGGGAGGTGCACAGCAGCTCAAAACCCAGCTTCTGGGCCACGGCCTGCGCCGCCCGCTGCTCCTGCGCCGCGGCGCGCTGGCCGTAGTGCACAAACAGGCCCAGGCCCACGGTCTGCCCCGAAGCCTGGTGCAGGGCGGCCGCCACGGCGGAGTCGAGGCCGCCGGAGAGGAGAACGAGGGCTGCCATGGGGGCACTCCAGGAGGGGCGAACTGACTCTCTCACTGTCCGCTAGGCGCTCGCGCAACGTTTCTTCGATTCGCTCTGTGCCGGCGGCCCGTTTGCCCGCTCCGCCAGTGGCCGCTACAACGACCCCCTCTCCCCCCATGACCCGGAGGCCATCGTGCCGACCCGTGACGTCCTGCGAGTGGCCCTGACCCTTGCCGCCGCCCTCGCTCTGGCCCCGCTGCTGCCCGGCCAGCTCGTGACGGCCGAAATACCCGCACCACCCGAGGCGCCTGAAGCGCCTGAAGCGCTTGAGGCACCCGAAGCGCCGGAGGCCAAAGAGGCCCAGCGCATCCGACCCCACTGGGAGCACGTGAGCGACGCCCTGATCCGCCTGGACCAGGCGCTGGTGCAGCAGTTCTCCGGCGAGCTCTGGTCCGAGGTGCGCGAGACTGTGGCCGCCGGTCAGCTAGCCGCCCTGGCGGCGCGCGACGGCGGCGCCGACCTGGGCCTGTGCCTGGCCATGCAGCGCACGCTCTCGGTGCTGAGCCGGCGCCAGGATCTGCTGGAGCGCGAAGCCTTCGCAGGCGACCGCGCCAGGAGCCGGCACCCCGACGACGAGCAGGCCGCCACCGCCTGGATCGACGCGGAGTACGCCGCGGCCGCCGCCGGCTTCAACGGCCTGGCCGACGAGCTGAGCTTTGCCGAGGGCCGCCTGCCCCAGACCTCCTACCTACTGGTGGAGCTGCTCTTCGGGCAGCAGCGCGACGACGAGGCGGGTCAGGCGCTCGCGCGCGGCCTGGCGCTCTGGCCGGACGACACCGGGCTGCACGAGCAGGCCCAGGCATGGTCCGGCGTGCTGCTCTCGCCCGAGCACCTGCTGAACCAGCTCGAGCGCCGGGTCGACGTGTTCGACATCACCGACGCCGACTTCGCGGGCATCGCGCTGGAGACCATCTCGGTGCTGCAGACCGCCATGGGCAAGGCGCGCTACGCAGACCAGGAGTACGCCCTGGCGGGGCTGCACTTCGATCGGGCCTCACGCGCCCTGCAGCGCGTGCGCAGCATGCCGCGCCAGTGGGGCCAGGACGAGCTGGACTACCGCGAGGCCGACGCCCTCGTCAACGCCGCCTACTCCTACATGGGCCTCGCCTTGGCGCAGTGGAAGCCGGACCGCGCCGACGAGACCGGCGCCCTGGCCGCGGAGGCCTGCGAGAAGGCCCTGACCGACGCCCTGCGCACCATCCCGGGCCACGCGGACGCCAGCGAGGCTGTGCTGTGGCTGGGCGAGTCGCTCATGAAGAAGGGCGACGATACGGCCGTGACCCACGGCGACGTGGCCCAGATGCGCGATCTGTACGGGCGCATGGCCAAGCGCTTCGACAACGCCGTCTGGTGGAACAACTTCGCCTTCTGGTGCCGCGAGACCGGCAGCGCAGCCGAGGGCCGAGGCGAACTCGACGAGGCCCACAAGCTCTACGAGGCCTCCTATGACGCCTATCAGCACACCATCGCCCTGGCGCCGGACAACGCGCGCTACGTCAACGACACCGGCCTGATGCTGCTCTACCACCTGCACCGCGACCTGGACGTGGCCCAGGAGCTGTTCGAGCGGGCCTGGAAGCTGGGCGCCGACGTGTGCGAGAACCCCTTCGTCGAAGACGACGTACACGACTTCAACTTCGAGGCCTACTGCGACGCCATGCTCAACCTGTCGCGGCTGCACCTGGAGCGCGAGGATCTGGCCGCGGCCGACGAGGTCATGGCGCTGCTGCTGGAGCTGGCTCCCCAGCGCCCCGACGTGCGCATGACCGAGGCCGAGATCCGCAACGCGCGCGCCCCGGCCGCCACCAACGAGCCCGGCTGAACGCGCGCGCGCCCGGGGTCGGGCTGACGCTCAGCCCCCGGCGGTCTTCTTCTTGGGGTCGTACGCGACCCGCACGTACTCCGCCCACTTCTCCTCGAAGCTGAGCATGGAGAGACCCCAGGCCTCCTTGAGGATCTCGCGCACGGGCTTGTCGTGCTTGGCCAGCTTGATGGCCCGGCCCATGCCCTTGGGGTCGACGCTCATCAGGTAGTCGACCCAGGACCACACGAACTGGTGCTGACGCGCGCTCAGCGCCGCGGTCGGGATTGTGATCAGCTCCGGGAAGCTGGGCGCGTCCTCGGCCACCACGGCCTTCCACACGTTGGTGCGCCAGTTGCCGCCCTTCCAACGCGTGGTGGTGTCCTGCTCCTGCATGCAGTAGGTGGTGGCCTCGCCGTCGAAGTCGATCTCGAACCAGTGCGCCAGGCCCGCGTCCATCCAACCGAACTTGTCGGCCAGCCAGGGCGGCGAGAGCTTCTTGCTGTTCTCGTCCGGGAACCAGTACGGGTTGTAGTACACCGAGGTCATCTGGTGGACCAGGCTGTGGATCCAGTGCCGGTGGAAGTCATCGTCCTTCGGGTGCAGGTTCTTGTTGCGGAACAGAACCACCGTCGAGTTGTGGTCCACACCGCCGGCGCGCCGCGCCGTGGTGGTGCTCGACATCTGCGCATACGCCGGCCCCACCGACTGGGCGTCGCGCAGCTTGTCGAAGGTGTAGAAGTGATGCTTGGTGATCATGTGATCGACGTCGACCACGCCCAGCACCGTCTGGTAGTGATGGTAGAGCGCCTCCATGCGCCGCGCGTACAGGTGCACGGCCTCATGGGCGCGGTAGATCTTCTTGTCGGAGCCCTTGAGCTTGGGCACGTCCCAGGCCAGCACGAAGTGCGTCGTCTCCAGGTGCACGATGGGCTTGCCGCGCGTGAAGCCGTCCATGCGCCGGCGCTCATCCAGCCAGGCGCGGTTCTTGCTGGCGATGGCGTCCCAACGAACCTGGGCCTCAGCCTGCTTGGAGGGCGACTTGCAGCGCGGGCAGACCATCCAGTCGAGACCCATGTTGTCCGACTCGATGGCCTCCGAGCAGAACAGCAGCTCCCAGCCCGGGCCGTGGTCCTGCTCGAGGGCTTGCTTGGAGGACAGCTCCACGTCGACCACGCCGGTGGTCTGGCAGGTCCCGCACAGGCGCTCCTCCTGTGCGGACACGAGCGCGGAGAGCAGCAGCAGCAGGGCCGGGACGGCGAGCGAGCGGGGGCGCATGGGCCTCTCAGGTGGGGAGCGCGGGCGGCGGGGACGGCGCGGCCAGACGGTCGGCAGGGGACTATAGCCCGACCTTCAGGGGGCCTCGGGAGAACACCTGCCGGCCGTGCTTCACCACGGCCATGACGGGGTTCCACCCCACCTGATAGCCGAGGAACAGGTGTCCGGGTACATCCAACAGCACCAGATCGGCCACGGCCCCCGGCTCCAGGCGTCCGCGCACTCCCGGCAGGCCCAGGGTCTCGGCGGCGTTGCGCGTGGCCGCCACCAGGGCCTCGGCCACGGTCATGCCCAGCAGGCCGCAGGCCAGGGCCACCACCTCGATCATGGAGGGGCAGTAGGACGTGCCGGGGTTGAAGTCGGTGGCCAGGGCCACGGGCAGCCCGGCCGCGATCATGCGGCGCGCCGGGGCCAGCTCGTCCAGGCGCAGCGAGAAGCAGGTGGCCGGCAGCAGAACGGCGGTGGTGCCCGCGGCCAGCATGGCCTCCAGGCCCGCGTCACTGATCTTCACCAGGTGGTCGGCGGTGCGCGCGCCCAGGGACGCGGCCAGCTCGGCGGCCCCCACCGGCGCCAACTCGTCGGCGTGCACGCGCAGATCGAAGCCCAGGGCGCGGGCCCCCTCCAGCACGGCCCGGGCCTCCGCCACGCTGTAGGCGCCCTCGTCGCAGAAGACGTCCGCCGAGCGCGCCAGGCCGCGGCGCGCCACCTCCGGCAGGATCTGCTCCCGCACCAGGCGCACGTAGCCGTCGCGATCGTCGCGGAACTCCGGCGGCACCTGATGGGCCGCCAGGCAGGTGGCGTCGATGTCGATCGGGTGCGAGGCCTGGGCCTCGGCCAGCAGCTCCAGCGCCAGCAGCTCGCTCTGCAGCGAGAGGCCGTAGCCGCTCTTGGCCTCGACGCTGGTGGTGCCACAGATCAGCAGACGGTCGAGGTGCCGGCGCAGCGTGGCCGCCAGCTCGTCGCGCGGGGCCGCTCGCAGCGCGGCCACCGACGAGAAGATGCCGCCGCCCGCGGCCGTGATCTGCTGGTAGCCCTGGCCCCGGGCGCGCATGTCGAACTCGCCCTCGCGCGTGGTGGCAAAGACGGGGTGGGTGTGTGGGTCCACCAGGCCGGGCAGCACCGTGCCGCCCTCTGCCGAGAGGCGCCGGGGCGCGTCGTAGGCCGCCTCGATCTCGGACCGGGGCCCCACGGCCACCACCAGCCCCTCGGCCAGGGCCAGGGCCCCGTCCGGGATGACACCCACGTCGTCCATGGCCGCCCCCAGCAGGGGACCCTCGCCGCCGCCAGCCATGCTGGCCACCTCGGCGGCATCCGACACGATCAGGTCCACGGACTGCTTCATGCTTGCCTGCCTCGAATCACGCTGCGCCCCCGCACGCCTGCCGTGCGACGAGCCGACGGGTTATACTCCACGTGCTGCCCGGGACGGTTCCCGGCGGTCGCCTGAGGCAGGGCGACGCTCTGCCACGATGCCACCAAGCTGGAACCTCCACCTACCCAAGACATGCTCGCGCTGGGCGCCGCCTCTCCCGAGGTGTGGTGGACCTTGAGCCTGGCAGCCCTGTCGTTCGTGCTGGCGGTGCTTGAGCACGGCTGGACGCATCTGTCCCGCACGCGCCTGGCCGAGACGGCCTCGGGGCCCGCGTCGCGCAGCCGGCTGGAGCGCATGCTGGCCCAGGGTGACCACGTCGAGGACGCGCTGATCGTCATGCGCGTGGCCACCCAGGTCGCGCTGATCATGCTGTTGGTGGTGTTGTTCCAGAGCGGCGCGGACAGCGCGTCGGCCGGCGGCGCGCGCGCCCTGTTGCTGGCCGGCGGCGTGGCCTTCGTGTGGATCACGCTCTTCTGCCGCATCCTGCCGGCCGAGATGAACGCGCGCCTGCTGGAGGGCATCGTGCGCCGCACCATGCCGGTGATCGTGCTGCTCTCGCGGGTGCTGGGGCCGCCCATGACCCTGTTGCGCTCGCTGGGCCGCGCCATGACCGGCCACACGCCCGCGGCCGAGGCCGAGCTCTACGCCGACGAGATCCTCTCCACCGTCGAGGAGGGCGAGCGCGAGGGCCACCTGGCCGGCGACCAGGCCGACATGATCGAGCGCGTGCTCGAGCTGCAGCACACCGAGGTGCGCAACCTGATGACGCCGCGCACCGACATGGAGGTCATCAACGTCACCTGCAGCGTGGCTCAGGCCCGCGAGGAGGCGCTGCAGAGCGGCCGCTCGCGCTACCCGCTGGTGGAGGGCAACGTCGACCGCGTGGTGGGCATCCTGCACGTGAAGGACCTGCTGGGCAACGCGCCCGACCTGTGCGTGCGCGAGCTGGCGCGGCCGCCGCGCTTCGTGCCCGACAGCAAGTTCGGCTCCGAGCTGCTGGCCGAGTTCCGCAGCGACCGCGCGCACCTCGCGGTGGTGCTCGACGAATACGGCGGCACCGCCGGACTGGTCACCATCGAGGACGTGCTCGAGGAGATCGTGGGCGAGATCGACGACGAGTTCGACGACCTCGAAGAGCTGGAGGAGATCGACATCGTGGACGAGCGCCACGCCGTGGCCCCCGGCGGCATGCACGTCGACGAGCTCAACGAGGCCCTCTCCATCTCCATCCCCGAGAGCGACGACTGGGCCACCCTGGGCGGCTTCATCTTCCACACGCTCGGGCGCCTGCCGGTTCAGGGCGAGGAGCTACAGCACGAGCAGCTCACCCTGCGCATCGAAGAGGTGGTCGAGCGCCGCATCTCACGCGTGGCCATCACCATCGGCGAGCCGGCGGCCTGAGCGCTACCTGGCCCTGGTATTCCAGCTCGAGCGTCAGCCAGGAGAGCTCATCGCGCGCGTCATAGACGTGCGTATGTTCGTCCCAAGGGAGCACGGTGCTCTTGACCAGGAAGGCGTCGCCCCCCAGTGACTCCACCCTCGAGGAGCGAGCGAGGCCGATGGCTGCGACCGGCGCTGGGAGGATGCCGAGCTGGCGCTGGAGAGTCTCCTGATCGACGAGACCCAGGTCGCCTTGGAAGCCCAGATCCGCTTGCAGGCCCAGGTCGTCTTGGAAGCCCATCGCGTCGGGCGACGTGTTGCGCACGCGCAGCTCAGCCTCATAGATGCCCTGGTCATACTGCCGCTGCATGGCCTCGGGCAGCATGTCGTTCACGCGCATCCCTGCCCGTCGCTTCGCGTCCCTCAGTTCGGCGTCAGTCGACCCCGCGTACCAGCCTGCGAACGTCTCCGGAACGACGTGCAGGCGATCAGGATCGTCCGCTCGGGAGTAGTAGGGAAGCGACTGATCGGACTCCGATGCGAGCGGCTTGGCCGCGCTGACCTCGGGAGCGACCGCGGCAGCTGGCGGCTCCACTGCCAGCAGTTGCTGCATGTCCGTGGCGGGGGGCCTGGGGAGCAGCGCCCGACGTGCATCATGGCTGCTCGTCGGGGCCAAGCGAGGCGCCCGAGGCTCACTTGCCGCGACCGGATCTGCCCCGGAGAGCAGTGCCGCGGCGCAGAGCAAGGCTGCGCTGACAGCCACGGCGCCTGCGGCCGCGAGTGTCGTGCCTGAGGACGTGTTCCGCATGATCCACTCCTTGCTCACCCGAGGACATCAGCGCCCTCTGCACGTGACCCGGATTCAGCCACTGCCTCGCGTAGCTTCGCACGCAGGCCGGTCCCCCGGTCCGCATTACGTCCAGCGACCAGCGGCCAGCGTCCAGCGACCAGCGGAGGCGATGCCACTTGGCTCCACCCCCGCTGGTCTTGCTGCGATCGACGCCTGCCTAGAAGTTGAACTCGAACGGGAAGCTGATCACCTTCTGGCCGTCGCTGTTCTCGGAGACCTCCGACCAGACATGGATGGCACCCAGGCTGTCCCCGTAGGGCGCGGCCCGGATCTCACCGCCAGGCAGGATCTCCACCTCGATGCCGGCGGTGTACATCTCGGGCATGGCCGGAGACGCCGCTGGGTTCCACATCAGGATCTGGAAGGTGAAGTGACCGTCCTGCATCCACTCCGGCGAACCTCCAACGTGGGACGGCCCCAGCCGACCACCCTGAACGACACCGCCCATGCCGCCGCCCATGTTGCCCGTGCGGGCCGACGGGGCCGACGGCAGCACGAACTCCGGCACGTCCGCGAGGAAGGCGACGTAGCTGTCCTCCACCTCGGAGAGCTGCACATCGAACGTGTGCTGGGCGCCCACGAAGCTCGACGAGCCCGAGGAGGGGCCGATCACCATGTAGCACTCCGGCGGCACGACCGTCACATCGAACTCACACTCGGACACGTTGCCGCACTCATCCGTCGCCGTGCAGGTGAACGTGGTCGTGCCCATGGGGACGAACTCGAGCTCCGGCGCGCAGACCACGTCCACGGCACCCTCGCAGTTGTCGATGGCGGTTGTCGCGAACTCGACCATGCCCACCGGAATCGAGCCGTCCGTCTCGGTCGCATCGAACGTCTGGTTGCCGGGGCAATCCTCGATCACGGGGGCCACGTTGTCGAAACGCGCGGTGTCCGTCACCGACGCCGAGATCGGTGAGCCGTCCATCCCCACCAAGGTGCTCACGGCCGTCAGCTCGATCTCGTTGTCGCACTCGTCGAGGTCCACATCGAACGAGATGTCGGCGAGATCACCGGGAGTGCAATCGACGCAGATGTCCACCTCGGGGCCACCATTCAGGGTGTAGTAGACCCGCGCGATCTCGCTCCCGCCGGTCACATCACCGGTGACCGTCAGCAGCTCATCCTCGCTGCAATCCGGCAACGAGTCGAGGTTGACCTGGACAGCGGAGTTGAAGTCGATGATCTGGCCACAACCGACATCGAGCACCACCTCCGGCAACTGGGTGGTGCTCGTCCCGCCGCCCGGGTTGAGCGACGTGATCCAAGGCTTGAAGGTGTAGCTGCCCTGTGGAAGGGCCATCACCACGAGCCCGGTGATGTCCGCGTCATCCAAGGAGACGGGCGTCCCGTTTGCAGTGCTGACGTGGACCTGGTAGTCCACCGGGTTCATCTGAAAGTCATCCCCGACGAAGGTGCCGTTGGCGCTGAGGCGGGGGTTGTAGAAGGGCACACCGGTCGAGAGGAAGCCCAGGTTGACCTGGCTGTAGCACTGGGCGAAGTCCACCTCCAGGGTGGTCCCGGGCACGATGTCGACCTCAGGCAAGGTGTTGTCGAGCACCCGGACGTTCGAGACCTGGTAGCTCGTGGGAACCTCCGGCGTGGCCGTATCACGGAACAGGAGCCAGTAGTAGTTGCGTTGCCAGCGGCTCGCCTCCTGGTTCAGCCCTGCGAGGACGAGCTCGTAGTCTCCCTCGAAGTTGTCGGACAAGGAGTTGAAGTCGCCTTCGAACTCCACCCGCGCTTCGCCGCCGTACGCACTCAGGGTCGAGCCGACGGACGCTGTCGAGCTGCCAGAGGCCATCACCCTCGAACCGTAGTACACGCTCGCGTTGTTCGGGATGCCGTTCCCGTCGTCATCATCATCCGAGCTTCGGTAGATGTCCTCCAGGACAGACCCCGTCGCCACCGCCGCTGCGGGCGGACCGGCAAAGAGCAGGTCACCGGCCACGAATCCGGGATCCATGACATAGGTGTTGCCGAGGTCCGTGGTCTGATCCGCTGTCACGGTCACGCGACTATTGACGCCGTGGTTCTCCAGCCACGGCATCCGGAAGTACTCGAAGCGACGGCCCTCGCGGAAGTTCATTTCGCCCCAGACCCGGTAGTCCAACGGCGGGGAGACGGCGTCGGAGGGGAGCATGTTCTGCAGCCAGTACGGGCCTTCCGATGGGAGCACCCCCGGAATCACACCCAGCTGTGCGTCGTAGCGCAGGTTGCTGTACGGGCCACCGTCGGCCTGGATGAATGTGCGAGAGCTAATCGGGTGCTCGTCCTCACCGAGCATGTCGGCGACACCCACGATCTCGCCCAGTTCCTCCGGCGGAAGCCCAGGCAGGATGCCCGTGCCATCATCGTCATCGGGGAGCACGCAGAGGATCTCGACGATCTCATCGCAGCCCACGGTCACGTACACCTGCTTGAGCGACTGCTTCTTGATCAGGTCGACGGCTGGGTCGCTGCCGATGGTCTGCTTGCGATAGATATCGATGCGGTAGTTCCCGCCTCCGCGAACAGCCATGAACTCCTGGTCGAAGCTGGAGCGAAGGTTCGGCCGATAGGCCTGAAGGAAGTCGTAGCTCCCCGATCCGGGGACGGTCTCGAGATAGGCGCGCATGGAGCCGCCACTCGTGATCAGCACCGGCGTTCCGTCCGAGTACTGGAACTTGAGGTCCAGCATGCCGGCGCACTCGACGATGTCGACTCCCGTCAAGCCCGGGGCCGGCTCCTTCTCGACGTGGGGCGGCGTGGTGTTGACCGCCGCGGGGTAATACCTCTCGCCGGCGCCGTCGAGCCATGCGTGGTGGCCTTCACGGTGTACTCGATCCCGGCGCCAGCTTCCCCGCCCTGGACGTTGATCGTGTAGGGCGTAAGCACTCCTTCGGTCGCGTCGGGGTACGCATTTGTGCTGTTGCCGAAGGTCGGCGAGCCGACGCTGGTCGCGTTGATATCGGCTCTCCAGATGCCCTGATCGAGACCAGCGCCATCGAGGATGTCCAGGATGACGGGGTTGGTGTTCGAGAACCCGATGTCACCGCTGATCTGGTTGTTGTCGGAGATCTGGCCGTGGGAGACGCCCGCAAGGCCGGCGAGGGCCATGGGGAGCAGGCTGAGGCGCAGGCCTGATAGCGGGCCAGGAGCGCGATGCGTATTGCACAGGAGCATGAGGAATCCGTCCTAGAAAGCGGGATGTGAAGCAGGGTTCAGGTGCTTGGGAATGCCCAGCCGGCCCGCGGCACTGCAGGCCACGAGCCGGCTGGGTACAAAGCCCAAGAGGGCGGTATTCCGCGGCTGATACATCTGTTTCCGGGCGCTCTGTGTTCGCGGCTTGCCCACCTGCAGCGCCCTCGCAGCTTGCTCACCGTCAGCGCCCTCCCGATCGCGAGAGCCCCAGGGCTGCCCAGGGGGCGGAGCGCAAGCGCTGCCCCGCCGCTCTCCGTGCTTGAGCTACCCTGGCGCCTGGGCTTGGCGCGGGCTGAGCGCCCCCCCCCAGGGAGGAACCGCGATGACTACCAGAACGCACCATGTGATCACATGCACGCTGCTCTGGGCCAGCAGCCTCGTGGGCTCTGCTCGTGCCGCTGATCCGGCGCCGGTGGTCCACGTCCCTGCGGAC
>QNBX01000020.1 GCA_003644265.1 Planctomycetota bacterium
AGCGGCGCTCTCGTGGCGCAGCTCTGCGTTGCCAGATCTCGACGAATCCACGGATTCGCCTGCGATCTGTCGCCTTGATCTGCACCACGAGCGCACCACCGCGCACGAAAGCACTTACGCCACGGATGCTAGTCGTCCGCCGGCACGAGCGCCTCGGTGTACTCGGCGTAGCTGTGAAGCGAGCGCCTCAGGTGACCCGGGTTGTCGCTGATCCCGAACGTCTGGAGGATCACGGGCCCGTCGTAGCCGGCGTCCTGGAGCGCCTGTAGGAAGGGCAGCAGGCTGTAGTCCCCTTCGTCGAGGGGCTTGATGGCGTCGTCCCAGTTGACCGACGGGCCGGGCGGTCCGACGTAGGCGTCCTCGTCCGCCCCGGCGATCCCGACCAGCACGGCCCTGCGGGCGTGCTCGGCCGCCACGGCCTGCATGTCGTCCTGATTGCCCCCCCTGATCTCGTGGTAGGTGTGCAGCGAGTTCATCAGGTTGGGATGCCCGATCTGCTCGATCAGCGCCGCGGCTTCGGCGGCCGTCTCGATGTCCGTGTTCCAGTGCGGGTAGATCACGGTGCGGACGCCGAACGTCTGGGACTCGCGGGCCATGCGCTGGAGCAGCTGACGCACGGCCAGCGTCGAGGGAGCCTGCCTCACGATCACCCAGAGTGGCGCGTCCGCGCCGGCCAGGATGGGCAGCGCTTGTCGCCAGATGTCGGGGCTCGATGGGCTGCTGAAGTCGTAGACCACGAAGGGGATGAGCCTGAAGTCATCGAGCGTCGCGATGTAGCGGGCGTAGCCAGCGAGCTTGACCAGGTCCGTCGGGTGCTTGACGCGGGTGACCAAGCCGGCGAAGCCCAGCGACCTGACCCGCTCGACGTTGGCCGCCGGCTCCAGCTCGAGCGTGAAGTCGTAGACCAGCAGGGACGGCTGGGCTGGCAGGTCCGCTGCAGCGATCAGCAGGCAGGCCCCGATGGTCAACGAGCGCAGCGTGTTCTGGACGAGGGGCGGCATGGCATCGGACCTGGGAGGGTGGGCGGGCGCGGCGACGCGGGCGCACCCCGGCGGCCAAGTTGGGTGCGCCTGATTGGGTGCGCCCGCGTCAGTCTAACGCCGCGCCGTTCTGACGCCTAACGCCGCGCCGTTCTGACGCCTAACGCCGCGCCGTTCTGACGCCTAACGCCGCAGGTGCTCAGCGCTGTGGGGCAGCTGCGCTGGGGCCGCTCAGAACTGCGCCGCCTCGGTGGACTCGGACATAGCGGTGGTGGACGAGGCGCCCTGGGAGACCGCGTTGGACACGGCGTCGAAGTAGCCGGTGCCCACCTCGTGCTGGTGCTTGGTGGCGGTGTAGCCGTGGCGCTCAGAGGCGAATTCGGCCTCCTGCAGCTTGGAGTAGGCCGCCATGCCGTCTTCCTTGTAAGTCCGCGCCAGCTCGAACATGGAGTGGTTCAGGGCGTGGAACCCGGCCAGGGTCACGAACTGGAAGGCGTAGCCCATGGCGCCCAGCTCGCGCTGGAACTTCGCGATGGTGGCGTCGTCCAGCTTGGCCTTCCAGTTGAACGAGGGGCTGCAGTTGTAGGCCAGTCGCTTGCCCGGGAACTCGGCCTGGATGGCCTCGGCGAACTCCCGCGCCTCGTCCAGGTCCGGCGTGCTGGTCTCGCACCAGATCAGGTCTGCGTAGGGCGCGTAGCTGAGGCCGCGGTTGATGGCGCAGCGCAGGCCGTCGCCCTCACCCTCCTTGAGCCGGAAGAAGCCCTCGGCGGTGCGCTCGCCGGTCATGCAGGCGCGGTCGCGCTCGTCCACGTCGGAGGTCAGCAGCTTGGCGCTGTGGGCGTCGGTGCGCGCGATGATCACGGTGGGCACGTCCATCACGTCGGCCGCCAGGCGCGCCGCGTTGAGCGTACGAATGAAGGCCTGCGTGGGCACCAGCACCTTGCCGCCCAGGTGGCCGCACTTCTTCTCGCTGGCCAGCTGATCCTCGAAGTGAACGCCGGCGGCGCCCGCCTCGATCAGGGCCTTCATGAGTTCGAAGGCGTTGAGCGGGCCGCCGAAGCCGGCTTCTGCGTCCGCCACGATGGGGCAGAACCAGTCCACGTCGTCGCCGCCTTCCATGTGCTGGATCTGGTCGGCGCGCTGCAGGGTGCGGTTGATGCGGCGCACGACGTCCGGCACGGAGCTGACGGGGTACAGGCTCTGGTCGGGATACATCTGGCCCGCGTTGTTGGCATCGGCCGCCACCTGCCAACCCGAGAGGTAGATGGCCTGCAGCCCGGCGCGCACCTGCTGCATGGCCATGTTGCCGGTCAGGGCGCCGAGCGCGTTCACGTAGGGTTGCTCGGCCATGCGCCGCCAGAGGGTGCGCGCGCCGTGGTCCGCCAGGGTGTACTGGATGGGCATGGAGCCCCGCAGGCGCCGCACGTCCTCCACGCTGAAGTCGCGCACGATGCCGTCGAAACGGTGCGCATCGAGCTGCTCGTCGGGGCGCCGGTGTCCGGTGTTGTGGCCGTTGGTCACGCTCATGGTGAGGGTCTCGTTCGGTTGGTTGGTCGGGGGTGGGGGAGCAGCGTGGTCGCGGGGCGGGTCAGTCGCCCAGCGTGAGGATGTGTTCGTAGGCGAGCAGGGTGAGGAACTCTTCGCAGCGCGCTGCGGTGCTCATGGAGAGGAACAGCTGCGCCGCTTCGTCGAAGCGACCGGCGGCCCAGCGCTCGTCGCCCACCGCCGCGCGGATGGCGCGCATCTGGGCCTCGAGCTCCTGGGTCACGAACGCGGCGGTCACTTCGGTGCCATCGTCGAGCCGCGCGCCGTGGCGGATGCACTGCCAGATCTGCGTGCGCGAGATCTCGGCCGTGGCCGCGTCCTCCATCAGGTTGTAGAGCGGGACACAGCCGTTGCCGAGCAGCCAGGCCTCGAGGTACTGCACGCCGACGTCGATGTTCTGGCGCAGGCCGGCGAGGGTCAGATGGCCCGTGGGCACGCGCAGCAGGTCCTGGGCGCTGACCGTCACGTCATCGCGCCGCTGCTCGAGCTGGTTGGGCCCGGGCATGTGCTCGTCAAAGATGTCCTTGGCCAGGGCCACCAGCGCGGGGTGCGCCACCCAGGTGCCGTCGTGCCCGTCGGTCACCTCGCGCAGCTTGTCGGCGCTGACCTTGAGCAGCGCCGCCTGGTTGGCCGCCTCGTCGCCCTTGATGGGGATCTGCGCGGCCATGCCGCCCATGGCGTGGGCGCCGCGGCGGTGGCAGGTCTTGATCAGCAGCTGGCTGTAGCTGCGCAGGAAGTGGCAGCTCATGCCCACCTCGGCGCGGTCCGGCAGCAGGAACCCGGGCCGACTGCTGAAGCGCTTGATGAAGCTGAAGATGTAGTCCCAGCGACCGCAGTTCAGGCCGGCGCTGTGCTCGCGCAGCTCGAACAGGATCTCGTCCATCTCGAAGGCCGCCAGGATGGTCTCGATCAGCACGGTGGCGCGGATGCTGCCGCGCGCGATGCCGAGCTCGCGCTGGGCGTGGACGAACACGTCGTTCCACAGCCGCGCCTCGAGGTGGCTCTCCAGCTTGGGCAGGTAGAAGTAAGGGCCCGAGCCGCGCGCCAGCAGCGCGGTGGCGTTGTGGAACAGGTAGAGACCGAAGTCGAACAGCGAGGCAGAGACGGGCTCGCCATCCACCAGCAGGTGCCGCTCGGGCAGGTGCCAGCCGCGCGGCCGCACCAGCAGCACGGCCGGGTCGTCGTTCAGCTGATAGCGCTTGCCGCTGGTCGGGTGTGTGTACTCGATGCGGCGGCGCACGGCGTCGGCCAGGTTGAGCTGGCCCACGATGACGTTCTCCCAGGTGGGGGAGTTGCTGTCCTCGAAGTCGGCCATGAACACGTTGGCGCCGGAGTTGAGCGCGTTGATGATCAGCTTGCGCTCGACCGGTCCAGTGATCTCCACGCGGCGATCGATCAGCTCGGCCGCGAGGGGCGCCACGCTCCAACTCCCAGCGCGGACCTCGGCGGTCTGGGGCAGGAAGTCAGGCAGTTCGCCCGCATCGAGCCGGGCCTGGCGCTCGACCCGGCGCGCCAGCAGTTCGCGTCGCCGCACGCCGAAGCGCCGCTGCAGGTCGGCCACGAAGGCCAGGGCCTGGCTGGTCAGGACGGCGTCGCTGCCGGGCAGGGCGGGGCCCACGACGACGACGCCAGGCAGGACGGTGCGGCCGGAATGAGTGGTCTGGGCCATGGGGCTGAGGCAGGACTCCGGGACGAACGGACGGGCGGGGCGCCACTTGGCTCCCGCAGGACCTCCTGTCATTTATTGACAGAATGTGCGAGCGGTCAAGGCGGCATGGGATTTGGCGCTGTTGGCCTGTATTCGGCATGACACGCAGACCGTGTAATGATGTAAAGCTTGTCAAGTCCGCTCGCGCTCGATCCGATGAGGTGCGCCATGGCCCGATCTCCCCGTCTTGGACACCGTGTGCGCCGATTGCGGCGTGATGAGGGCCTGACCCAGGCCGCCATGGCCAAGCGCCTGGGCATCTCGGCCAGCTACCTGAACCTGATCGAACACAACCACAGGCCGCTCACCGCCGCGCTGTTGCTGGAGCTGGCGAGGGTCTTTCAGATCGATCTCGCGTCCTTCTCGGAGGATGACCAGGCGCGGCTCTACGAGGACCTGATGGAGGCCTTCGCCGACGATCTGTTTACGGATTCCGGGCTCAAGGCGGCGGACGTGCAGGGGCTGCTCGATGCCTCGCCCGAGGTGGGCCGCGCGGTGAGCAGCCTGTACCGCGCCTACCGATCGGCGCTGGACGATCGCCGGGCCCTGGTGGAGCGGGTGTCGGACATGGACGAGGCCATGGAGGCCGAGCCCGCCCGGCTGCCCAGCGAGGAGGTGTCCGACTTCCTCCAGGAGCACCGCAATCACTTTGCCAGCCTGGAACAGGGGGCCGACGCTTTGGTCGCGGCCGCGGCGGCCAGGCACGGACAGCTGCTCACGGGGCTCGGCCGGCATCTGGAGCGGCGGCACGGCGTGAGCATCGAGGTGGTGCCGGCGGACGAATCTGGCGGCGCGGTGCGCGTGTTCGACCCGGAGTCGCGCAAGCTGGTGCTCTCGGAGGTCTTGCCGCCGCGCAGTCGCTTGTTTCAGCTCGCGCACCAGCTGACCCTGCTTGAGCTTCACGACGAGCTGAACGCGCTGGTGCAGAACTCACCCACGCTGGTGTCATCCGACGGGCGGGCGTTGGCGCGCGTGGCCCTGGCCAACTACACCGCGGGGGCCGTGCTCATGCCCTACGGCCCGTTCGTGGAGGCTGCTCGCTCGCTGCGATACGACATCGAGGTGCTGGGGCATCGCTTCCGTACCAGCTTCGAGCAGATCTGCCATCGGCTCACGACCCTGGGCCGTCCGGGTGACGAGGGCGTGCCCTTTCATATGGTGCGGGTGGACATCGCGGGCAACATCTCCAAGCGCTTCAGCGCCAGCGGCATTCGCTTCGCGCGTTACAGCGGCGCCTGCCCGCGCTGGAACGTGCACGCTGCCTTCATGCAGCCGGGCTTCATCCGGACGCAGCTCTCGCACATGCCGGACGGGACGACCTACTTCTGCATCGCGCGCACGGTGCGGCGCGAGGGCGGCGGCTTCCGCGTGCCCCAGAGTCGACTGGCCATCGGCCTGGGCTGCGGCGTGGAGCACGCGCGCGATCTGGTCTACGCCGACGGCGTCGAGCTCGACAACCTCGGCGCTTCCGTGCCCATCGGTCCGACCTGCCGGCTGTGCGAGCGCAGCGACTGCCGGCAGCGCGCGTTTCCGCCACTGCAGCAGCGGCTGAACGTGGACGAGAACGTGCGCAGCTTGTGCTTCTATCAGGCGCCCGCGGTGCCCCGTGACCTGGGCTGACGCAGGTGGACCCGGCGGCGCACTGAGGTCGTCCAGTCCCCGGCCCCGCGGCGCGAGACTGGAAGCGGGCCTCGCGGCCAGCCACCATGGAGGCACCGCGTGAGGAACCATGAGATGCAGCCCCGCCCCTGGCATCGGCAGTACGACGCGGGCGTCCCCGCGACGCTCGAGTATGACGGCCTGCCCCTGCCCGACGTGCTGGCGGCCACCATCGCGCGCCACGGCGACCGCGTGGCGCTGTGCTTCATGGGCCGCCGCCAGACCTGGCGCCAGCTCGGAGAGCGGGTCGACCGGCTGGCCACCGCCATGACCCGCATGGGCGTGACCAAGGGCTCGGCCGTGGCCGTGCACCTGCCCAACCTGCCCCAGACCGTGCTCTCGATTCTGGCCACCCTGCGCTGCGGCGCGCACGTGGTCATGACCAACCCGCTCTACACGGCGCGCGAGATCGAGCACCAGTGGAACGACTCCGGCGTGACCCTGGCGGTGACCGCCGATTTCCTCTGGGCGCGCACGTTGGCGCAGCTCGCGCCCAGGATCGACTCGTTGCAGCACACGCTGGTGACGTCCATCCCGGAGGCCTTGCCCTGGCCCATGTCGTGGCTCGCGCAGGCCAAGCTGCGCCGCCAGGACCCTCCACTCAGCGCCGGTTTTGAGCCCGGCGAGCGCGTGCACGCCTTCGCGGCGCTGGTCAGGAGGACGCCCGCCGACCCGCCCTCGGTGCGCCTGTCGCTGGAGGACCCGGCGGCCATCCAATACACCGGCGGCACCACAGGCGTGAGCAAGGGCGCGGTGCTGAGCCACGGCAACCTGGCCGCCAACTCACAGCAGGTGGCCGCCTGGTTGACGCCGCTGGGAGGCGGCCCCCAGGTCGTCCTGGGCGCGCTGCCGTTCTTCCATGTGTTCGGCCTCTCCATCTGCGTGCTGCTTTCGGCGCGCCTCGGGTCCACGCTGGTGGTGGTTCCCAACCCGCGCGACGTGGGCGTCATCATCGACCTGATCGAGAAGCACCGCATCAGCGTGCTGCCGGCGGTTCCGGCCATGCTCGACGCCATCTCCACACGGGCGGGCATCGAGTCGCGCGACCTCACGTCGGTGCGCGGCGTGTTCAGCGGCTCGGCGCCCCTGACCATGGACAGCAAGCGCCGCTTCGAGGCGCTGACCGGGGCCGCGGTGTTCGAGGGCTACGGGCTCACGGAGACCTCGCCCGTGACGCATGTCAACCCGGTGGCCGGCGAGAACAGGATCGGCTCCGTGGGCCTGCCCCTGCCCGACACCGACGCGCGCATCGTCGATCCCGACGACGCCACCCGTGAGCTCCCGGTGGGTGAGGCGGGCGAGCTGCTGCTGCGCGGCCCGCAGGTCATGGCGGGCTACTGGAAGCGGCCCGATGAGACCGCCCTGGTGCTGAAGGACGGCTGGTTCGCCACGGGCGATCTGGCCGTCATGGACGACGCGGGCTGGTTTTCCATCGCCGGGCGCAAGAAGGACATGATCATCTGCTCGGGCTACAACGTCTATCCCGATGAGGTGGACAGCGTGCTCTGCGACCACCCCGACGTGGCCGAGGCCTGCACCATCGGGCTGCCCGATGAGCGGCGCGGCGAGACCGTCAAGTCGTTTGTGGTGGCCCGCCCCGGCGCCAGCGTCGATGAGTCCACGCTGCGAGCCCACTGCCGCGAGAACCTGGCCGCCTACAAGGTGCCGCGGTCGATCGAATTCCGCGCCGAGTTGCCGCGCTCCGCACTCATGAAGCTGCTGCGCCGCGAGCTGCGTGCCGAGGAGATCGCACGGCGCGAATCGGATCTCCCAGCGTGACCCGCGTGGTCGGGCCTCGGGCCAGCTGACCGTCCGGCTGACTCGCGGGCGTGCCAGCCACACCCCTCGATATATGAAGTAGAGTGTTTCATTCCCCGCGCGGCCTTGTCGTGCGACGTGCGCGGGCCACTCGACCTCGGCATTCTGTGACGGAGACCTCCATGCGTCTTAGCTCCCTTGTACGCCCCCTGCTCGTCGTGGGCGTGCTGCTCCCCCTGGGCAGCGCGAGCGCCCAGACCACCCACACGGTCGATCAGTTCGGCTTCAGCTTCAGCCCGGCCAACATCAGCATCGATGGCGGTGACACCGTGAACTGGGTCTGGAACGGCGGAGATCACACCGTGACCGAGGGCCTGGGCCCCGTGCCCGTCGGTGGTGAACTCTTCAACTCGCTGCTGGCCTCCTCTGTCCCGCTGGTCTCGGTCGAGTTCAACACCAAGTTCCTCTTCGAGAACCCGCGCGCCGGCAACGTCTACGACTACTACTGCATCCCGCACTTCGCGTTCAACATGAAGGGCACGGTCAGCGTGACCAGCTCGTGGTTCAACGACGGAAACGCCCTGGCCGGATCCAACGGCGACCCGCTGTTCTACGGCAACGGGACCCTGGAGGTGGGCTCCACCGCTGAGCTCGTGCTGGAGAACGCCCTCCCCAACGCGCTGGTGGGCCTGTTCATCTCGTTCGCGTCGACGCCGGTGCCGTTCAAGGGCGGCATGCTGTGCACCATCCCGCTCGCCTCGGTGACGCTGTTCCCCATCGGCCCCTCGGGCGAGGTCAGCCTGAGCTCGCCCATCACGGCCGGGATCCCCTCGGGCACGCCGGTCTTCTGGCAGTACGCCATCCAGGACGCCGGCGCGGTCAAGGGTGTGGCCCTGAGCAACTGCCTGCGCTCGGTCTTTCCGTAGACCGGAGCTCGGGGTTCGCTCGACGACCTGCCAACCAGCGGGGGTTGCCCACGCGGCGGCTCCCGCTGGTTGCGTGGGGGCGCTTCCCCAGGAGCTGGGCGGAGCGTAGCCTGCCGCTGCAGTCAGCGCCTCGCTTGGTGGCCGCGTCGCGTGCGTTCGAGGCGCGGCCACCTCTGTGCCGGGCGCTGGCGACACGCTGTCCGAGCGAGGCCCGTTGGCGCCTCATCGGTGGGGGCGTGGCGGAACTGGCAGACGCAAGGGACTTAAAATCCCTGGGCCCGCAGGGCCGTTCCGGGTTCGAGTCCCGGCGCCCCCACACTCCCGCTGGGTCTCAGCCAGGCTCGGCTCCCAGCGCTGAGCGGCCGCGCGTCGCCGGGCGGGGCGGCCCGGGGTCCTCCCAGGCCCTGGATTCATAGGCCCCGCTTTCAGCAAACCCTTGAAAAACAGGGAAATCCGTTGCTGGAAGCGACGTGCGCGTGGGGTAGTGTCGGCGCTTGTCGACGGGACAGGGCGCCCTGCCCCGCGAGCACATCCCCACGAAAGGACAGTCGAGATGGCCGCCAAGAAGGCAACCAAAGTCGCGAAGAAGCCGCGCACCAAGACCGAGATCCTCCGCACCATCGCCGAGAACACCGGCCTGCCCCGTCGCGACGTGGTGGCTGTGTTCGACGAGATGGGGACCATGATGGCCAAGGATCTCGGCGGCCGCGGCGCCCCCGGCGTGTTCACCGTCCCCGGCCTGATCAAGTGCCGCGTTGTGAAGAAGCCCGCCACCAGGGCCCGCAAGGGCACCAACCCCTTCACCGGCGAGGAGATGATGTTCAAGGCCAAGCCGGCCCGGAAGATCGTCAAGGCCACCGCGCTGAAGGCGCTCAAGGACATGGTCTGAGCGCGGTGCGGAGACGCGTGAGTTCGCGTCTCCCTCCCATGGTCCGGGGCGGTCTCCTGCGAGGCCGCCCCGGACTTCGTTTGGGGCCCCGGGCATGAGCGCACGCTCTGCTCGCGGCGGCCACGCGCACGGGCGCTTGCAGGTCGACGGGCAGTCCACGCGCTGGCTGCGGCACGGCGCGCTCGACGGCCGGCCCGTGGTGCTGCTGGCCCACGGCGCCGGGGCGCCCATGGACAGCGCCTTCATGGCGGCGGTCTGCGCGGGGCTGGTGCAGCGTGGTTGCTGCGTGGCGCGCTTCCAGTTCCCGTTCATGCAGCGGGCGCTCGAGACGGGCAAGCGCCGCCCCCCCGATCGTCGCCCGCGCCTGCTCGCCACCTGGCGCAGCATGCTGGCACGCGCCCGGGCCTGGGACGGCGCGGGGCCGCTGGTGCTGGCCGGCAAGTCCATGGGCGCGCGCATGGCCAGCCACGTGCTGGCCGAGGGGCAGGCTCCCGACGCGCGCGCCGCGGTCTACCTGGGCTTTCCGCTGCATCCGCCGGGCAAACCCGGCAGCGAACGCGCGGCTCACCTCACGCAGGTGAGCGTGCCCCAGCTCTTTGTCTCAGGCGATAAGGACCCTCTGGCGCGCTTTGAGCTGCTCACGGCCACGACGCAGGCCCTGGGCCGCCGGGGTCAGCTGCACGTGGTCCACGGCGGCGATCACTCCCTGGCCCGCCGCCGCAGCGAACTGCCCGATCCGGGGGCGTCCTGGCTGGACGACGTGGCGCGCTTCGTCGCGCGGTACGCAGGGGCGTAGGATGTCCCGGGACGAACCCGCCCCCAACCGCCGTCGAAGCCCCATGGACCGATCGATCACCGTCACCGGAGGCGCCGGCTTCATCGGCGGGCACCTCGTGCGCCGTCTGCTGGCTGGCCATCCGAGCCGGGCCGCGCGGGGCCAGCGCATCACCGTGCTGGACGATCTGTCGGCCCCCTCGACGCTGCCCTTGCCCAGGGATCCGCGCCTGCGCCTTGTGGTGGGAGACGTGCGCGATCGGGCCGCGGTCCTGCGCGCCGGCGCGGGAGCGGGCCTGGTGCTGCATCTGGCCTCGGTGGTGGGGGTGGACGCCGTCACCGACGATCCGCTGCGCACCGGCTCCGTCATCCGCGAGGGCACCGCCCGGGTGTTGGAACACTGCCGCCGCACGGGCGCGGGCCTGTTGGCCTTCAGCACCAGCGAGGTGACCGACCCGCCCCGCAGCGGGCCGCGGGCCGTCTACGCCGAGGCCAAGCGCGATGCCGAGGCCATGCTGTTGGCGGCGGCGCACGAGCTGCCGGTGACCATCGTGCGGCCCTTCAACATCGTGGGTCCGGGACAGTCGGCGCCGGGCATGGTGATCCCGGCGCTGGCGCGTG
Organism: Planctomycetota bacterium; assembly: GCA_003644265.1. The sequence goes on from QNBX01000020.1 coordinate 10,861, forward strand.
CCGCGCGCCATGGCGCGCCCATGCCCGTGCACGGCGACGGCAGCCAGCGGCGCAGCTTCCTGCACGTCGACGATCTGGTGGACGCGGTGCTGGGGCTGCTGGCTCAGCCGGCTGACGCCAGCGGCGCGATCATCGAGATCGGCTCCGAGCAGCGGGTGAGCATCGCGGCCTTGGCCGAGGCGTTGGCCAGCATGGCGGGCAGCGCGGCCCGGCCCGCGCGCATGGCGCCCGACGCCCGGCGCGAGGACCGCCCCCGGCGCGGTCCCGACCTGAACGCCCTGCGCCAGCGCACGCGCTTCAAGCCCCAGCGCGACCTCGAGCAGATCCTGCAGGAGGCCCTGGCCCATGCCTGAGGTCGTGCGCATCATCGCGCGCATGAACCTCGGAGGCCCGGCGCGACACGTGCTGCGCATTGATGCCCCGCTGCGCGCCCGCGGCTGGCACACCACGCTGGTTACCGGCCGCGTGGCTGCGGACGAACTGGACCTGTCGGAGGAGGCGCGCCGCCTGGGCATGGAGGTCGTGGTCGTTCCCGAGCTGGGTCGCGCGCCGCGGCTGGGCCGCGACCTGCGGGCCCTGGCCGCGCTGCGACGCCTGATCAGGTCCCGCCGCCCGGCGCTGGTGCACACCCACACCGCCAAGGCCGGTACTCTGGGTCGACTGGCCACGGCGCGCATGCGCCGGCGGCCCGCGCGTGTGCATACGTTTCACGGCCACGTCCTCAGCGGCTACTTCGGCCCGCTGATGAGCGGCACGGTCGCTCAGGTGGAGCGCGTCCTGGCGCGGCACACCGATCGGCTGGTGGCGGTCAGCGCGCGCGTGCGCGACGAGCTGCTGGCGTGCGGCGTCGGGCGTCCGGACCAGTACGCGCTGGTGCCGCCGGGCATCGACCTCGAGCGCACGCGCCCCGACCGCCGCGCCGGGCTGGCCCTGCGCGCCCGCTTGGGCTGCGACGAAGACACGCTGCTGGTGGGCCTGATCGGTCGCCTGGCCGCGGTCAAGGATCCGCTGCTGGCGGTGGACGCCTTTGTCCGCCGCGGACCGCAGGCGCGCCCGGCGCATCTGCTGGTGATGGGCGAGGGCGCTCTGGGTGCGGACGTGCGTGCGTCGCTGGCCTCACGCTCCGACGCCACCTGGCTGGCGCCTCGCGACGACCTGACCGCGGTCTGGGGAGCGCTCGACCTGTGCCTGCTCTCCAGTCGCAACGAAGGCCTGCCGCAGGTGGCCACGGAGGCCCTGGCGGCGGGCGTGCCCGTGCTGGCGCCTGACGTGGGCGGCCTGAGCGAGCTGGTGACTTCAGGCCACGACGGCCTGGTGCTGCCCCGCCATGAGTTGCCCGCGGCGCTGGACCACCTGCTGGCGCGGCCCGACGAGCTGTCGCGCCTGGCCCGGGGCGCGGCGGAGTTCGACGCGCGCCGGCACCGCGCCGAGGCGGTGGCCGACGGGCTCAGCGCGGTGTACGCCCGCGCTCTGGATGCCGGCCGCCCGAGCGGTCATGCTGCCGCGCTATGCGGCTCGTCATCCTGACCCAGGTCCTCGACCAGCGCGACGCCGTGCTGGGTTTCTTCCACACCTGGTGCGAGGTGCTCTGCCGCCACGTGGACGAGCTGGTGGTGCTGGCGCAGCAGGTGGGGCAGGTGCAGCTGCCCGCCAACGCGAGCGTGGTCTCGTTGGGTCGCGAGCAGGGTGCGGGCAGGTCGGCCATGGCCGCGCGCATGTTGCGCTACCTGATCGGCTTGCCGCGGCGCACCGGGCGCACGGTGATCCTGGGCCACATGGTGCCGCGCTTTGTGCTCAACGCGGCGCCGGCGGCGGCTCTGCGGCGCTTCCCCATGTACCTCTGGTACACGCACAAGGGCGTCGATCTGTCCCTGCGCATGGCGGCGCCGTTGGTCAAGAAGGTGTTCACGGCGTCACCCGAGAGCTTCCGGCTGGAGTCGGCCGTGTCGCGCCGCGTGGTCACCGGACACGGCATCGACTGCCAGCACTTCTCGCCGGGTCGTGAGCCGCGCGAGGTGGGCGTGCTGAGCGTGGGCCGGCTAGCTGCCAGCAAGGGGCAGCTCGAGCTGCTGGACGCCCTGGCCCGGGTCGACCCGGCGCCGTGTGTGGAGCTGGCCGGCGACATCCTGCTGGACAGCGACCGCAGCTACCGCGATCAGGTGGCCGCACGCGCTCGCTGCATGCCCGGTCCGGTGAGCCTGCTGGGGGCGGTTCCCTATCCCGACGTGGCTGGCGTCATGCGCCGGGCCAAGCTGCTGGTGAACAGCTCGCGCACCGGCAGCGTCGACAAGGTCGTGCTGGAGGCCATGGCCTGCGGCACCATCCCGCTGACCTGCAACGAGTCCTTCCGCTCGGTCTTCGACGACGACCTGCAGCGGCGGCTCATGTTCAAGCTGGGAGACGCGGACGACCTGGCCGGGCGCGTCTCCGAGCTGCTGGCCCTGCCGAGCGCCGAGCGCGCGTCCCTGGGCCAGCGCCTGCGTGGGCTGGTGCAACGCGACCACGACCTGCTGCGCCTGGCGCCGCGGCTCGTGTCCGAGATGGGCGGCTGAGCATGCAGACCCGGTCGATGGTGACGGCCACGACGGCCACGACGGCCACGACGGCGACGGTGGCCACCACGGCCACGGCGGTGGCGCGCTCAGGGGGCGTCGAGTGACTCGCCGTCCGAGCGCCGGAGAGGGGCGCGTGCGCCTCGTCGATCAGGTCTCGTTGCGGCTGGGTGTGCTGCGCGGCCTGGCGCGCTGGCTCGACAAGCGCACGGGCCCCGACGGCGCGCTGCGCTGTCGCCGCCACCGCGTGGAGCACACGGGCAAGAACGTCTACGGCGCCCTGTTGCACCTGGAGTTGTGGCGCTACACCCGCGATGAGGAGCACCTCGAGCGTGCGCGCGCCATCGTGCTTCGCACGCTGTCCATGTTGGGCGAGGACCCAGACTCCAAGGTGCCCGTGTTCCTGCCCGGGCGAGTCGACCCACGCAACGCATCCACCAACGCCATCGACGGTGGCGCCTGCGCCGACACCCTGGCCACCGTGCTGGATGAGTGCCCGCAGATGTTCCGCGGCGACGAGCCGGTGCGGGTGCGCGACGCGCTCGAGAGCCACGTGCAGGGCTACCTGCGCCACGCCGCGCGCGAGCGACCGATCACGGCGCAGCGGCTCTGGGCAGCCACGGGCGTGGCCCGCGCCGCGCGCCTGATGGGCCGCGACGACTGGCGCGCGGACGCCCTGGCCGGCTGCCGCCTGGCGCTGCAGGAGCTGTCCGCCGACGGCGTGGCCAGCTATATCCCCGAGCACACCGACCACTGCACGCACGAGGGCCTGGCGGATATCTCGACCTTCTACCACTCGCGCACGCCGGGCTTTGTGCTGTACGTGCATGACGTGTTGGGCGAGCCCCTGGACGACTGGACCGCCGAGCGCTTGATCGCCAGCCTCGACGCGCTGCTGGCCCTGCGCGACGGCAACGGACGCAAGCTGCTGCACAACGAGGCCAAGGCCTGGTACTGGGAGGGCGCCTACGAGGTCGCCAGCCATCCCTTTGATGCCTACGCGCTGCAGACCGGCGCGCGCCTGCTGCAGCGTCCCGACTACAGCCTGGCCGCCGGCGGTGTGATGGAGGAGTGGGTGGCGCACCTGAGCGCGCTGGACGGAGGCGTGGAGAGCCACGCGGGGCCGGGCGTCGACTTCCAGTGTCGCGTGTTCTGGACAGCCCATGGCGCCTGGGCCGCGCGGGTGCTGGCCGACGTGCCGTTGCGCGCGTCGCATGACACCCCGCGCGACATCGACCTGCCCGCCTCGGGCCTGCTGCACGTGGAGCGTCCGCGCTACACGGCGGTGCTGCGCGGGGCGCGCCGGCGCAGCAGCAATCTCTTCGGCTGCGACGCCGGCGGCGGCTGCCTGCAGTCGCTGGTGGTGCGGACCGGCGGCGGTGGCCTGGGCATGGAACGGGTCGCCGCGCCGCGCTTCGACGTCGCGCGCCCGGGCTCGGCGCGGGTGCGACCGGCGCACGGCAAGAGCCATCTGGCGCGCTGGTTGGCGCTGCTCTCGGCCCAACGCTCCGATCTGCGCTTCCGGTTATTCGTCGCCAGCGTGGAGTGGGGCGCAGGGCGCTGGCTGGGCGCGCTGCTCTATCCGCTGCGGCACGGGCTGCGACGCACCTGGCGTGATGCCTCGCCCTGGCGCTCGGCCCACGCCGACGTGGGCACGACCCACAGCTTCGACGGCCAGCAGGTCGTGTTCCGCGGGGGCGTGGCCGACTGGGATGGCGAGCGGCTGGCGGGCGTCGAGACCGAGCGTCGCTACGTGTTCGAGGACGCCGCCGTGTTGCTCGACGACAGCCTGCGACTGTCCGGCGTCTCGGCGCTCGTGCGCTACGAGCTGCCCGAGCAGCTGACCGACGTGGAGCTGAGCTGCGAGGGCGCGACCTGGCGGCGACGTGGTCGCCGGCTGGAGCTGCAGGTCCGCGGCGGCGAGGTCTGCCTGTCCGTGCGCGGCCGCTACGTCTGCTGAGCACCGCTCGGGCGCTCAGCCGTCGCCGGCGGTGGGCTCATGGGCGCCGCGGCGCCAGGCGTCGATCAGCCGCAAGTCATAGGCGTCGGCGGCGCGGGGCGCCATCTCGCCGGGATCATCCGCGAGCTCGTAGCTCATGCCGGCCGAGGCCTGCTCGCCCTTGGCGGGGGAGGTCAGGATGGTCTTGGCGTGCGCCGTACGAACGCCCCAGATGCGCAGCGCGGCGCCGCGTGCGCCCGGGTCGAGCTCAGGCGGCAAGCTCGCGCCGGTGCCCAGGCCCGGACGCCAACCGCTCTCCAGCAGCACCCGCTCCCGGTCTGCGGGGACGCCGCGCAGCAGCACGTCGCCCAGGTCCGAGAGGCTCACCAGCTTGTCGGGCGTGCTGGCCGCCGCGCCGCCGCCACAGACCATGAGCGGGACCCGGATGGAGGGCTCGAACAGATCCGGACCCGCCGCGAACCAGGTCTGGTGTTCGTCCAGACTGGTGCCATGCGGTGCGGTCAGCACCAGCATGTCCAGCGCGGGCAGGGACGCCACCAGCGGCTCCAGCAGCCGATCCAGGTCAGTGACCAGGGCGTCGTAGCAGGCGCGCCCGCGGGCCAGGTCCAGCTCGCGCCCGCCGCCCACAGGTGAGGGCGTGGGCGGGAAGGCGGCGAGTCCGAATGGAATGGACTCCGGGTCGTCGGGAAACGGGAAGTGCCCCGTGCGTTCATCCTGCAGTTCGGGCGGCAGCACGTAGGGCGGCTCCAGGTCAGCCAGGTGCAACCACATGAAGACCGGCCGCGCGTCCGGTGCCGATATGGACGCGATGGCCTTGGGGATCAGGCTCGACGCGCGCGCGTCCGGATCGACGAAGACCTCCTCGAAGGCGCTCAGCAGGCCCTGCCCGCGCTCCAATGCCACCAGCGCCACGGTGCGATAGCCGCGCGCTGCGTAGCGTGAGGCCAGGTGTGGTGCACCCGGATTGAGGCTGCCAGATGCGCCGCGCACGCCGTGCTCAATGGGCGAGAGGCCTGTGAGCAGACTGGCGAGCCCCGCGCCGGGGGCGGGTGAGGGCGTCACCGCGTTCTGGAACAACACCCCGGATCGCGCGCGCAGCGAGAGCTGAGGCATGTGTTCGGGCGTGAGCCGGTCAGCGCGCAGGCTGGAGATGGTGATCAAGAGTACGTCCGGCGCTCGCGCTCGATGCAGGCTCCATGCGCCGCGTCTGTAGATCACCGGCAGGATGGAGGACAGCTTGCGCCGACTGAGCACCCAGGCGTCACGTCCGCTGAGCCCTGGCGTCCCAAGCAGCTCGGCCAGGGCCAGGGTCTGTCCCTTGAGCACCTGCCGGCCCACCTCAGCCAGGTCGCCCTGGGTGGGCAGCAGCGGGCGCCGCCCGATGAGCGCTGCCAGCGTGGGCGACGGAAGCAGCTCGTCCTGATCCAAGATCAGGTACGCATCGCTGCGAGCCACGCGGTCCAGCGAGCCCAGCAGCTTGACCAGATCTCGATCGAGGTGCGGCGCGGAGAGGCTGCCGTCGGCGTGGGTGTCCACCACCCGCGCGCGCGTGCCGGCCTGCTCGATCAGCCAGATGGCAGGGCCCAGAGCCACCAGGCCCGTGGCCATGCCCAGGACGACGCGGCGCCCCGGGCCCGCGCCTTCGCTGAGCTTGAGCGCGCCGTGGGCGGCGGGCGCGGCCAGCACCAGCGCAGCCAGGCGGGCGGCCAGCTCGCCCTGATCGCCGTCGAACGGCAAGCACACCGTCAGCAGACCGGAGACCAGCGCGAGACCCACGAAGAAGAAGGCCTCGCGCCCGGGGCTGGCGTTGAGGTGGCGCACGCCCGGCATGTACAGCAGGCAGCCGGGGCCGACGGCGGCGAGCAGCGCCCACGCCGGTTCACGCCGCAACCACACCGGCAGCTCCGGCAGGCCCGTCACCAACAGCCCCAGGCCGGCACCCAGGGCCAGGTGCAGCGCCGGTCGCCAGAAGGGAGCGCGTAGCACCACCGGCTCGCCGGGCCGTCGCACTCGACTGCCCCCGTGGGGGTCGTTGTCGGGGGAGTCGAGGCAGGCCAGGTGTGACATGGCCAGGCCCAGGCACCAACCCGGCAGCAGCAGGATGGCGGCGCGCACGTCCGCGATGACCAGCCCGGCCGCGGCCAGCAACATCAGTCGCGGAACGTGCCGGCTGGAGCGGCGCAAGACCGACAAGGATGTCGCGAGCAGCAGCGCCGTGAAGGCCAGGGTCATGGGCAGCTGCACGCCCTGTACGAAGGGCGACAGCGCGGTGGTGATGCCGGGTGCCATGCGCGGGGCCATGCGGCTGAGCACCGGCGTGGCCGGGTCGCCCGACAGCATGAACACCACGGCCAGCGGATTCAGCAGCAGCAGCAGGGCCAGCATGGCGCGCGTGCCGCCATGGTTGCCCAGCAGGCGCGCGACCGCCTCCGACACCAGCAGCAGGCAGGCCGCCAGGGCGCCGAGGCAGATCAGGCGCACCGCGTGCGAGGGGGCGATGTCGGTGGCGGCCACCAGCCCGGCCACGGCGGCGGCGGGCAGGTCGTCGCCGTCCAGGCTGTGCGTGGCGTCCAACGGCGCGTAGCCGCCCTCCAGCCAGGCCACGGCGCGGCTGGCGCTGGTGAGGGCTCCGGCCTGCGGGTCCATGTGATCCACCGGCGCCACGTAGTTCACGCTCAGCAGGGTCGCCAACAGCACCAGCAGGCAGGCGCCGGTGCGCGCCGGCCAGAGCGGCATGGGCGCGGGGTGGGGCGGCTGACTGGCTTGCCAGCGGTCATGGCGCGCCAGCCTCAGCCGGCCCGCCAGGCACAGCAGCACGCTGACCAGTTGGATCACGAAGCCGGTCCTCACGGCCGACCATCCCAGCGCGGCGCCCGCCAGCATGCCGCCGCCCAGGACGACCCAGGAGAGGCACAGGGCGCTGCCCGCGACCGCGAAGGCCCGATCGATCACGGAGACCAGGCGTGTCAGGCCCCAGCCCGGGCAGAACAACACCAAGGCCCCGGCGGCCGGCCAGCCCATGATGGAGCCCACCAGCCCGAGCATGGCGAGCAGCAGCGGCAGGTGGGAACGGCGAGGGCTACGGGTCATGACCCGCGGCAGCCTATCAGTCCGTGGCGTGAGTCCGCCGAGGCAGCTCGAGGGCGCGCGCCCATGACGCCCCGAGCCCGGGCCTGCCCGGGCAGGTTTGTTCCTGGGCCGAGCGCGGTGAAGCGTGGTCCTGCCCTGGTCGAAGACCTAGAATGCGGGCCGAGAGCCCGCCCGCCGGGGCGCTCGTGACCCGGATCCCGAGTACCCGGGACGAGCCGGCCCCGCCCTCTGGAGCAAGGATTGAGCCTCATCCGCCAAGCCCTGGCCACGGGCCTCGTGCTGGGTGCCGCCTGGGGTCTGATCGAGGCCCTGGTCTTGCTGCTGCTGCCCTGGCAGCGCCTGGCCGTCGGGCTCGGCCGGCTTCCGGCCTTCGATCTGGTCGAGGCCCTGGCGGTGATGGCCCTGGGTGCCTGGCGCACGGCGCCTCCGGTGCTGCTGCTGGTGCTGCCGGCCACGGCCCTGGTGGCGCTGCTCGAGCACGTGCTGCGGCGCGGCCGTCCGAGCGACGAGCCCTCTCTGGCCGCCCCGCGCGCCGTGATCAGTCTGGTGGCCTTCGCCAACCTCTATTGGTGGACCAAGCCGCTCTGGGCCTTCTCGTGGGGGCTGCCGTTTCAGCACCCCAAGCGCCTGCTCCTGACGCTGGCCTGGCTGCTGGCGGGCTACCTGATCGCGCGTGTGTTGGTGCGGCCGCGCGGGCTGTTGGGTGTCCCCTCCCGGCGCGCCTGGGTGTGCGTGGCGGTGTTCATGCTGCTGGGCGGCGGCTGGGCCCAGTGGCGCGAGGGGCGGCTGTCGCCCCCGGCCCACTTTGGCGCTGAGCGCCCTCCCAACGTCTTGCTGGTGGTGCTGGATGCCATGCGCGCCGACCGCCTGGGCTGCATGGGCGCCGAGCGCGACCCGCCGATCTCGCCGCACATCGACGCGCTGGCGCAGCAGGGCGTGGTCTTCGATCGCGCCATGGTGCAGGCTCCGTTCACCTGGACCTCATTCGGGTCGATGCTCACGGGCAAGTACCCGCGCCAGCATGGGCTGATCAAGATGTCGCCGGACCAACGCCTGGACACGGCCACCAACCGCACCCTGGCGCAGGCGCTGGACGAGGCGGGTTACGCCACGGGCGCGTTCCTGACGGGCACCCTGAGCAACAACACCGGGTTGCTGCGTGGCTTCGACACGTACTTCGAGACCATCGTGGGGCACGAGCCCGTCAATCGCCACAGCCGCTGGTCGGTGGTGCGCAGCCGGCTGCTGGTGTCTGTGCTCTGGAACAAGCTGCGTCAGGCCATGGACGAGCGGCTGGTGAACACCGAGGCGCTGCGCTGGATCCGCGCTCAGGCCGAGGTGCCCTTTTTTGCGCTGGTGCACTACTACTCGACGCACACGCCCTACGATCCGCCCGCGCCGTTCCGTGGGCGTTACGACCCCGACTACCGTGGCGCCTACGACCCGTTCTTCCAGAGCCACGCGGTCTGGGTCATGCGTCAGCAGCAGACCGGCGTGTGCGAGCACGACGGGCAGCCCGCGTGGTCGTGCGATCACTTCGACCCCGTGCGCGACGTCGAGCACGTGCGGGCGCTGTACGACGAAGGCGTGGCCTTCGCCGACGACATGTTCGGCGACCTGATGGCCCTGCTCGACGAGCTGGGCATCGCCGACGACACCCTGGTGATCTTCACCTCGGATCATGGCGAGGAGCTGTTCGACCACGGCATCTTCGAGCACGACTGGATGTTCAACACCAACCTGCGCGTCCCGTTGGTCATGCGCCTGCCGGGGGGGGCGTACGCCGGCACCCGGGTCACTTGGCCGGTGGAGGAGATCGATCTGCCGCTCACGATCCTGGATGTGACCGGCGTGGGCACGCTGCAGGAGCAGCGCCTCGACTTCGAGCTGCCCGGGCGCAGCCTCTTGCCCGACATGGCCGGCCAGGCGCCGGCGCCCGCCGAACTCTGGACCGCCAGCGAGAACGTGCGCTACGTGTCGCTGCAGAACGCGCGTTTCAAGCTCACGCGCAACCGCATGTTGCCGGATTCCGTGCGTGTGTTCGACCTGGAGGCCGACCCGGGCGAGCAGCGACCGCTCGATCTGCACGACGTGGCCCACGCGCCTCTGTTGGCCCAACTGCTGGCACGCTGGGACGCCTTTGACGCGTCGCAGCCGGAGGTCTCCCAGTTCACGCGGGGCGTGATCGACCTGGAGTCGCTCGCGCAGCTGGCGTCGCTGGGGTACACCGCCGGCATGCCCGCCGAGGCGCTGGAGGCCCTGGCCGTGGGGGACACCGCGGCGGCCGCCCAGGCCTTGCTGAAGAGCACCCAGCTGTTGGGCAGCAACGAGATCCTGGAGGAGGAACTCTACACGCGCCCGTTCCGCTGGCCGCCGGAACCCGCCCCGCATGATGGGGGCGACTGACCCGTGGGCGCGTCGGTGCACAGGCTCACGCGGCTCGACCTGACGGTCAACATCCGCTTTCCGGGCACGCGGGCCAACGGCATCCAGGTGGCGGCCATGGCCGAGGCTCTGGCGGCCACCGGGCTCAACGTCGACGTGGTGGTGCCGCGGCGCTGGCCTTGGAAGGGCGTGGACCCGTACGAGCACTACGGCGTGGCGCGCACGTTTGGAGTGCAGCGTCTGGCCAGCTTGGACACCATCGACATGCTGCCTGCGCGGGCTCAGCGCGTGCCGTTTCTGGTGCAGTCGGTGACCTTCGGCTTGCGCGCCCTGGCGCGGGCGGCGGTGACGCGCGACGCCGGCATCCTGCTGCGCGACCACTACACGCTGCAGGTGCTCACCAACGGCCTGCGGCGCGCGGACCTGGCGCGCGTCTCGGCCGAGGTGCATGACCTGCCGGCCCCCGGGGTCCGTCGCCAGCGGGTGGCCGCGGCCCTGGCGTTGCTGCCCGCGGTCGTCACCATCAACCACGCGCTCAAGCACGACCTGGTGTCGGAGGGCCTCGATCCGGGTCGGGTGCTGGTGGCGCCCGACGGCGTGTCGCTGGCGCGCTTCGCGTCGTTGCCCTCGCGTGGCGACGCCCGGGCGGCGGCGGGACTCCCGCTGGACACCCCGCGGCTGGTCTACGCCGGGCAGCTCTACCGCTGGAAGGGAGTCGATACCCTGGTGGCCGCCATGGCTCACGTGCCGCGGGCCGAGCTGCTGGTGGTGGGTGGACAGGGCGACGACCTGGAGCGCGTGCGCGCCCTGGCCGAGCGGCTGGCCCCCGGGCGCGTGCGTTTCACCGGCAACGTGCCGCCGCCGGCGGTGCCGGCCTTGCTGGCCACGGCCGACGTGATCGCGCTGCCCAACAGCGCGGGCAGGGAGATCTCGGCCCGCTACACCTCGCCGCTCAAGCTGTTCGAGGCCATGGCCTCGGGGCGCGCTCTGGTGGCCTCCGATTTGTCCTCCCTGCGCGAGGTGCTGCGCGACGGCGAGAACGCCCTGCTGGTCCCGCCCGATGACGCGCAGGCCCTGGGCGCCGCGTTGTCGAGGCTGTTGCAAGACCAGGCGTTGGCCGAGCGCCTCGCGGTTCGCGCCCGGGACGACGTGTCCGGCCGCGACTGGCGCGCCCGCGCGCGGCAGGTGGCGGAGTTTCTGCGCGAACACCTGGAGGTGGCCGCCTGATGGCGCACCCCCTGCGCGGCGTGCTGGTGGTGGTGGCCCTGCTGCTGCTGCTCAACCTCGACCACGGCCTGCCGCAGCGCTACGTGCCCGACGACACGGCCGTGCGCTGCGCCCTGGGCATGGCCCGCGATCTCACCAGCGGAGAGGTGCCGCTGCTGGAGGCCCTGGCGCCGCCCGACGGTCGCTACACCAGCTACCCCATGTTGCTGCCCTGGCTGGATCTGGCGGCCCTGGGCGGACGCTTCGGGCTGGGTCTGGTGCGCGCTGAGTGGAGCGGCCCCGGCAGCTTCAAGGCGGCGTTGTTCGAGGACCCGGGCCTGGCCTGGTTGCCGGCGCGCTGGGTCTCGGTGCTGTTGGGCATGCTGCTGCCGCTGAGCCTGTATCGCGCTGCGCGCTGTCTGGGGCGCGGCAGATCGGCGGCCGCTCTGGCGGCGCTGATGGCGGGCAGCTCCCTGTTGTTCGTGCAGTACGCCCACACCACCCGGCCCTGGGCTGCCATGTTGGGTCTGGCCGGGCTCACGCTGTGGATGTGCCTGCGGCTGCTACGCCGGCGGCGGCTGCGAGACGTCCTGGCGGCCTTCGCCGCCGGCGCGCTGTGCGGCAGCAGCTTTCAGGTCGGCCTGGCTTTCGCTGCCCTGCCCGTCGGCGCGCTGCTGGTGGCGCTGTGCACGCCGGGTCAGGTGCCCAAGGGCGTGCTGCTGGGTCGCGGTGCGCTGGGTCTGTGTCTGTCTGCGCTGCTGCTCTGCGGCCTGGGCTATCCGCACCTGTTGCTGCACGGGAGCGAGGCCGCGGGGCAGGGCGGGCAAGCTGCGCTCGAGCTGGCAGCCAGCGGCGTCGCCCTGGGTGGGCAGTCCTTCTCGACGTCGGCCTTCAGCGCTGTGCGCGCGGCCGATGTGACGCGCTCCTGGCTGGGCAGCGACCCGGTGCTGGCGTTGGCGGGGCTGGCGGGCCTCTTGCTGCTGGGCTTCGGCGCGGGACCGCGTCGGACGCTGGCTGCGGGTGCGCAGCCGCTCACGCCGCCAGACGAGCAGCGGACGCGCGCCGCCGGTGCCCGTCCCACGCGACTGGCCGTCTGGGTGCTCGTGCTGCTGCCTGGCTTCGGGTTGCTGCTGGTGTTCACGTTCTACGAGGGCTCGCATGTGCGCTACCTCATGTCGGCCACGCCGTTCCTGGCCCTGGGCGCCGGGGAGCTGCTGGCTCGGATGGCGCGGGCGGGCGGCGCGGCGCGCGGGCTGGCGCTGCTGCTGCTGAGCCTGCCGCTGCTGCAGGCGGCGCGGCTCGATCAACTGCTCGGTCGCGAGGACACCCGCAGCGTGGCGGCGCGCGCGCTGCCCGCTGTGTTGGGAGCCGAGCGCCGCATCGCCCTGGACGGCATGGGCAGCCGCTACGCGCCGCCGCTGCTGCCGCGAGCCGAGAGCCTGCTCGAGGTGGCCGCGGCCGGCGTCTGGCTCGGGCGTCTGGAGCGAGAGATCGTGTCCAACAGCCGGCAGGGTCTGGCGTCCTCGCCGGAGGCCCGGCAGCTCCTGCCGATCCAGCGCTTCTGGCGCTACGACAGCTACTACGCCAGCGACTACCTGTACGACGGGCTGTCGGTTGAGCAGCAGCGTGCCGCGGGGCGCGAGCACGACGCCGCGGGGCGTCCCATCGTCGAGGTACAGCTGGGCGATTGGCTCGATGACTGGCGCGCCGACAGCTTCGTGCAGGTCGATCGCGTCCCGGACGACGAACGGCGCGCGCCACTCACCGCGCTGTTGGGCCGGCGCGGCCGGCTGCTGTGGGAGCTCTCGCCCACGGGCCGTTCGGCGCCTCGTGCGGCCGAGCTGCCCACGGACATGGGCTTCCCGCTGACGGACCTGTGGACCTACCAACGCCCCGGCCCCTGGATCCGCGTCTGGGACCTCACGGAGGAGAACCGTTGAGCGCACCGTCGAGCGCGCCGCGGGTGCTGGTCCTGACCCACTCGCTCTCGCCCGTGGACGGCGTGGGTGTGTACGGCGCCAACATCCTGCGCTACCTGGCGCCCCTGTGCGGCGGGATCGAGGTGTTGCTGGGCCGCAAGCACCGCGGGCTGGCGCCGGAGCTGCCGCGCGAGGGGCTGACGGTGCTGCCGGTCCTTCCCAGCGATCACTTCCCGTTCCTGAGCCTGCCCAAGCTGGCCTGGCTGCTGCTCACCAGCCTGCCCATGCTGGTGCGCGCCGCGCGCCGCGCCGACGTGGTGCACAGCTTCTCCGACTACCCGCTGGGCTGGGTGGCCACGCTGGTGGGCTGGCTGGCCGGACGACCGGTGCTGGTGAGCTGCCACGGCACCTACGCGGTGACGCCCACGCGCATGCCCGTGCACCGACGGCTGATCCACTGGATGTACGCCCGCGCCGACCGCGTGCTGCTGGGCGCGCACTACGCCATGGGCAAGCTCAATGAGGTGGCCAGCCCGCGCGCGGCCGAGGTGGTGCCCTACGGTTGTGTGCCGTCCGACTACGACGCCCGCGCGGCTCGGGGCGAGCGCCCCGGCGTGCCCACGCCCTATCTGCTGACGGTGGGGGAGGTCAAGCAGCGCAAGGGGCATCACACCTCGCTGCCCGCGTTCCTGGAGGCTTGGCGCCAGCGCCCCGACATGCACTACGCCATCGTGGGCCGCTTCGTGGACGACGACCCGTACTACCTGGCGCTGCAGGCCCAGGTGCAGGCCGCCGGCGCCCAGCAGCACGTGCACTTCCTGGGCAACGTGAGCCAGGAGCGCAAGGTGGCGCTCATGCGCGGCTGCCAGGCCTTCATGTTGACGCCCAACACCAGCGACGAAGGCGGCTTCGAGGCCTTCGGCCTGGTGTATCTGGAGGCGGGCGCGGCGGGCCGGCCGATCCTGGGCGTGCGCCAGAGCGGCGCGGAGGACGCGGTGCTGGAGGGGCGCAACGGCAGCCTGTGCGACGCGGGTGACGTGGCCGGGTTGGCACAGGCCGTGGGGCGCCTGTTCAGCGAGCCGGGCCTGGCCGACGAGCAGGGCGCCGCGGGTCGCGCCATCGCCGAGGAGCGCACCTGGGAGGCGGCCGCGCGGCGCGTGTTCGCGCTGTACCAGGAGCTGCGGGCGCCGCCGGGCGTGCTTGGGGAGCGCTGAGTCGCTTGTGCGCTGGAGCTGAGGTGCTCCGCGCCGCCGGCGGCGGGTCCGGGCGCGTGCGGAGCCTCGGGTCCCGGGATCGGTTCAGGCTCAGGCCCTCCGCGCGCCGAAAGAGGGCAGCGTGGCGAGGTCTCGGCCTCGCTCAGTGAGATGTCATTCCGTGTATATTCGTTGAATCTCCCCTGCTTGCGCGGCCGCCACGGTGCGCAGGTTCCCGTGACCCACCCAGGCTGATCTCCCGATGACGGATGCACCTGCTGCCGAGGGCAGTGCCCTCGACTCCCTGCCGGTCACCGGCAAGAAGATCGTCTTCATGTACGTGACCCCGCCGGGGCAGGACGACTTCTTCATCGCCATGCCTCTGGGCATCATCTACTTGGCGGCCATCCTGCGCGACGCCGGGTGCGACGTGGAGTGCTGCGACGAGCGCGTGTGCACCGCCGCCGAGGTGGACGCCTACATCGCCAAGGCCGAGATCCTGGGCCTGTCGGCGCTCACGCCCCACGTCAACCGGGCCATCCGCTACGCCGAGAAGGCCAAGCAACTCAACCCGGATGTGATCACGGTCATGGGCGGGCCCCACGCGACGGTGGACGTCGACACGTTCCTCGACGCCGACTCCATGGACTACGTCATCGGCGGTGAGGCCGAGGACTCCATCGTCGACTTCGTCAAGGCCATCGAGGTGGGCGAGCAGCAGTTGGCAGCGGTGCCCGGGATCGCCTTCCTGAAGGCCGACGGCACGCGCCACATCAACCCGCAGCCGCCGCTCATCAAGGACCTCGACCGGGTTCCGTTCCCGGCCTGGGACATGCTCCCGTTCGACCGCTACTCAGGCATGAACAAGGAGCGCCTGTTTTACATCTTCACCAGCCGCGGCTGCCCGTTCCGCTGCGTCTTCTGCCAGAAGGAGCTCACCGGTCGCGGCTTCCGCACGCGCTCCGTCGAGAACATCCTCGACGAGTTGCAGGAGATCCACGACAAGTACGAGCCGGGCAACGTGCTCTTCATCGACGAGCTCTTCACCTGTCAGAAGAAGCGCATCTACGACATCTGCGAGGGCATCGTGGAGCGCGGTCTCACGCTCAACATGAGCTGCGAGACGCGGGTCGACATGATCGACTACGACATGGCGCGCACCATGAAGAAGGCCGGCTTCAACCGCATGTACTTCGGCGTCGAGTCGGTCAGCCAGCGCAGCCTCGACACGCTGATCAAGGACTACAAGGCCGAGAAAGTGGTCGAGTGCCTCAAGATGATCCGGCGCGCCGGCATCTGGTCCAAGGTGTTCCTGATCATTGGCACGCCCGAGGAGACGCTCGAGGACATCGCGCTGACCGAGAAGGGCATCCGCGACGGCATGGCCGACCGCGTGCGCACCTCGCTCTTCAATCCGCTCACGGCCACCGCGTCCTTCGAGCAGTACAAGGATCGCATCGACCCGGACCTGGTGCGCACCGAGTACGTCGATAGCGACCGCTCACCGTACATCCATGAGAACTTCACCAACGACGAGCTGAACGCCATCAAGCGTCGGCTGGTGGAGGACTACGAGCAGTGGTACGAGTCGTTCCCCGCGCGCGCGCGGCGCTACCTCTGTCGGATCCGGTACTACATCGAGAACTGGGAGGACGAGGGCAAGGCGCGGGTGCTGCGCGCTCTGCGCATTGGCAAGGTCAAGGCGCCGACCACGGCCGACTTCCCTGAGATCTGACGGGACCCCGACCGCGGTCCTGGTGCGCCTGCCGGGCTTGACCCGGGGCGCTCGGCGGGGCACGGTCCTGGCACCATGAAGGTCCTGCTCGCCAACGATCTGTATGGGCACAGCTCCGCCGCCGGGGTCGCCGTCGGCATGGCAGAGGCTCTGGCCGCCCGCGGTCATCAGGTGTCGTTCCTGGCCACGGTGCAGTCGCAGCAGGAGGCGGGACGCAGCCACGAGGCCGGCGTCGACGTGCTGCGCGTGTTCACGCCGCCCTACGCCCTGCGCTTCAAGGCCTGGCGCAGCCTGGACGCGCCCGCCGGGGCGGGCGCCATGGCAGAGGCCGTCGCGGCCGTGCAGCCCGACGTGGTGCACGTACACAACCTGCACATCCACCTGGGCTACGGCGCGCTGGCCGCGGCTCGCGCCGGCGGCGCCGCGGTCGTGCTGCAGGTGCATGACGTCATGCCCTTCTGCCACCAGAAGCTGTTCTGCCAGCTGGACGAGCGCATCCACCCCGGCGACGAGATCCACTACCGGGCCGGGCTCAAGTGCGCCCTGTGCGTGAAGGCGCGCTGGAATCCGTTCCGCAACGCCGCCATCCGGCGCACGCTGCGGCGCGACGTGGACCGCCTGCTGGCCGTATCGCCCGAGATGGCGCGGGCCCTGGCGGACAACGGCCTGCCGGGCGCGGTCGTCGTACCCAACGGCATCGAGCCGCCAAGCCCCGCCGCGCCCGGTGTGTGCGAGCAGCTGGCGGCGCGCCTGGGGCTGCTGGGGCGGTCTGTGATCCTGCATGCGGGTCGGCTCGATCGGCTCAAGGGCAGCCTGGAGCTGGTGGCTGCGCTGGAGCTGGTGCTGCGCCGGGCCCCCGACAGCGCGCTGCTGCTGGTGGGAGAGGCCCTGCCCGGCTTCCGCGACGAGCTGCTGGCGCTGGCCGGGCGCCTGGGCCTGCCCCGCGAGCGGCTGGTGTTCGCCGGCTGGCTCAGCGGCGACGAGCTGGCGGCTGCCTATGAGCTGGCCGATGTGCTGGCCTCGCCCTCGCTCTGCTTCGAGTCCTTCGGGCTGGTGAATCTGGAGGCCATGGTGCGCGGCGTGCCGGTGGTGGCGTCCATGTGGGGCGGCCCCTCCGACGTGGTCACCGAGGGCGAGTCCGGTTATCTGGTCAATCCGTTGCACGTGGACGTGCTGGCCGAGCGCCTCTTGCGTATCCTCTGCGACCCGATGCTGGCCCAGGAGCTGGGTCGCGGGGCGGCCCGCCGGGCGCGTGAGCATTTCTCGCTCAGCGCTACGGTGGACGCCGTGGAGCACGTCTACCGGGAGCTGATCCCATGAGAGCCCGCTCGCGCGTCATGATCGTGGTGGTGCCCGAGGGCACGCGCGGCAGCCGCCTGGCCAGCAGCGACGTGCTGGCGGCGCCGCCGCGAGACGCCGCCTGCATGGCGGCCACCCTGCTGCGGCTGGGCGCCGAGGTGCGCATCATGGACGTGGGCATCGAGCAGCTCTCGGCCCGCGTGGCGGCACGGGAGGCGCGCTGGTGGCACGCCGACCTGGTGCTCTTCCACGCGGGCGGCCCCGACGTGGTGGACGATCCTCTGCCCGACAGCCGTCCGCTGACCGCTCTGCTCAAGGCGCAATGGCCCGAGGCGCCGCTGCTGCTCACCGGTCCCCTGGGTCGGCGCTACGGCGCGGAGCTGCTGAGCCGTCTGGCGGGGCTGGCGGGCGTGCTCGAGGGACCCGTGGGCCCCTGGATGCTGGGCGACGTCGACCTGGAGCATGCGCCGGGGCTGCTCACGCGCGAGCGCGATCAGCGCGGGCAGGCCGAGCTCGAGGCACCCTCCGATCTGCCCGCCTGGCAGCTGCTGCCGCTGGATGCCTACCCCGGCTGGGGCGCCCGCAAGGAGCGCATGGTCAGCGTGGGCGTCGCCCAGGACACCGAGGGCTTGCTGGCCGAGGTCTCCCACGCGGCTCAGCGTGCGGCGGCTCGTTTCCTGGTGTTCGACGCCCGCGATCTCGGGGCCCGGCACGAGGCCACCATCGAGCTGTGCCGCAACATGTTCGCGGCCGCGCCGGGGGTCATCTGGTCCTGCCGCGTGAAGGCCGAGCACATGGACGCCAGGTTGGCCCTGGCCCTGGCCCAGGGTGCCTGCAGCGAGGTGCTGATCACGCCCAGCTCGGCGCCCGAGGCCGCGGCACAGGAACCCATGGACGACCCGGACCGGGAGCCGCTGGAGGCCGCCCTGGACGCCGCGCGCGTGGCGGGCCTGAGCGGCGTGGCCATGCACCTGGTGGGGCGCCCGGGTCATCGGGTGCCCATCCTGGACGGGTGGCAGCGCTGGTTCGCCGTGCGCTGCTTGCCCGTGCGCCCGCACGTGCGCGTGGTGCACGCCGGCGAGCGCGGCCCCGATGCGCCCGACCTGGCCCAGGCCCTGGCGCGGGCGGGCTGCTGGGACAACGAGCTCTCGCCCTCCGACGTGGAGCGCGCGGTCAAGCGCCTCAGCGCGCCGGGTGCCGCGCCGCTGGGGCTGGCGACGTGAGGCGCGCGACGTGAGCCGGGCGCCATGAGCGGCCCAGCGGATCGCGCCTGGACCTGGCGCGAGGCGGGGCCCGACGACTACGCCGAGCAGGCCCGGCTCTTCAACACCTGCTTCGGCAAGCAGAAGAGCGTGGACACCTTCCGCTGGAAGTACGCTCAGAACCCGCACGGCCCGGCGCTGAGCCGCGTGGCCTGCGACGCCGGTGGGCACGTGGTCGGGGGCTACAGCTACGTGCCCCGGCGCTTTCTGCGCGATGGCGAGGCGATCCTTCTGTACCAGGCCAGCGACGCCATGGTCGATCCCTCGGCTCGGCGCCAGCGCATCTTTACAGGCCTGGACGACATCGCCTGCGAGGCCGCCGGGGAGCAGGGCGCCGACTGGGCCTACGCCTACTCCGGGCGCCTGTCGTTCAACGGCTTCCTGCGCAACGGGTGGAGCTGCATCGGCTACGCGCAAGTGCTGCGCTACCGCTTTCGCAGCCGGCGCGGGCTGGCACGCTGCGGTCGGCTGGCTCCCCTGGCGCAGCAGCTGGCGCCGCTGCTCGATGCCAGCTACCGCCTGCGCGACCGACGTCTGGCGGCCCACGGCGCCGCAGCGGCCGCGCTCACGCCCGTGCAACGCTTTGACGCATCGTTCGACGAGCTGTTCCAGGCCAGCGCGCCGCGCACGGGGCTGGTGGGAGTGCGGGACCACGCCTGGCTCAACTGGCGCTACATCGACACCCCCAGCCGGCGGCAGCAGTGCTGGGCCCTGCGCGAGCCCGGCGGCGTGGGCCTGAGAGGCTGGCTGGTGACCGAGTGCGTGGACGGCAACGCCTACCTGGTGGATCACCTGGCGCGGGACGAGGACGCACGCGCCACGCTGATGGCGGCCTTCACCTCGTTGGCCCACGCGCACGGCCTGCACGAGGCCACGGCCATGCTGTGCTCCCATCACCCGGCCACGCCGCGGCTGCTCGAGCTGGGCTGGCGCGCCCCGCGCGGGCGCAGGCCGTTCCGCGACGTGTTTCCGTGGATCGTGCGAGCCTGTCGGGGCGCGGCACCCAGCGCCGACCTGAGCATGGAACGCTGGCATCTGGCCGACGGCGACCGCGATGCTGAACACATGTCGGCCTGAGCGCCGCCCCCGGACGAGTCCCTCATGAAGCACAAGCTCAAGCTGTTCGCGCGCTGGCTGGTGTCACGCGTCCTGCACCTGACGGGGCTGCGGGCCCTGTTCCGCCGTAGCCGCAGCGGGGTGCCGGTGCTGATGTTCCACAACGTGGGGCACCCCGCGGCCACCGACTACCTGCCGGGGCACATGAAGATCTCGGAGGCGCGCTTCGAGCGCCTGCTGCGCTTCCTCAAGCGCGCCGGCTATCGCACCATCACCCTGGGACAGATGGCGGCCGAGCTGAGCGAGGGCCGCGTGCCCGATGACGCCGTGGTGCTCACGTTCGACGACGGCTACCGCGACAACCACGACCTGCTGCTGCCGCTGCTGCAGGCGTACGACGCCACGGCCACGGTGTTCGTGCAGACAGGCCCCATGGCGGGGCGCCTCAACTGGCTGCACCACTACTTCTGGGTGCTCGACAAGGAGGGGCCCCGTCGTCTGGGCGAGCTGCTGGGGGAGCGCCTCGAGAAGCCGCACCTGCGCGACGAGCTGTGCGGGTTGCCGCTCGACCCGGTGGCGGCCGAGTACCAGCTCAAGCGCATGCTCAAGTACGAGCTGGCCGCCGATGATCGGGACCGCATCCTGGCGGCGGTGTTCGCCGAGCTGGGAGGCGACGACGCCGCCTTGGCCAAGGCGGTCTACCTGGGGCCCGACGAGTGCCGCGCGCTGGACCAGGCCGGGGTCGAGATCGGAGCTCACACGGTCAACCACCTGATCCTGTCCTCGCTGGACGAGGCCCGCCAGCGCAAGGAGATCGAGGGCTCGTTGCGTGTGCTCGAGAGCTGGGTGGGGCATGAGGTGACCTCCTTTGCCTACCCCTACGGCCGCACCTGGGACTACGACCAGCACACGCTGCAGCTGCTAACGGAACTCGGCTTCCGCTGCGCCATCACCGCCATGCCGGGGTTGAATGACGCCGAGACGCCGGCGTTTGAGCTGCGGCGTATCGCCATGTGTGACGAGACGCCGCTGGCCGAGGTGCTGTGCGAGGTGGACGGCGCCTTCGACTGGTTCCGCCGCAAGGGTCTGGAGCTGACGGCCTAGGCGCGGGGTCGCGCGGCCGGGAAGCAGCCCGTGGTGGTCGAGGGCGCCCCGGAGCGATACAGTCTGCCGCCCACACCCTCCGTTGCTGCCGCCGTGCCAGAAGACGAGAACCTCCTCCGGATCGCCGCGCAGGTCTTCATGGTGTCGCTCACCTGCGCCTTGGTCGTGATGCCGGGCTGCATCAAGCTGGCGCGACTGCTGGGGGTGGTCGACAAGCCGGGGGGGCGCAAGCGCCACGCCCATGTGACGCCGCTGCTGGGCGGATTGGGTGTGGTGCTGGCCTGCTCCGTGGGCTACCTGGTGCTGCGCTACCTGCTCGACACACAGTGGATCGACGATCTGGGCTTCCCGGACATCGGCCACGTCGTGGCCGGCAGCCTGGTGCTGTTCGCCATCGGCCTGGTGGACGACGTGTTCAAGGACTCCATGGGCTTCGAGCCCAAGCTCCTGGGGCAGGTCATCGGCGTGGGCATCCTGATGTGGCCCGGGCTGCAGGGCCTGTGGAACAACCCCGAGCTCGGCTTCGCCGCCTGGATGTACCAGCTGTTCTTCCTGTGCTGGTACCTCACCATCGTCAACTCGTTCAACTTCTCGGACAACATGAACGGGCTCATGTCGGGCCTCTCGATCATCGCGCTGTCGGCGGCGATCATGTACCTGCAGGACACCAGCTCCACACGCACCCAGCTGGTGGCGGTGATCCTGGTGGGGGCGCTGGTGGGCTTCCTGCCCTACAACTTCCCGCGCAGCCGCATCTTCCTGGGCGACGCGGGCTCCATGTTCATCGGCTTCTGGATGGCGTGGATCCAGTTCAGCCTGATCGAGGGCTTCATGGGCGTGCGCACCGGCGATCTGGGCGCCAACCACCTGGTGCCCGCCGTGCTGATCATGGGCATCCCGCTGTTCGACGCGGCCTTCGTGGTGCTCATGCGGCTGGTGCAGCGACGACCGGTCTACCTGGGTGACGACCAGCACCTGAGTCACCGCCTGGTGCGCGGGGGCTTCACGCCCGCAGAAGCGGTCATCATCCTGTGGGGCTTGGGCTGCATCCTGGCCTTCCTGGGCATCCTGGCCAGCAACGCCGAGGGCGAGTATCGCTACCTGATCATCTCGGCCAGCTGCCTGTTCCTGGCCGCGGTGACGCGCAAGGTCATGTTGCTCGAGCGCGCGCACACCGAGTACCTGGGCGGCCGGCGCGCCGACGCTCACCCGGGTGAGTTCAGCGATGGCGAGGGCCTCTCGCCGTGAACACGGCTGAGTTCGATCGCATGTTCGAGCTCGAGCAGCGGCACTGGTGGTACCGCGGTCGGCGCAGCCTGGTGCGCGCCGCTCTGGACCGCTTCGCCGGGCGCAAGCGGCCGCTGGAGATGCTCGATCTGGCCTGCGCCACGGGTGGGTCCATGCGCTTCCTGGGCGACTACGGCAGCATCCGCGGCGTCGACATCTCCGAAGAGACCATCCGCCTCTGCGCGGCCCGGGGCATCGACACCATCGTGCGCGGCGACGCGCTCAAGCTGCCGTTTGCCGACGGTTCGTTTGACGTGGTCCTGGCGCTCGACGCGTTCGAGCACTTCGAGGACGACGGGCTGGCCATGAGTGAGGTCTTCCGGGTCATGCGCAAGGGCGGCCTGCTGGTGGTCACGGTGCCGGCTTTCATGTCGCTCTGGAGCCCGCACGACGAGGCCTATCACCACTACCGACGCTACCGCAAGGCGCAGCTGCGGGGGCGGCTCGAGCGCGCCGGCTTTGCCACCGAACGCATGAGCTACTCGTCCATGCTGTTGTTCCTGCCGGTGCTGTTGTTGAGGCGGCTGCGCTCGCTCAGACCGCGCCCGGTGGACGACGCGACCTCTGACTTTGCGGTGCCCATGCCGTGGCCGCTGGAGCCGTTGGCCGACTTGGCCACGCGCATGGAGATCGCTGTGGAGAAGCGCGTGCCCTTGCCCTTCGGCGTCTCGCTCTACGGCGTCATGCGCAAGCCCGCCTGAACGCTGCGGCTGCCGGCCTGCGGCAGACGTCTGTCGCAGGCTAGGATCCGTACTGCTCGAGCCAGGTCGCAAAGAAGTGCTGACACTCCAGCCGCTGCACCAGCCACCCCAGCTGGTCGTGCAGCTTGGCGGCCCGGAGCTGCAGAGCGCCCGTGTCGAGGAACTCCAGCGCCATGGGCAGATCGACGTCCTTGAGGTCGCGATAGGTCTCGGCCATACCCAGCAGGATCGGGTGGTAGTCATACGCATCGATGGACTTGATGTACTGCCCGCAGACGCCGTAGCTGTACACCATCCGGTAGTCGTACGGGCCGTTGGGTGGGGTCATCTGGAAGAAGAGATCTTCCCGGGTCCACCAGGCGAGGTCGCGCATGCGTGCGCGGGCGGCGTCGTGCATGGGCCGCTGCAGCGGATCGAGCGGGTCGAGCGCGCGCGCGGCATGGTAGTAGCCCACGGGGCCGAAGCTGGCGGTGATGAAACCGCGCGCCTGGAAGTGCTCGCCCGGGGCCTTCTCGGCGTGGAGGTCGCCGGAGTAGGCGTAGTAGCGGCGGTCGACGCCAGGGGTCAGGGCCGCGAATTGCGCCGGGTTGAGCGGCGTTCCTTCCCAGCCGTAGCCCGAGCTGGCCGCGCACACGTTGAGCCCGCTGGGCTGGGTGATGTACTCCAGGCGCGGGATCAGCCGCGAGTCGCGCAGGTCGGTGTCGCCCGTGAACTCGATCACGTGCGCCATGGCCACGAGCGTCTTGTACATGGAGCGCTCGTGGGCCCACACGTAGACGCCGCGCAGCAACTCGGCCTCATCGTAGATGGCGTCCCTGAAGCGCGGGTCACCCGTGAGGTGGTAGGCCAGGATGATCCCCTCGCGGTAGCGGTGCTCGTCATCGCCGAAGGTGCCGTGTGTCGTGGGCAGGTAGGCGTTGGAGGCGGCATAGGCGCTGGCGTTGGCGTCCACGAAGTCGTCGCTGCGCCGGATCTGCCACTCGCTCTTGTAGAGCGCCTGGTCGAGGGCGCTGAGGTAGTAGCCGCCCGCGCCGAAGCGCAGCCAGTGCGACGCCAGGTGGGTCTCGATGCGTGGGTAGTTGTTGGGGCCGCCGGACTCGTGTGAATAGAGGTAGCGCCGGACCGCCGGCGTGATGTTGCCCGGCGAGATGTTCTGGCTGATGCCCAGGGCGGCGAACACCTGCTGGGTCTGAGCCTCGGTCACCAGGCGGTAGGGGAACACGCCGGCCGCGTCGTAGTGCAGATAGTCACTGACCCGGCCCGACAGCGGGTGATCCAGGATGATCGCGGCGGTGTCCGGGCTCCCGCTCTGATCCCGGTGGAACGAGAAGATGGCGGCGCGGCTCTCGTGCTGCTGCCAGAGCCAGGTGAAGCCGGCGTCGTTGCGGGAGCTGAACGCGCCCAACGTCACCAGGCCGTCACCGTCGGCCTCCAGTGACCCCGGCCACATCTGCGAGAGGCGCTGGATGGCGATGGTGACGCCGCCCGCCGCGCCGGTCAGGTCGAGCCAGGGCTTGTTGGCGTAGTCGTACTTGTTGCCCAGCGCGTGCACCACGGCGCCGCCCACGCTGAGCTCGTAGCCCTGGTCCACGAGCTGGGTGGCGCTGCCGCTCTGCTTGGGGATGTGCGGGCGGTACTGCGACGAGCCCAGGTCCGTGACGCTGGCGCTGGTCTGGCCCATGTAGTAGACGCACTCCTCGCCGGCGGCGAGCGCTTGACTGAAGTGGGGCTGGCCGGTGCGGGTCGTGGTCGTGACGGCGGTGTCCGTGCCCGTATCCAGCTTGACCGCCAGCTCGAACGACCCGAGCTGCAGGTGCTCGTTCTTGAACTGGCTAGCGTTGCGCAGCGTGAGCGTGGTCTCCACGTCGCGCGATCCGGCGCGGAAGATGAGACGGCAGCTGAACCAGGCCTGGGCGCTGTCGGTGGCGTCCACCAGCTTTCCCTCGGCGACCACGATGGAGCAGGCCGGCCCGTTGCGCTCGAGCGTGACCTGGGTGTCGTCGCCGGGGAGCAGCAGTTCACCGCTCATGGTCGTGGCGTAGAGGCCCGGCTCGGTGGACGGGCGCACCAGCGGCTGCTGATCGACCGTGACGTGCTCGAACAGGTCGAAGTCGTCCCGGGACAGAG
Organism: Planctomycetota bacterium; assembly: GCA_003644265.1. The sequence continues at coordinate 35,737 of QNBX01000020.1, forward strand.
TCACCTGCAGCGGGCCGGTGTCGATCTCGACCGTGTCCGAGCCGAGTGTGGCCAACGCCGCGCCGTCCGAGACACCGCTGCCGTTGGTGATCAGCAGGGGCGTCTGCTGTCCGGCGGCCACGTCCGTCAGCAGGTCGACCAGCACCCACTTGGCGCTGCCGTCGGGCCACTGATCCAAGCTGCTGAACTGCCAGCGGTTGCTGCCCTCCACGGCCAGGGCCGGGCGTCCGCTGCCGGGGTCGACGTAGACGCCGTCGGCCTGGGCCAGGGGGAAGCCGAAGGTGGCCACGGACGCCAGGCGGTTGATCCCGCCCTGTGAACTCGTCAGGGCCTCCTGGGCCACGACCGGAATGGACAGGCTGCCGCCGCCCGCGCCGCCCTGGTCGGGGTCGAAGCTGCTGCCGCTCTGGCCGCCGCCTGCGCTGCTGCTGCCGCCGTTGCTGCTGGCCGCGGCGCTGGGCGAGCCGCCGCCGCCACAGCCCGTGGCCGCCAGCAGCGCGAGCCCCAGGGCCAGACGGCCGGGGTGGGCACGACGCGAGCGCATCATGGCTGGCTTCCGGCGAACACGAGATCAGCGAGCCTGGGGGCGGCAAGCGTCTTGACGAGCGTGTGATCAGGTGTGGCCGGGTCGCGAGCCGGATCCAGCGGCCCGCAACGGCCAGCGAGCGTAGCGCAGGACCTGGAGATCCGGCGCATCTTCCGAAGGCCCGTGTCGGGCTCCCGAAAGGTGCGCTTCGTCCTCGATGATCGGCTGGTGCGGGGTCTGGGGGCATGCAGCATGGTGGAGCGATCTCGCGTGCTGGTGCGGCGGCCTGGGGGGCCACGGCCTGCGTGGGCGCGGTTGTCCGGCCCGAACTCCCGTCTCGGCTCCCCGCCGGGGTGACTTGACCGCACGGCTCGAGCGAGCAGCGGGCTCAAGCGACACGTTGCGGTGATACGATGGGTGCACCATGCGCGTCCTGCTGATCAACCCTCCGCCGCCTCCCAGGCAACGGGTGAGCCGCGGGCTCATGGGGGGCTTCGGGATGGTGGTCGGGGAGGGGCTCTGCTACCCGCCGCTCGACCTCATGTATGTGGCGGCCAGTCTGGGGCAGGCCGGTCACAAGGTCACTCTGATCGACGCCGAGGCGGACGGCACCAGTCCCGACGAGGTGCTGGAGCGGGTGGCTGCCTTCGCTCCGGAGGTGGTGGGTCTGGCCACCTCCAGCGCCACCATCCGGCTCGACCTCGAGCTGGGCGACCGCATCAAGCGTGCGCGCCCCGAGACGCTGGTCTTCGTCACGGGCAGCCAGGGCAGCAAGATTCCCGACATGGCCATGGGCTCCAGCGCCATCGACGCCGTGGTACGCGGCGAGCCGGAGCTCACGGTGGCGGCCATGCTGGAGCAGCTGGTGCTGGGCCAGGACCCGCTGGCCGTGGACGGCCTGTCCGTGCGGCGCGGCGACGAGGTGCTGCACAACCCCAACCGGCCCCTGCTCAAGGGCGACGCCCTGGACGCGCTGCCCTTTCCGAGCCGCGACCTGCTGCCCAACGAGCGCTACTGCATTCCCACCATGGAGGGGCCCATCCAGGCCGTGCAGTCCTCGCGCGGATGTCCCATCAACTGCACCTACTGCGGCTACGTGGTGGCCCAGGGCGTGCTCTGGCGAGGGCGCTCCGCGGCCAATGTGTTCGCCGAACTGCGTGAGATCGTCGAGCAGCACGGCGTGACCAACGTGGTCTTCCGCGACCCGCTGTTTGCCCATGACCAGCAGCGCGTGCTCGAGCTGTGCGACCTGCTCAGCGCCGCCGACCTGGGCCTGAAGTGGCAGTGCGAGACGGCCATCAAGACCCTCAACGACGACATGCTGCGGCGCATGGCCGCGGCCGGCTGCATGTCGGTGTCCTTCGGGGTCGAGTCAGGCAACGCCGAGCTCCAGAAGAAGTACAGCCGCGGCAAGATCAAGGACCATGACCACGCCAAGGTGGTGGTGGACGCCTGCCGACGGCACGGCATCGGCACGCGCGGCTTCTTCATGATCGGGTTTCCGGAGGAGACGCCTGAGATGGCCGCCGAGACCATCGCCCTGGCCGTGTACCTCGATCCGGACACGGTGCAGTTCACGGCGGTGACGCCCTACCCGGACACCCAGCTCTACAAGCAGAGCATGGCCTCGCGCGGGGACGAGGAGTTCGACTTCTCGCAGTTCACAGGCACCACGCCGGTGGGTGTGGCGCAGGTCATGAGCGGCGCGCAGGTCAGCCGCCTGCTGCGGCGCGCCTACCGCCGCTTCTACCTGCGCCCCTCCCGCGTCTGGCGCGAGCTCAAGCGGCCGCAGCTGCTGCTGCAGCGCCTGCGACGCTACATGGGACTGATGCACACGGTGGACGAGGCGGTCTGAGCGGCCACTGGCCACGACGGGCCGAGGGCGGTTGAGCGGCCGGGTCAACGGTGGCACCCTTGCGCCTCGGTCGCCCCGGCTGGCCCGTCGTCGACCGGCCCCGCGACGTGACCGCACCGGAGTCTCCCGATGAGCAGCCCTTCGCCCGCCCCGCGCATCTTGTCGGGCATCCAGCCCAGCGGGACGCTGCACCTGGGCAACTACTTCGGCGCCATTCGGCAGCACGTGGAGCTGCAGGAGCAGGGGCAGGCCTACTACTTCATCGCGGACTACCACGCGCTCACGACCGTGCAAGACCGCGCGGCGTTCTCAGGCTTCGTGCGCGACGTGGCCCTCGACTACCTGGCCCTGGGGCTGGACCCGGGGCGGGCGGTGCTCTGGCGCCAGTCCGACGTGCCCGAGGTCTGCGAGCTGACCTGGTTGTTGTCGACCGTCACCGGCATGGGGCTGCTGGAGCGGGCCCACAGCTACAAGGACAAGCTGGCCAAGGGGATTCGTCCGCGGGCCGGGCTGTTCCTGTACCCGGTGCTCATGGCGGCGGACATCCTGGCCTTCCGTTCCGACCTGGTGCCGGTGGGCAAGGATCAGGTGCAGCACATCGAGATGGCGCAGGACATGGCCGAGTCGTTCCACGCCGCCTACAAGTGCCAGGTCTTTGCGCGCCCGGAGTCGCGCCTGGCGTCCGAAGCCGCGGTGGTGCCGGGCACCGACGGGCAGAAGATGAGCAAGTCGTACGGCAACACCATCAGCCTGTTCAGTGAAGGCAAGCCGCTCAAGAAGCAGGTCATGTCCATGGTCACGGACAGCGCCGGGGTGGACGACGCCAAGGACCCCGAGGCCTGCACGATCTTCCAGCTCTTCCGGCTGGTGGCCGCGCCCGAAGATGTGACCGAGATGGCGCAGCGCCTCTCGCTCGGGGGCTACGGCTACGGCGACGCCAAGAAGGCCCTGCTGGCCGCGCTCAACGAGTACTTTGGCCCCGCCCGCGAACGCCGGCGCGAGCTGGCCGCCGACGCGGACGTGCTCGAGGACGTGCTGCGCGCGGGCGCCGCCAAGGCGCGGGTGGTGGCGCGCGAGGTGCTGGGCGCCGCGCGTGAGGCCGTGGGCATGAGCGGCGCGCCGGTGCAACCATGATCGTCGTGGCGCAGCGCGTCAGCCGCGCCAGCGTGACGGTGGACGGCGAGCGCGTGGGGGCCATCGAGCACGGGCTGTGCCTGCTGGTCTGCGCCTTGGACGACGACCTCGAGCCCGACGTCGAGTGGTTGGCCGACAAGCTGGTGGACCTGCGCCTGTTCGCCGATGAAGAGGGGCTCAGCAACCGCTCGCTGTTGGACGTGGGCGGCAGCGCGCTGGTGGTGCCGCAGTTCACCCTGGCCGCCGACTGGCGCAAGGGGCGACGCCCGTCGTTCACGCGCTCGGCCGAGCCGGCTCGGGCGCGCCAGCTGGTCGACTGCTTGAGCGCTCGCCTGGGGCAGCGCGGCGTGTCCGTGGCCGCGGGCCGCTTTGGCGCCATGATGGCGCTCGAGTTGTTGAACGATGGGCCCTTCACGCTGGTGCTGGACAGTCGCCAGAGTCCCACCCGGCGGGCCGCCACGGGAGGCCCTGCGGAGCCGGAGCTCTCGCCCTAAGCGCTTGCTTGACAAGGGTTTGCTTGACGCTAGAGTGGCCGCTCGGACAGGCGCGGTGGTCCGTTTCGGGCGCTTGAGGATCGAGCGGCCGGGTGCATCGGTCGGCCGCCCCTGCCGTGACCCGTCAGCCCCGGAGCCCTTGGTGGACACGACCCCCGACAGCGGCAGCTCTTCGGCCTCGGCGCCTGTCG
>QNBX01000021.1 GCA_003644265.1 Planctomycetota bacterium
CCCGCCGGGAACGGGCTTCAGCCAGATCGCGGCGGGCGACTACCACTGCTTGGCGCTGAACGCCGACGGCTCGATCAGCGGGTGGGGTTGGGACGCTTGGGGCCAGGTCTCGAACGCACCTGCGGGTCCGGGCTTCAACCAGGTGGCGGCGTCCTCGCGGCATGGCCTGGCGCTGCGAGTCGACGGCTCACTCGTCTCCTGGGGAGCCGACGATTGGGGGCAGGTTTCGAACACGCCCGCGGGAATGGGTTTCGTCCAGGTCGCGTGTGGCTCCTTCCATTGCATGGCGCTGCGTGCCGACGGCTCGATCGTGTCATGGGGAGCTGACTGGAGCGGTACGGTCTCCGACACGCCTGTTGAATCGGGCTTCAGGCAGATCGCGGGGGGTGGGTATCATTCCTTGGCCCTGCGTGCCGACGGCTCCGTCGCAGGCTGGGGCTACGACGTCTGGGGGCAGGTCTCGAACCAACCAGCCAATACCGGCTTCACCCATGTGGCGGCGGGCTATGGGCACTCCATGGCGCTGCGTGCCATCGTTCCGCCCTGGACCCACGCCGGATTTGCCCTGGCCGGCCTCCACGGCAACCCGCTGCTTGTCGGCAGCGGCACGCTCGCTCCTGGGAGTAGCAACGCCATCGAACTCTCCGGCGCGGCGCCTGGCGCCCTGTCGCTGCTCTTCGTCGCGCTCTCGAGCACACCCGTCACGTTCAAGGGCGGCATGCTCATCGCCTTCCCGCCCGTGGCCGATGGCGGTCTCTTCGTCACCGGCGGCGCGGGCGGGCTCGGGCTGCCATTCGTCATGCCACCGGGCTTGCCAGCCAGCACGGAGCTGTGGGTGCAGTGGGCCATTCAGGACGCCGCGGCCGTGCAGGGCGTGGCGCTGAGCAACGCCATCAAGGGGACGACGCCCTGATGCGGACCTGCGCGAGCCAGGGTCGTCGCAGGCAAGAGGACCCGTGTCGCCGAGGAGGCCGTTCAGCGCCTGGGGGCGAGCCTTCTCGTCGAGCGCTTGGCCGCGGTGCATGACCAGCCGCCGCGAGGAGTCGCCCTCGCCCGCTCGTTCTCGTTCTAGAGCGAGACGACCAGCCCCGGGCTGAGGTTGAAGGGCACGCGAAGGCCAGGTCGCGTCGTTGGCGCAGCTGCTCGATCTGCAGCTCGGGCCCGCGCCGCGCCGCCGGCCCTCAGGCGTGGCTCGGGTCGCTGCCCGGCTGGCGCGCGTCTTCGGCCAGCCAGGCCTCGAGCTGGTACTCGGCCATGACGTCCACCAGTTGGCGGCAGGTGTCCCCGGGTCCGGCCAGTAGCGTGCGCGAGCTCCAGGCCAGGTCGGGGCCGTCGGCCGTGACGACCGCGCCGCCCGCCTCGCGCACCAGCAGCACGCCTCCCAGGATGTCGAGCAGCCGCTGCGGCCTGCCGCGGCCGGCCACCAGCAGGTCGGCCTCGCCCGCCGCCACCAGCGCCAGGTCGAGGGCGATGGAGCCCATGCAGCGCATCTTGCGTACCTGCCAGAGCAGGTGCGCCAGGGCGCCCTCGCGGCCCATCAGCGGGCCGCGCCGGGCCACGTGCACGATGGCGACGGCGTCGGAGAGGCGCCCGCCGTGCTCCAGCCGGATGGGCCGGGGCGCCTGGCCATCCGGCATCAGCCGCCAGGCGCCGCCGCCCTGCCAGGCCACCAGGGTCGTGTCGCGCAGCACGTCGTGCACCACGCCCACCACGGCCTCGCCGTCCCGCAGCAGCCCGGTGGTGAGCGACACGTAGGGGATGCCGCGCATGTGGTTGGCGCTGCCGTCGATGGGGTCGATGTGCCACTCGTGCACGCCGTCCCCCGGTACGGGCTCGCGGTCCTCCACCACCAGGCCGTGGCCGCCGAAGCTGCGGGCAAAGCGGGCCTCCAGCTCGGCGCCGGCCAGGGCGTCGTGCACCGTGAAGACCTGCGTGGAGGTGCGCCAGTGCTCCTCGCCCTCGTGATCGCCCAGGCTGGGGGCCACCAGCGCGTGGGCCACCTCGCGCAGGTGCGCGGCGGCGACACGGGCCCAGGCGGCCAGGGGGGTGTCCGGGCTCACGAGCAGGGCTCTCTGGGAGGGGGCTGGGCCTGGGCCCAGCCGAGACGATCCGGAGTCAGACGCTGTGCTGACCCGCATTCGATTCTATGATGGTCGACCGTGAGACTCCTCCTCCTGATGTTCGTTCTCGTGCTGGCCGGTTGCTCCTGGTCTGTGACCCCGGCCTTGCCGCCCGTCTCTCCGCCGCCCAATGTGCCGGAGAACGTGCTGCTGATGACGGTGCCAGCCCGCTATCTGAAGGACGTGAGCTCGCCGTTGATCGAGCAGCACCTGCTCGAGGAGATGCTGCGTTTCCAGCTGTCTGAGCCGGCTCGCGCGGCCGATGTGCTGCGCCACGAGGTGCGCACAGGCATGACCGCTCAGCACCTGGTCTGGAGCTTTCTGTCCCACCCCACCCGGGTCGTGGACCAGGGGCCGCCGGGCGGGCACACCCTGCTCTGGGGCCCCGGGGGCGTCTGGTCCCCCGGGCGCTACTGGGTGCGCCTGGACAGCTTCGGGCAGGTGGTCTCGGCGGGGCGCTACTGAGCCGCCAGGCGAGCGGTCTGGGCGCGGCACGCCATCTCATGATGCGCGAGTCGCGTGCCGCGTCGACCAGCGCTCGCGGCTGCTGCCAACGCCCCGCCCAGCGGCTGGCCCGGGGTGCGCGGCCAGCCGGATCGCCCGCGGCGCGCTAAGCTCCTGCTGTGCCCTGCTCCCTTCGCCCACTGCTCGTCGTGCTCCTGCTGGCGCTCGCGCCGGCCTGTCTGGTGGCGCCTCCGCAGGTCAAGGTGAAGGCCCAGATGGGCGTGGTGCGCGCCGACTCGCCCCACGCCGCCCAGCGCGTGGCCGGATTGCTGGACAAGCTCGCGCCCCAGGTGCACGCGCTGCTGCCGGACACTCGCCGCGCGCCGGTCGAGGTCTGGGTGCAGCGCCAGCTCGCCATCTACAGCCACTGGGAGGTGAGCGCCGAGGTGCCCGCCTTCACCATCGAGGGCGTGGGGCGCATCCACATGCTGGAGGCCAGCCCGCGCGAGCTCTCGGCGGCCCTGGGCCACGAGCTGGTGCACGCCCTGTTGGGCGAGAGCTGGGAGCCTCTTCCCGCCGTGGCCGAGGAGGGCCTGGCCGACTGGGTGCAGGAACAACTCAACCCCGAGCTGGCCAGCTCCCTGCGCGCCGATCACCTGGCCAAGGCCAGCGCGGCCTTCGACGGCCTAGCGCTCGGGCTCTGGATGCCCGCGCGCAGCGGCACGCGGCAGGTGGCGCGCTTCACGTTCCTGGGCCGGCCGGAGGACAGCGAGCCCCTGCCGCCGCCCAGCGTGGCCATCCGCTCCAGCGGCGACGACGGCGGCTCCTTCTGGAAGCCGTACCAGGTCTCGGTCTCCGACCCGCGGCTGTACGGCCTGGGCTACCTGCTGGTGGCGCGCATCGTCGAGCGCCACGGCGTGGCGGGCCTGCACTCGCTCTGCCTGCGCGCCACGCGCGAGGGCCACAGTGAGGTGCCCAGCGAGTGGCTGCTCGAGCAGGCCGGCCTGAACGACGACGCCTCCGCCTGGCGAGCGGCCATCGCCGCGCGCTTCGGCAGCACCGAGCTGATGGCCCTGGGGCGCACCTTGGTGCCGTTCCTGGTGGAGCTGGTGACCGACGAGCTGCGTCCGCGCGTCAACGCCCGCAGCGGTGACGAGTTCCTGTGGCGCTACCACCCGCGCCTGGGGCTGGAGGGCGCCGAGACGCGGGTCTCGTTGGCGCGCGTGCCCGACATGCAGCGCGCCCTGCGACGGGTCTGGCCGCGGCAGCGCGTCCGCGGCGCCGCGGTGCTGGCGGCGCGCTAGCAGCAGAGCTCGCTGCGGGATGCGCTCGCGCGGGCGCCAGCTCCGCCGCACGGCCTGCGAGCCGGCCCTAAAGGTTGCTCCCCTGAATACAAATGGCAGGATGCACACAGGCCCCTGTCGTGGGGCAGGTAGCTGCGAGCGGCACCGCATCGACGGAGACAGGAGACGGCACAAGACGACTCCGAGGCACGCCCCGCCCAGGGGCAGGGCGGGGGCCAGGCGAGCATCACGCCCGGGGCCCGCTTCGGGGACCTGCAGCTCGTCCGTGAGATCGGGCGAGGGGCCCAGGGGATCGTGTACGAGGGGCGGCAGCTCTCCATGGACCGCACCGTCGCGGTGAAGATCCTGCCCAAGGACTTCTCCCTGGGCAGCGAGCAGGTGGATCGGTTTCACCGCGAGGCGGAGGCGGCGGGGCGCCTCAGCCACCCGAACATCGTCTCCGTCTACGGATTCGAGGAATCCGGCGGCTACCTGCTGCTGATGCAGGAGCTGGTCACGGGCGGCGACCTTGCGGCGCAGTGTGACCGCATCGCGGACCTCGAGGGCGACGTGGAGGCGGCCTGCCAGCGAGCGGCCGAGCTCGTGCGCAAGCTGGCCCTCGCGCTGCAGCACGCCCACGCGCACGGCGTCATCCACCGCGACATCAAGCCCGACAACATCCTGTTCACAGAGGAGGGTGAGCCCAAGATCGCCGACTTCGGCCTGGCGCGCATGGACGACAAGCTGGGGCTCTCGCAGACCGGCGCCATCATGGGCACGCCGCACTACATGAGCCCCGAGCAGGTCACGGCCGAGCCCACCGCCATCGACGGCCGCACCGACGTCTACAGCCTGGGCTCCCTGCTCTACAGGCTGATCACGGGGCGGCCGCCCTTCGACGGCAAGACGCTGCAGGGCATGTTCAACGACATCCTCAACCGCGCGCCGCGCAGCCTGCGTTCGTTGCGCCCGGGCATCCCGGCCGACCTGGAGGCGGTCTGCCTGCGCGCCCTGGAGAAGTCGCCCGACGCCCGCTACGCGACGGCCGAGGAGCTGGCCGAAGACCTGCGCCGTTTCCTGGGCGCAGAGACCACCCTGGCCCGGCCGGTGGGCACGCTCATGCGGGCCTTGCGGTCGATCCAGCGCCAGGCGAGCTCCACGCTGGTGACGCTGCTGTTGCTGCTGCCCACGGCCTGGATCGCCCTGGACGCGCTGGTGATGCGGCGGCTGAGCGATACGGGTGCCGCCTGGCACGCAGCGCGCATGGGGCTCCTGGGCTTGGCCACGTTGCTCATGATCTGGCCGGCGCTGCAGCTCGGGCGGCGCGTGCGCCCGAGTCGTCGACGCCCGGCCATGGCGGCGGCGTTGGCGCTGGTGTTGTCGCTCGCGGGAGCGGCGGCGTGGGAGCTCGAACAGCGGCGCCTGGGCCAGCTCCAGCTTGCGGATCGCGAGGTCACGGCGTCGCGCCTGGCGCAGGAGTGGCTGGGTTCGCGCCCGGACATCAGCGACCTGGAGGCCTTCGAGGAGCGCTGGTCGGGGCGCCTGCAGGATGACGACGTGCTGCTGCTGGCGCGCGGTTACCTCAAGCGCGAGCGGCCCCTGTTGGCGGCGGCCTGGGTCGGTCGGCTGGACCGTGAGTTGCTCGACACGCCCGTGCACGACGCGCTCATGTTCGCCATCGACGACACGCTCGGCCACGCCGCCCAGGCGGCCCAGGCCCGTGAGCGTCTGGCGCGGGATCGCCCGGACGCGGACTGGAGCGCGTGGATCCTGGCGGGGGACGTGCTGCGCGACACGCGCCGTTCGCGCGACGCGCGTGACGCCTACCTGCGGGCGGGCCGTCAGCCCGACGCGCCGCGCGACCAGCTCAACCTGGAGTTGGCGCGCGTGTCGGCGGACCTGTGCCTGTGGGGCGACGTGGGCGAGTACCTCAGTGACTATCGCCGCTGGTTCCCCGACGATCCGGAGGGGCAGCTGATCCTGTACCGCGCCGCGGCCGGGCGCTTGGACTGGGAGGGGGCGCAGGACTCGCTCGACGTCTACATCGCGCAGGAGACCGTGGTGCCGCTCCGGCGTGCCTTACTGCCACACCGGCTGGCCGCGCTGCAGGGACACGACGACCGCGCCTGGGGGCTGGTGCTCGCAGCCGCGCAGGACCACGGGGACGATGTGTGGGTCATGACCTGGGTCGCGGAGCAGGCCCTGCAACGGGCCCGTGCGGAGCAGCAGCGGGCGTCGGCCAGCGCCGTGCAGGGTGACGCTGAGGGGGCGGTGGGCGCCGTCACGTCCGCCGTGCGGTCGTTGGACCTGGCAGCCCAGATGTACGCGCGCATGTTGCAGCTCGAACAGGGCGTCTTCTCGGGCGAGCTGGGCCTGGGGGCCGTGGCCATGAAGCGTGCCGAGCTGGTGCCCGAGCGCCGCGACGAGCTGTTGCAGGAGGGCTTGGCGCGGTCGCTCGCCGCGCGGGAGCTGGACGACTCCTACTGGCAGGCCCACTACAACGTGGCACACGCGACCCTGGCGCTGGCCCGGGCCCGACACGGCGGCTTCGCCCAGGTGCCGCTGGAGACGCTGCGCGCCTACGTGCAGGGCATGCAGCGCGCCATCGAGCGGAACGGCCTCGAGCACCAGGCGCTCAACAACGCGGCCTGGGTGCTTGGGCACTACCTGTCCACGGCTGAGGGCGCGACGGACGAGTTGGAGCGCGCCGTGGGGCTGGCGACGCGTGCCGTGCGGCTGACCGGTCCGCAGCGGGACGGCAGCTCTTGCCTCACCACTGACGCTATGCGTCAGGCCCACAGCAGCAGCTACGACACCCTGCGTTCGTTGCAGGAGCGGGCGGGGGACGTGGCCGGCGCGGCCGCCAGCGCCGTCGCGGCGCGAGACGCCCTGCCCGAGGGCGGCCCGCGCTGGGCTGCGCGTCAGGTGCATGTGGAGCGACTGGCGGAGCTGCTGCAGGACGGCTGAACCAGCGTGGCTGAACGAAGCGGCTGGCACGGCGGCTGAACGAAGCGGCTGGCCCGGCGGTTGAATCAAACCCCTGCGCCGGCCAGGGAGAGGCGCTACTTCACGATCAGCATGGCCAAGCCAGGGCTCGCCGCGAGCTGCGTGGGAGCCGGAGGCCCGGCGCCCGGGTCGTGCAGCAGAACCTGGAAGCTGACCTCCAGCCCCACCAGTTCCGAGTCGTCAGGCGTGGCCAGGTCCCAGCTGCCGCTGCCCGCGCCGACCTCGCCCGGCAGACCGTCGAGCGCGATGGGCAGCTCGAACAGGACGCTCTGCACGTGCAGGAAGCCGCTCTCCACCCGTCCACTGCCCACCTGCAGCACGCCGCTGGCGCCGCCCAGTCCGTCGCTGAGATGCAACTCGAAGTGCCCTCCAGGCGTGGAGAAGCCCTGCGCGCTGAGCTGCGGCACGAGCCCTCGGCTGCCCGGCTTGCCGCCGCCGTAGGACTCAAAGCTGCTGAGCTGGTTCACGAGGATGGAGACGCGGTTGGAGGTGCCGTGTACCAGCACGAGGTCCAACGCGCCGTCGCCGTTCATGTCGGCGATGCGTGGCGCGGTCGCGCCGAGCGGGCCGGTGGCCTGGAGCGCGTCCACGTTCTGGATCGAGAAGATGCCCTCGGAAGCGGTGCCCAGCAGCACGCGTACGAAGGCCTGGTCGATGTTCCCATCGTCGGTCGCCGTCGAAGACACCAGGTCGAGGCGCTGGTCGCCGTCCACGTCCGCGAGGGCCAGGGCGCCGCCGCCCACGGCCGCCGCCTGAGCGTCGACGGCAAAGGCCTCGAAGCGACTGCCGCCCAGACCCCGCGCCACGAACAAGCGACCGTCCGCCAGCCCCACCGCGACGTCCGCCAGCCCGTCGCCCGTGAGGTCACCCAGGACCACGCTGGCCACCTCTCCCCAGGCCGGGCCGAGCGCCACGGTGACGCTCTCGGAGCTGACCCCGTCGACGATCAGCAGCAGGCCCTCGTCGGCCTCGGTGTCCACGGCGGTGGTCAGCACGTCGAGGCGCCCGTCGCCGCTGACATCCGCCAGCACCAGCCCGCCGCTCAGCGACAGGCCAGCAGGGATGGGCAGCACCCGCGGGGCGAATGGGAGCGAGCCGTCGTGAAGGGCGTCAAAGATGTGCAGGGCGTCGGGGCCGCCGGGGCCCACGCGCGCCGCGAGCACGACGTCGGGGCGAGTGTCACCCGAGAGGTCACCCAGCTCCATCTCGCCGGCTCGATCGAGCCGCAGCGACTGGACCAGCGCCGCCTGGGCACCGTCCATGCGCGACAGGCTGGCGAAGACCCGGGGATCGGGAGCGACGTCGGACTGGTCCACGAACCAGCCGCAGACCAGGGCGTCGGGCAGCCCGTCCGAAGACAGGTCAGCTACGCGGACGCAGCGCAATCCACCGACCCAGTCCCCCGCAGGCAGGTCGTCCAAGGTGTACGGCCCCACGTCCGGAATCATCAGCTCGGAGCGGACGCCGCCGTCGCCGTTGCCCAACAGGATCGACAGGCTGTTGTCGGCCATGTTGGAGACCAGCACATCGAGCCGCCCTTGCGGCGCGTGGTCCGACCCGCTGTCGTCGCTGTTCACGTCGGCGATGGTGGCGTCACTGGGAGCGCCGCCCACGTCGAACTGGCTGCTGGACGGGTCGAAGAAGCCGGCCTCGCCGTCGGACGTGAAGGCCGTGACGAAGGTCACGAGCTGTTCGTCCTCACCCTCGAGACCTGCGGCGGTGTCCTCGTACCAGACCAGGATGGCGTCGGGCAGGCCCTGCGGGTCCGCGAAGATGTCGGCCAGGATGGGATCCACGCCCTTGCCCGCGTAGGCCGTGCCCACCACGATCGGCTCGAACGCGCCGCCGCCGAGGCCGCGCAGCACTGTGAGTGACACCGGCGGCTGCTCGTCGGCAAAGGTCCCCGGCTCATGGGCGATGTTGTCGCCGCTGCTGTAGACGGCGTCGAGCGTGCCGTCGCCGTCCAGGTCACCCAGCGCTCCGTACAGCGGGTGGATGCCCTGGCCGCTGGTGCTCTGATAGCCGGAGAACGCGGGCGAGAGGCTGAAGCTGCCCAGCCCGTCTCCGGCGTAGAGGTCGATGCGCCCCTGGGGCTGGCCGTCGGGGCCACTGTCAAACGCGTGGGACACGAGCAGGGCGTCCAGCGCCCCGTCGGCGTTCACGTCGCTCAGCAGCGCCGAGGCCAGGGCGGTGCCGCTGGCGAAGGTGCTGGAGATCCTGAACGTCCCGTCGCCGTTGCCTGTCAGCACGGTCGCGAAGCCCTCCTCGCTGGGGAGCGCGGGGGTGACCGCCCGGCCACTGGTGCAGATCAGGTCCGGGAACTCGTCGTCGTCGATCAGCCCCGACTGGATGTCGGTCAGGAGCGCCAGCGGCGTGAACACGGGCGGCATGAAGACGCCGTGGCCGACCCCGAGGAAGACCGAGATGCCGGCGTTCCCTGCCAGCGCGACGTCGAGCTCTCCGTCGAGGTCGTAGTCAGCCACCGAGACGGCCATCGGAGCCGCGTTCTCCGGCAGCAGCGAGTGATTCACGGCGGGCGCAAAGCTGCCGTCGGGCAGGCCCAGGAGGAACGAGAAGTCGTCGCTGCCGCGGTTGGCCACCACCACGTCCTCGAGCGCGGCGATCAGGCCGGTTCCTGCGGAGAAGTTGCCGCTGCCGATTCCCAGCGGGTGCTGTCCCGTGGGGATGTCCTGTTCGGACTTGAAGCTGAAATCGCCGGTCTTGCCCGACTGTCCGACACGCACGTTCACGCCGTGGCCGCTGGTGTTGGAGGTGATGATCACGGGCTCGTCGATGAAGTCGCTGGAGCCGGCGCCTTCGGGGTCCGGCAGGACCAGGATGGCCCGCCCCGGCCTGCCGTCGAAGATGGACGCTGAGGGCACGAAGGGTTCCGACCCCTCCGCAGCCAGCAGCAGCACGCGTGCCTCGCCGCGATCGTCGCCGGCGCGCGGTGCCCCGAGCACCCAGTCGACGGCGCCGTTGCCGTCGAGATCACCGGCGACGCTGAGGGCCAACCCAGAGGCGTCTCCGTCCGAGAGGCCCGGGATGACCGGCTCGGTCAGTTCGTCGTAGCGCCGCTCGCTGAGCACGCCGCCGTCCGCCGCCAGCAGCAGCAGCCACACGGCGCCGCGGTCGCTGCCCACGACGTCGTCACCGGGCGCGCCCACCAGCAGGTCGGGCGTCCCATTGCCATCCACGTCGCCCACGGCGGCGATGCCGCGGCCGAAACCGTCGGCGTCAGCCAGAGGGCCCGCGAAGCCGCCGCTGGTGGATGAGATCTTGTGTTCGTCGATCACCATCCCGTCGGCGCTGAGCAGCAGGATCCAGAGCGCGCCGCGATCGGTGCCGCCGTCGTCATCGTTGAGCGCGCCCACGGCGAGGTCAGCCACGCCGTTGCCGTCCAGGTCGCCGAGCAGGGCCAGGGCGCTACCGAAGGTGTCGTTGTCGTTCAACTCGCCGTCGAAGCCGCCCTGCGTGCCGTTGATCAGGCGGTGCTCACGCACGCTGCCATCGGCGTTCAGGAACAGGATCCAGATCGCGCCCGCCCGCGTGCCGCCCTTGCGGTCGCTGAGGGTGCTCACCGCCAGGTCCGGGACGCCGTCGCCGTCGACGTCGCCCGCGGCGGACAGCGCCCGCCCGAACTCGTCACCGTCGCGCAGCTTGCCGGTGAAGCCGCCCGCCAGGTCCGAGATCTTCTGCTCGGCCCGGACGCCGCCACCGGCGTCGAGGAACAGCACCCAGACGGCCCCGCGCTTGGAGCCTCCGTCCGGATCTCTCGGTGCGCCGACGACCAGATCGACCACGCCGTCTCCGTCGATGTCGCCGGGGCTTGCCAGGGCCTGGCCGAAGCGGCTGTGGTCCGCGAGCGCGCCCCCGAAGCCGCCCGCATCGGAGCCGACCAGCGACTGCGAGGCGACCGTTCCATCGCTGGCCATGAAGAGCAGCCAGAGCGCGCCGCGGTCCGTGCCGCCGTGGTCGCTGCCGGGGGCTCCCAGCGCCAGATCGGGCACGCCGTCCCCGTTGATGTCGCCGAGTGAGGTCGTTGCCGCACCGAAGAGATCGCCGTCGTTCAGCTCGCCCCCGAAGCCGCCCGCGTCCGGACCCAGCACGAGGCCGCTGTCCAGGTCGCCGGGAAGCGGCTGGCTCATCCCCAGGGGAGCAAACAGGGCCAGCAGCAGCGCGGCCAGCGGGATCGTCCGGTTGGCTCCACGCTCCATGACTTCACGAACTGACGACATGCTGTGACTCCTGGTGATGAGCTTCGATGGTGGACCCAAGTGCCCGGCCCACTAGCGGTCGCTGCTCATGACCCGAAGCGCGCGACCTGCCCCACTCCGCACTATCGCACGGATGCCGCAGGGCGCAGCCTTCAAGAGGGCGCGGGGTGGCAGCTCTGAAAAACGCCTTCGGACTCATGAAAGGACCCGTGGCGCGGAACGGGGCTGAGCACACGGCGGGGACGCGTGCGCGGCCAGCGGCCCGAGCGAGGGTAATCGCGCTACTCTTGGCAGCTCCCCCGCGCGGCCGTTGCCGGTCCACGCGCCCCGAGCCCCCGCCCCCTCTCCCGAGCCCGC
Organism: Planctomycetota bacterium; assembly: GCA_003644265.1. Next base: position 11,428 of record QNBX01000021.1, read on the forward strand.
CCATGCGTCCGACCGCGCTGGTCGCCGTGTTCTCGCTGTGCTTCCTGGCGTCGCTGACCCCGACCTCGCTCCACGCTCAGGCACACCCGCAGCGGCCGCCGTTCCTGTTCGTCGAGAACCTCGGGCAGGAGGCCGCGCCGGCGCGTTTCGTGGCTCGCGGCGAGTCGCTCAGCGTGTTCTTCACCCCGGGCGGCGCGCGGCTGGTGCTGGAGCCCGAGGGCGGGGCGGCGGCGGCCGTGTTCCTCGCGTTGGAGGGCGCTCGTCGGGCCGAGCCCGAAGCGCTGGGCCAGCCGCTCACGCGCATCCACAGCTACCGCGGCCGCGACCCGTCGCGCTGGGTGAGCGACGCGCGGGCCTTTGCGGGCCTGGCCTATCGCAACCTGCACGAGGGCGTCGATCTGCACTTCGTCACTCGCGAGGGGCGCCTGAGCTACGACCTCGTGCTGGCGCCCGGAGCGGACGCCGGCGGGCTGGTCATGCGCTGCGAGGGCGCGCTGGGGCTGGCGCTCACGGACGACGGGGGCCTCGCCGTGCGGACCGCGGCGGGGACCCTGCAGCAGTCGGCGCCGCTGGTCTGGGAGCGAGCTGCGGACGGCTCGCGCGACCCCGTGCCCGCGCGCTTCGTGCTGCTGGATCAACAGCGCTGGCGCTTCGACGTGCAGCGGCGCGACCCACAGCGGGCCCTGGTGATCGATCCGGGGCTCACCTGGGGCAGCCACCTGGGCGGAGGCCTGGCCGACCGTGCCCAGGCCGTGGCGCTCACGCCGGAAGGGCACGTGATCGTGGCGGGCAGCACGGGCTCGCACGACTTCCCCACCACGCCGGGCGCCATCCAGGGGGCGATCACGGGCTACAACGACGCCTTCGTGGTGCGCATCGACCCCAGCGACGGCGCCTTCATGTTCGCCACCTTCCTGGGTGGCGCCGACGCGGTCATCTTCCGGCCGGACGTGGCGCAGGCCGTGACCGTGGGCGACGACGGCTTCGTGCTGGTGGCGGGTACCTCGGCCAGCCCCGACTTCCCCACCACCAGCGGCGCGCTGCAGCAGCTGAGCAGCGGCGGCACGGACGCCTTCGTGGCGCGCCTGCACCCGGACGGCAGCTTGAACTGGTCGACGCTGCTGGGCGGCTCGGGCCATGACGAGGCCACGGCGCTGGCGCTGGACGCCGACGGCACGCTGACCGTCGCGGGCATGACCTTCTCCAACGACTTTCCCACCAGCGCGGGCGCGTTCGACGAGAGCTTCAACTCCCTCGCGCTTACGAACGACGGCTGGGTGGCGCGGCTGTCCAGCGACGGCGCCGCGCTCGCATGGAGCACGTACCTTGGCGGCTCGCTCAGAGACGAGCTGTGCGCGCTGGCACTCGACGCGCTGGGGCGTCCGGTGGTAGCGGGCCTGACCGGCTCGAGCGACCTGCCCACCACGCCCGGCGCCTTCGACACGAGCTTCAACGGCGGCGGCAGCACCGAGACCGACGCCCTGGTGGCGCGCCTCTCGGCCGACGGCAGCGACCTGGAGTGGTGTACCTATCTGGGCAGCGTCGAGCGGGTCGAGGCCCAGGCCCTGGCCCTGTCTGCGCTCGGCGAGGTGCTGGTGGCGGGCGAGACTCACGGGAGCGACTTCCCCGTGACGCCCGACGCGCCGCAGCCCGTCTATGGCGGCGGCGCCTGCGACGGCTTCGTCACCCGGCTCGCATCCGACGGCGGCTCCCTGGTCTGGTCGAGCTTTCTGGGCGGCGCGGCGGACGATCGGCTGGAGGCGCTGGCGCTCAGCAGCGGAGAGCAGGCCACGGTGGCGGGCTCCAGTGGCTCGCTGGGGCTGATCGCCGGCTTGTTGCCCAAGCTGTCACCGGCGGCGTCGGGCCTGCTGAGCGACAGCGGCGTGGTGGTCAGCCAGGGCGGATCGCCCGGCCCCCTGGTCCCCGGTGGCCCGGGCCCCGGGGCCCGCAGCGCGGCAGCCTTCGACCTGAGCCTGGGCGGCACGCAGGACGGCCTGATCGCGCGCTTCAGCTCCGACGGCGCGCGCCTGCTCTACGCCAGCTTCTACGGCGGCAGTGGGCGCGAGCAGGCCCTGGGTCTGGCCCTGGACGAGGTCGGCGCGGCCTGGATCGTAGGCCTGAGCGACAGCGCCGATCTGCCCCTGGCTGGCGCGTCGGTGCAGCCCGGGCCTCAGGGCGCCCAGGACGCCTTCGTGGCCCGGATGTCCGTGCCACCCCTGTCGTGGTTTGCCGCGGACTCCGCCGGCGACGGCGCGCGGCCGCGCCTCAGCGCTCGCGGCGCGTTCGAGCCCGGCAGCCCCTGGTCGTTGCGCGTGTCGGGCCTGCGCCCGGGCGCGCGGGTGTGGCTGCTGGCCGGCCCGCCGGGCCCGGGTGCGCCGTTGCTGGCCTGCGCTGCGTCGCGGGCGGGCGCCGTGCTGGCTCCGTGGCCCGTGAACCTGGCGCTGTGCTTGCCCGCCGATGCCCGCGGCGAGGCGCGCTGGGCCGGCCCGTCGTGGCCCCTGTCCAGCGGCGAGGCGTTGGTGCTGCAGGCCTGGGGCCCGGGGCCCTGCAACTCGGCGGCGTTGCAGCTGGTCACGCCGTAGCGCCCGGCGTGCTGCGCTCATGGGGCGCTGGTGTCGTGAGGTCGTGAGGTCGTGAGGTCGTGGCGCTCGGCATGGGCGCCTTGTACGCGGGCGGTTGCGCCATGCGAGCGGGTGGAGCGGTCGGTACCCTGGCGCGCTGCCTGGTTCTTCCGGAGTGCTCGTCTTGCGCGTGATCTTCGCCATCGTCGCCGGCTTCTCCGTCTGGAGCGCCCTGTGGCTCGCCGGGAACACCGGTATCAAGTCCCATGAGCCCTGGTCGTTCACAGAGGGCGAGCCCTACACCGAGCGGGCGCCGCTGCTGGCGGCCCTGGGGCTGAGCGTGGTCTGCTCGCTCATCGGCGGCGCCTGCGCCGCCGCCATCGCACGGGAGCTGCGGCGCGCGGCGCTGATCCTGTTGTCCCTGGCGTTGGTGTCGGTGGGGGCCGCCATCCAGGCGCAGGTCTGGCAGCTCATGCCGCTCTGGTATCACCTGATGTTCCTGCTGCTGCTGCCGCCGGCCACGCTCCTGGGTGGACGCTTGATCCGGGAGTCCCAGCCGCTCCCCGAGCCCGCCGGACCGCCGCGCTCGCCGTAGGATCACGACGAGACGCAGCGAGCACCAATGGGCGCGCAGCTGCACCAGGGCGCTGCGTGGCATCCCGCCAGCTTTTCGGCGATCATCCAGACGACACTCAAGCGACCACACGGAGGACTCCGCATGGGATTGTTCGGACGCAAGCAGGCTGAGCAGGTGCGCGTCGTCGGCGTGGACCTGCACTGCGAGATCTGCAAGCACGAGCGCTTCTTCAGCCGCGATGCCCAGCTCAACACGGCCGTGATGTCGTTCTTCGACATGGACTGGGCCAACAAGACCGCCACCTGTTTCGTGTGCGAGCGTTGCGGCTATGTGCACTGGTTCCTGCCGACGGGCTGAACACCGAGTTGGGCGCAGACATGACATCCGAAGACCTCAGCGATCAGCTCCTGGAGACCTGGCGCCGGCACCAGGAGGTGCTCATGTTGCTGCTGGACGCCGTGCCGCGTGGCGGGCTGGCCTGCCTGCCGACGGGCTCGCGCGGTCGCGACGTCTCACGTCAGTTCTTCCACCTCGATCGCGTGCGCCGCGGCTGGCTGCACTATCACGAGACCGGTGAACGCCCCAAGCTGGCCCGGGCCGCGAGCGGCAAGGCGCCCACCAAGGTGGAGCTGCGCAAGGCGCTCAAGGCCTCGGGCAAGCTGGTCGACGCCTTCCTCGAGCAGGCGCTCGCCGGCGAGGCCAGGGTGCGCATGTTCGGTCGCAGCCCCGTGCGCTGGATGACATACCTGATTGCCCACGAGTCCCATCACCGGGGTCAGATCGCGCTGGCGCTGAAGCAGTGCGGCAAGCGCTTGGACGAAGACGTGGCGGTGCAGGGCCTGTGGGGCCGCTGGATGGCGGCGGAGTAGCGGGCAGCGGCTGAGCGCCCTGCGGTTGTGGCCTCGCTCCGGCAGGTGGATCACGGCCGCGCTGCGCATCATCGGAGCCAGAAGGCATACTCGCGGATTCACACCGGGAATCAGGGAGACAGCGCATGCCCAAGCTCATCAACCGTCCCACCATCACCACGGTGGGCGAGAACCCGCCCATGCAGGTCCGTGAGTTCACCGGCACGCGCAATACCGGCGAGTCCGGGCTGAGCGTGGCCTCCATGAACGCGCCCATGGGTTGGACCGGGGTCGGTCAGAAGCCGGACTTCAACGAGACGCTGGTCGTGTTCACGGGCATGCTGCGCGTGGAGTCCCGCGGCAGACGCGACGAGGTTCAGGCGGGTCAGGCCATCCAGTGTGCTGCGGGAGAGTGGGTGCGCTACTCCGCGCCCAACGCCGGCGGCGCCACCTACATGTCCGTCTGCGAACCTTCGTTCACCGAGGCCGGGGCGCACCGCGGCCCGTAAGCCGCGCCCCCCAGCGGCGCGGCCAGCCAACGCGAGAGCACGGCGACGCCGCGGCTGAACTCGTCCAGCTCGATGTGCTCGTCGGGTGTGTGGTCGAGAGCCGCGTCCCCCGGGCCATACGCCAGGCAGGGACAGCCCCACGCGGGCGCCACGACGTTCATGTCCGCGCTGCCGGTCTTGCGTTGGAAGCGGGCGCGGCCACCCTCGGCGGCGATGGCGCGGCCGAACTCGCGCGCCAGCCGCGACGTGCGCGGGCCGTCCCACGCGGGCAGGCCCTCGCCGGCTGTCACGTCCCAATCCGGAGCCTGCTCCCGCACCCACTCCAGCGCGCGCTGCGGCGGGAGCCGGGGAGGCAGGCGCAGGCGCAGGCGCAGGCGGGCCTGCTCGAACAGACCGTCACTCGTCAGGTCGAGATCGAGCAGGTGCAGCAGCAGCCGTTCGTAGAGCGAGGGTTGTCCCTCGTCGAACGTCGCGGCGGCTCGCTCGAGCGCCACGAACTGTCGGCAGGCGAGGGCCGCGACGCCGGGCGCCTCGGCGGCCGTGTGTGCCACGCCCTCGCGCCGGGTGAGCGACAGGTCGAGCACGCCCTTGTAGCCCAGCGTCACGCCGCTCCAGCCGCTGGGTTCGCCCACCACGCAGACGTCCGGCGCCGGCAGCGTGGCCCGGTACTGGGCGCCCACCGAGGCGCCCTCCTCATCGACGCAGGCCACCAGTTCGACGCGGCAACCCAGGGCGCCGCGCTGGGCGGCGCGGGCCGCGGCGGCCACGAACGCCACCAGCGGGCCCTTGGCGTCCACGGCGCCGCGACCGTACAGCCGGCCGCCCTCACGCCGCAGGGGCACGTGCCCGGGCACCGTGTCGATGTGGCCCAACAGGGTCACGCGCGGGCCGCCGCTGCCGATCAGGCCCACGGCGTTGCCGGCCTCATCGATGTGGGCGTCGAAGCCCAGGGCGCTGAGGTGCCCGACGAGCAGCGCCACGGCGTCGTGCTCGGCGCCGCTCAGGCTGGTGGTGCCCACGAGCTCCTCGAGCAGGTCGATGGCTGCGGTGTCGTTCATGAGAGCACTTGCTCGCCGCTGATGTCTGCCGGCGCGTCATGCGCGGGCGCGCGGGAGCTGTCTGCACCCATGATCTCCTGCACCAGGGCCTCGCCCAGGCGCTGCAGGTCAGCCCAGGAGCACGTGAGCGGCGGCAGCAAGCGCACGACTCGCGGCCCGGCGCCCAGCACCAGCACGCCGCGCTGCTGCAGGCGCTTGAGCACCGGCGCCGCGGCGTCGCGTAGTTCCACGCCGATCACGAGGCCGAGCCCGCGCACGTCGCGCACCGGGGAGCCCGCGCCTGGACGCAGACGCTGACGCAGCCAGCGGCGCAGGCGCTCACCGTGCTCAGCGGTGCGGGCCGTGAGCCCGTCGCGCTCGAGCGTGTCGAGCACGGCCAGGGCCGCCGCGCAGGCCAGCGGGTTGCCCCCGAAGGTGCTGCCGTGGGTGCCGATCTGCCGGGGCACCTGGCTGGAGCGGAAGGCCAGCGCGCCGATGGGCACGCCGCCACCCAGGCCCTTGGCCAGGCAGACCATGTCCGGATCGAGATGCTGGATGTGGGGCACGCGGGCCTGCGAGTCGTCGCTTGTGGCGTCCGCCGGCCCGGCCACGCCCTGGTAGGCGCAGAAGTCGCCCGTGCGGCCCACGCCGGTCTGGACCTCATCGACAGCAAAGAGAATGCCGCGTTCACGGCACATGCGCCGGGCTGCGCGCAGGTAGCCGGGGTCGAGCGCGCGTACGCCGCCCTCGCCCTGCACGATCTCCAGCAGGAGCAGGCCCACGTCTGCGTGCAGCGCGGCGTCGAGGGCTTCGATGTCGCCCGGGCGCACGTGCGCGAAGCCGTCGAGCAGCGGCTCGAAGGTCTCGCGATGGCTGCGGCGCCAGGTGGCGGACAGCGCGCCCATGGTGCGCCCGTGAAAGGCGCCCGTGAGAGCCACGACCCCGTGTCGTCCGGTGACCCGCCGCGCGGTCTTGATGGCGGCCTCCACGGCCTCGGTGCCCGAGTTGCACAGGAACACGCGGTCCAGCGGCGCGAGCAGCTGCGTCAGGCGTCGCAGCAGGCTCGCGCGCTGATCGTTGGCGAAGCTGGCGAAGCACGAGACCAGGCGTCGCGATTGGTCGCACAGCGCGCGGGCGAGGGCCGGGTGTGCGTGGCCCAGCGAGGCCACGCCAAACATGCTGGTGGCGTCCAGGTAGCGACGGCCGTTGGCGTCCCAGACGTGGGAGCCCTCGCCGCGCACCAGGGTCAGACCGCGGTGCCCGGAGAAGCCGGCATCGAAGCTCGTGGGGTCGGCGAGCGCGGCTGCGTCCGCAGCATTGGCTGCGTCGGGTGCGTCGGGTGCGTTGGCTGTGTCGGCCGCGTTGGCCGCGTTGGCCGCGTTGGCCGCGTTGGCCGCGTTGGCCGGGGCTGCGTTGTTCGTCGCGTCCGCCAGCGGCTGGCCAAGTACGGTGCCGCGGCCAGCCAGGGCGTCGGCCAGCGGATGCTCCGAGCGCGCGTCTGCCAGGATCACCCGCGCTACACCTCCGGCGAGCGCCTCGCGCGCCGCCAGGATCTTCTTGGCCATGCGCCCCTTCGCCAGGGCGGCGGCGTCGTCCATGCGCTCGCTCGGCACGTGGGCCACCAGGGTCTCGGGGCGCGCCGGGTCCTCCAGCAGGCCCGGCACGTTGGTGAGGATGACCAGCGTCTCGGCGCCGGTGTCCTGGGCCAGGCGCGCCGCCAGCCGGTCGCCGTCCACGTTGAACAGATCGCCGCTGTCGTCGCTGCAGACCGGCGCGAGCACAGGCAGCAGGCCGCCCTGTTGCAGCCGCTCCAGCAGCTCGGTGTCCACCCGCTCCGGGCGTCCGGTCCACTGGTCGCGCAGCACGCGCTGACGCCCGTCCTGCACGGCGCGCACGCGGCTCTTGCGTTGGCCGCGCACGAGCCCGCCGTCGGCGCCGGACAGCCCCATGGGGCGCAGGCCCCGCGCCGTGAGCCCCTCCACCAGCCGGCGATTCACCAGCGCCGTGGCCATCAAGAAGGCCTCCAGGTCATCACGCTCGCAGACCCTGCTCTGCTGCCCCGAGGGCGAGGTCACGAAGCGCGCCGGCTTGCCCAGCGCCTGTTGCAGACGCGTGGTCTCGTCGGATCCGCCGTGCACCAGCACGAGGTCGTCGCGCCGGCGCGCCAGGGCCGCGAGGTCATCCAGCAGGGCGTCGCCGCCGATGCCTGCGGCTCCACCGATCTTCACGATGAGGGTCATGGTCTGTGTGTCCAGGATGGCCGCGTAGCCGCGGCGTTCAGAGAGGGTGGATGCCGCCGAAGTCGAGACCGGCGGTCTCGTCGAGGCCAAACATCAGGTTCATGCTCTGCACGGCGGTGCCGGCCGCGCCCTTGCCCAGGTTGTCGAGGGCGCAGAGCGACACGACGCGCCCGCGCTCGGCGTCCAGTGCGAAGCCGATCTGCGCGCGGTTGGTTCCGGTGACGAGCTTGGGTTCGGGGTGGCGGTAGGGCCCGGCGCGTTCGTGCAGCACGTCGACGAAGGGTCGCTCCGCGGCGTAGGAGCCGTAGGCGCGCACCAGGTCGCGCTCGCTCACGTCCTGATCGATGCGCAGGTGACAGGTGGCCAGGGCGCCGCGCACCATCTCGACCGCCGTGATGGAGAGGTGCAGCTCGAGGCCCTCGAAGGTCTGCTCGACCTCCGCAGCATGGCGGTGGCCCACGGGCGCGTAGCTGCGCACACAGCCGCTGCGCACGGGGTGGTGGCTGGCGTCGCTGGAGCTGGCGCCGCCCTCGCTGGAGCCCACCTTGACCTCCGCCACCACGGGCTGCTCGCGGCTGAGCAGGCCCGCTCGCTCGAGCGGCGCCAGGGCCAGCTGCACGGCGGTGGCGTTGCAGCCCACGCCGCTGACGTAGCGCGCGCCGCCGAGGTCGCCGCGCTGCAGCTCCGGCAGCCCGTACGCGAAGCGCTCCAGCCACTCGGGCGCGGGGTGCGGCTCGCCGTACCAGCGCGCGTAGTTGTCGGCGTCGGACAGGCGGAAGTCGGCCGAGCAGTCCACGATGCGCTCGGCCCGATCTGCCAGGGCGTCGATGCGGCGTGCCGCGCGCCCGTGGGGCAGGGCCAGGAACAGCACGTCGCAGCTCGGCAGCTCGTCCATGCGGCAGAAGCGGCTGCGCGCGCGGCCGCGCAGGTGAGGGTGCACGCGCTGCAGTGGCTGCCCGGCCAGGCGCTCGGAGCTTGCGCCCACCAGCTCGACCTCTGGGTGGCCGAGTAGCCAGCGGATGAGCTCGCCGCCCACGTAGCCCGAGGCGCCCGCGATGGCTGCGCGGATCATGATGTCGCTCCGCTGCAGGCTGAGCTCGACTGGGCCCAGGCGGCGTGGGCGGCCAGCACATGGCTCACCATGGCGCCGGGGATGTCGACGCCCGTGGGCTCGATGCTGTTGCGGAACTCCATGCCGTGGTTGACCTCCAGCACCAGCGGACCGAGCTGCGGGTCTTCCACGATGTCGACGGCCAGCAGTCCGCCGCCCACCGCGCGGGCGGCGTCCATGGCCAGCGCGCCGAAGATGCCATCGACGGGGCAGGCGCTGGTGGTCGCGCCACGCGCGGTGTTGGTGATCCAGTGCTCGCTGTGCCGGAAGATGGCCGCCACGGGCTGCTCGCCCACGACGAACACGCGCACGTCGCGCCCGGGCTTGTCTACCAGTCGCTGCAGGTAGAGCGAGCGGTGGGTCCAGCCGCCGAGCTGCTCGCGGTCCTCCAGCACGGCCTCGGCGGCGTGGCGGTCGTTGAGCCGCGCCACCAGGCGTCCCCAGCTGCCCACCGCCGGCTTGATCACCGCGGGGTAGCCCAGGTCTTCGTCGAGCAGGCGCAGGGCCTCCTCGGTGCTGAAGGCCAGGCGCGTCTCGGGCTGCGGCACGCCGGCGCGCTGCAGCGCCACCGACGTGGCGATCTTGTCGCCGCAGGTGCGCACCACCGCCGACGTGTTCACGCAGCGGATGCCGCGGGACTCCAGCACCTCCAGCAGGTGCGCGGTGGTGCCGAAGGCGATCGAGCGATCGTGCACGACGGTCACGCCGCGCAGCGCCTCGTCGAGCCTCGACCCGGAGAGGTCGGCCCATAGACGTCGGGGGTCGAGCCGCACCGGCTGCATGCCGGCGTCGCTGTACGACTGCAGCAGCAGCTTCTCTTCGACGCGGACGCGGGATGCGAGCAGGGCGATCATGGGGTCACTCTCCCCAGTCCTCGGCCAGCTCGGGAGCCAGGGCCAGGTCGACGGGGTCGAGCGCCAGGAGCTCGAGCTCCGCGCTGCACGAGTTGCAGGCCACGATCTCGCCTTCGACGGCGTCGGTGGGGACGGTCACGCTGCTCTCACATTCGGGACAGGTGTTCATGCTTCTCTCTCCGTAGGGGGGTGCTGCAGGACGGGAGCCGACGCGCTGGGCCGGCTGGTGAGGTTGTGGGCGGCGTCGGCGCTCGAGCCGCTGGCGGCCAGTCGCCTGAGCACGGCATCGGTGACCGCGCCGGTGGAAGCGTCGCCGCCCAGGTCTGCGGTCCAGGGGCCCCTGGCCAGGCAGTCGTCGAGCGCGTCGGTCAGGCGTTGGGCTGCATCCGACAGGCCCTGGTGCGCGAGCAGCGCGGCGCCGGCGCGCAGGCTGGCCACGGGGTTGGCGATGTCGCGTCCGGCGATGTCAGGGGCGGAGCCGTGCACGGGTTCGAACAGCGCGTGGGCCTCGCCCAGGTTGGACGAGCAGGCCAGGCCCAGCCCGCCGCCCGCGTGCGCCGCCAGATCGGAGAGCACGTCGCCGAACAGGTTGGTGGTGACGATCACGTCGAAGCGCTCGGGCTCGGCGGCCAGGCGATAGGCGGCGTGATCCACCAGCATCTCCTCGACCTCCAGCTCGGGCTGCTCGGCCAGCACGCCCAGGGCGACCTCACGGAACAACCCGCAGGTGGCGCGCAGCACGTTGGCCTTGTGCACGACGCACACCCGTCCTCGCCGCGCGGCGGCCAGCTCGCCGGCCACGCGCGTGATCCGCCGGCTGGCAAAGCCGCTGATGACGCGCTCGGCCACGGCCACGTCGCCCTCACGGCGTTCGCGGCCGGCGTAGAGCCCCTCGGTGTTCTCGCGCACGATCAGCAGGTCGACCTCGGGGCGCTGGCTGTCGGCGGCGGGGCAGGTCGATGGCAGGCTGCGCACCGGGCGCAGGTTGGCGAACAGGTCGAGCTCCCGGCGCAGGGCGACGATCGGGCTGGCGTAGCCGGGCGTGGGCTCACTGGGTGATCCCACCGCCACGAGCAGGCAGGCGTCGGCGTCGCGCGCGGCGGCGAGCGTGGTGTCGGGCAGCGCCGTCCCGTGGCGCTCGAAGGCGCCGAAGCCCAGCTCGGCCTCCACGAAGTCGAGCGTGGGGCTCGCGGCGCTCAGTACGGCGCGCACGTGGGGCAGCAGCTCCTCGCCCACGCCGTCGCCGCGTAGCAGGCAGATGCGGGGGCTCATGCTGGGGCCTCGGTCGTGGGCGTCGTCTCCGGGGTCGTGGCGGCGTTTGCCGTGGTGACCACTTCTCCCGGCAGGTGTCCGTGCTGGCGCACGTAGTTCACGAGGCCGCCGGCGTTGCAGACATCACGCACGAACGGGCCCTGGGCCGGCAGCTGCAGCACCTCGTCAGCGGCGGTCAGGCGGCCGGCGTCCAGGTCGAGGGTCACCTCGGTGCCATCGGGCAGCTGGCGCAGGTCGGCCTCCACCAGCGGGATGCCGAGGTTGACCGCGTTGCGGAAGAAGATGCTGGCGAAGCTGGGGGCGACGATGGCGCCCAGGTCGCACAGGCGCAGCGCCAGCGCCGCGTACTCGCGCGAGCTGCCGCAGCCGAAGTTGGGCCCGGCCGCGAGCACGTCGCCGGGGGCGACCTGCTCGGCAAACTCAGGGCGCAGTTCGATGAACGGGACGCGGCGCAGGTCCGCGTTGCTGTTCATGTAGGGAGCGTGTCGACCCGGGACGATCAGGTCGGTGTTCACGTCGGTGCCAAAGATCCAGAGGCGTGCCATGATGGAGATCCAGTCAGGAGGCGCGGGGGAGCGGAGCGGTGTCGGCCGGCAGGGCATCGGCCGGGAGTGGCGCAGCTGAGGTCGGGTCGGGTGCGGAGTCTGCGCTGGTCGGCGCCGAGATGTGCCCGGACAGGGCGCTGGCGGCGGCCACTTCGGGCGAGGCCAGGTAGATGGAGGCGTCGGGTGAGCCCATGCGCCCGGTGAAGTTGCGGTTGCCGGTGAACACGGCGGTCTCGCCGGGAGCGAGCACGCCCATGTGCCGCCCGATGCAGGCGCCGCAGCCGGGCGGGCCGATGGTGGCGCCCGCGGCTAGCAGCGTGGCCGCGGTGCCGTCGTCCACCGCCTCGGCCAGCACGCGTGACGAGGCCGGTACGACCACCAGCCGCACGCCGTCGGCCACGCGCTGGCCGTCCAGAACCCGCGCCACGCGGTGCAGGTCATCGAGCCGGCCGTTGGTGCAGGTGCCGACGTAGACCACATCCAGGGCCACGTTCGCGAGCTCCTCGGCGTCCACCTGATCGTCCACACGGCCAGGGCGAGCCACCCGCGAGCGCAGCGCGCCCAGATCGATCTCGAGCCGCTCGACGTAGGTTGCGCCGTCGTCCGGCGTGTGCAACCAAGGCGGGATCTGCAGGCCCTCGTGCTCCAGGCCGGCGGGCCAGACCAGGCCTGCCGTGGCGCCGGCCTCCACGGCCATGGAGGCCACCGTCATGCGTCCCGCCAGGGGCAGCTCGTCCAGCCCGAACAGCTCCAGCGCCGCGCCTGTGGCGCCCCCGGCACCGAGCCGGTCGACGATGGCGAGAGCCAGGTCCTTGGGGCCGGTGCCCGGCGCGAAGCGGCCGCGCACGTCGATGCGGACGGCGTTGGGAACACGCATCCAGGTGCGCCCCGATGCCAGGCACAGGGCCACGTCCGTGCTGCCCATGCCCGTGCCAAAGGCGCACACGGCGCCGTAGGTGGTGGAGTGGCTGTCGGTGCCGATCACGACCTGCCCGGGCAGGGCCAGCCGCTCTTCGATCAGCACCTGATGGCAGATGCCGCGGCCGCTCTCGAAGAAGTGCGAGATGCCCTGCTCGCGGACCCAGCGCCGCAGCGCCTGCTGGTGGGTGGCCGTGGCCAGGTTGGCGGCGGGCGCGACGTGATCGATGACCACGGCCACGCGCTCCGGGTCCGGCAGGCGCTCGCAGTCCAGCTCTTCGCGCAGCACCGTGATGACGCTGGGTCCGATGGCGTCATGCAGCATGATCCGGTCGGGGGAGAGGGTCACGATCTCGCCGGCGACGACGGCGCGCCCGGCGGCGCGCGAGAGGATCTGTTCGCTGAGGGTGGGCATGGCTGGCTGGGGCTCTTGTGTCGGAGGTGCGTTGAGCGCTGTGTTCAGCGCGGTGTTGGCTGATGTGTCAGGTGTTGTGTTGGTGCTGCGTTGGGCGTCGCGCGCTGCGCTGTTGGAGCGGGTGCGCGTTGGGTTGGCGTGGCTCAAGGGGCCGTCGCGGCGTCGGCCGCGTGCTGGCGCAGCAGCGTGTCGACCCGGGCCGCGTCGGGAGTGCCGTCGTCGCCCAGGGCCTTGAGCGCGGTCGTGGCTCGCCGCAGCGAGGCGTCATCCAGGGACAGGCCCAGCTCCTGCGCGCGCCGCCTGACGGCGTGGCGGCCCACCAGCGCGTGGCCCACCAGCAGGTCCCGCTCGCGACCGAACACGCTCGGGTCGAAGGGCTCGTAGCAGGAGGGCTCGGCCAGCACGGCCTTGGTGTGCATGCCCGCCTTGTGGGTGAAGGCGGTGGGGCTGGTGATGCAGGCCGTGAAGGGCACGTCGATGCCCACGGCCTCGGCCACCAGGGCGTCGAGGGAAGGCAGCAGGCGCAGCTCGTAGGGGCTCAGCACCTGCGGCGCCGACTGCATGGCCCGCGCCACGAGGTCCGACAGCGGCGCGATGCCGTTGCGCTCACCGATGCCCAGCACGGTCACGTCCAGGTGCGTGGCGCCCGCGTTCCAGGCCGCCCAGGCGTTGGCCACCGCGCAGCCGCCGTCGTTGTGCCCGTGGAACTCGATCTCGCACGACACGGCCTGTCGCAGCACGCCCACGCGTCGGGCCACCTCGTCGGGGCAGGCCACGCCCACCGTGTCCGCCAGGCCGATCCGGTGCACGCCGAGATCCTCCACGGCCTGAGCCACGCGCAGCAGGTCGGACAAGGGCGTGCGGAAGGCGTCCTCACAGGAGAAGCGCACCGTCACGCCGGCATCCAGCAGCAGCGGCACGACCTCCCGGGCCGCGGCGATGATGGCCGCCAGGTCGGCGCCGTGGGAGTGTTCTTGCAGGCGCTGCGAGGTGCCGTAGAGCAGGTGCACGGCGTCCACCCCCGCGGCCAAGGCCGCCTCGGCGTCATCGCGGCGGCAGCGCACGTGGGTAGCCACCTGGGCCCGCAGCCCGAGCCCGGCCACGCGGGCCAGGTCCTGGGCGGCGCGCGGCGAGGCCACGGGCGACGTCAGCTCGATCACATCGGCGCCAAACGCATCGAGCGCCCGGGCGATGGACACGCGCTGATCGCTCGTGAAGCGGCTGAGAGCGAACTGCTCACCCTCTCGCAGGGTGCAGTCCACAATGCGGAAGCAAGGGTCCGTGGGCATGATTGAAGGCCTTGAGGGGCCGGCCTTCAGGGACCGCGGGGCTCAAACGCAAACCGCCGGTCCCCGAGGGGCCGGCGGTTGTCGTGACGAGACAGATCTGACGAAACCGTTAGCCGCCCCTGTGGGGGAGGGTGCTCTCCTGCGCGGCTTTGGGTTTGGTCGTATACATGTCGTCGAGGGCAGTCGATCTGACTGCGTCGCTGCGGGACCATACCCTGCGCTGGCCGTGGTGCAAGCCCCGGTGGCGAGAAACCTGGCCAGCGCTCACGGCGCCGCGCTCTCCCGACAAGCGCTGGACTCGCTCCGGCGGCCTCCGACAGCCGGCGCGGGGGCTGCCTGCAACGCCCGATCACATCGGGCCCGGTCGCACGCGGGCAGCGGGCTGGCCAGTGCGAGGTCGCGCACGAGTTGCCGGCTGTCCCCGGGGGGTGGGCCGCGGTGGGCGTATGCTCGACGTGCCGGGCTGGCGCTCCCGCGGGGGCCGCGACCTGTCAATCCCAGGGAGGACTTCGATGGTGCCCCTCGCCGAGCTGTGGCTGCCGATTCTGCTCTCAGCCGTGTTTGTGTTCGTGGCCAGCTCCGTGATTCACATGGCTACGCCCATGCACAAGCGTGACTTCAAGCCGCTGCCCAATGAAGATGCGGTGCGCGAGGCCATGCGCAACGCAGGCGTGGCGCCCGGCGCCTGGGCCTTCCCCTGCCCCGCATCCATGCAGGACATGGGCTCACCCGAGTTTGTTCAGAAGTACACCGAGGGGCCGGTGGGCTTCATGCAGATCCTGCCCAACGGGCCGCCCAAGATGGGCAAGAGCCTGGTGCAGTGGTTCCTGTGGAGCCTGGTGCTGAGCGTGTTCATCGCCTACCTCACCGGCTTGGCCGCCGGCCCGGGCGAGTCGTACATGGTCGTGTTCCGTATCGCGGGCACGGTGGGCGTGCTGGGCTACGCCTTCTCCAACGTGACCAACTCCATCTGGAAGGGCGAGAGCTGGTGGACCACGTTCAAGTTCATGCTCGATGGCGCGATCTACGGTTTGGTGAGCGCGGGGACGTTTGCTTGGCAGTGGCCGGGCGTGGCGGGCTGAATTCGAGCGGGCCGGGGGCGATGGTCCCATCGCCCCCGGCCCTTTCAACCTGCGTCCTGACTAGCGTTGCGAAGCGCGCATGCGCTTCGACAGCTCACCAGACAGACGCTGCTGCAGCTCGAACAACTCCACGTCACGCACGTCGACACGCCCGTCGCCGGTGAGGTCGGCGGCCAGGGTGATGTCGTCGTGAACGCGGACCCACTGGCGGGTCTCGCCGCGATCGCCAACGACGAGCGGGAGCGTGCAGGCGCAACCCGACATCGACAGCCAGCTGGCGACCATGATGTTGTAGTCCTCAGCGGCCACGGCGCCGTTGTTGCTGAAGTCCGCATCCTTCGTCACGCCGTCCCACGGGCAGCCGCCCGCGGCCGCGAGATCTCCGAACTGCGCCAGCAACAGCGTGACATCGTTGATGTCGATGTCCCCGTCGTTGTCGGTGTCGCCGCCGTCCAGCACCAGCGTGGTATCGGCCACGTACTTGGCCCCAACCAGCGTGAGCGTGGACGTGTCCCACTGGGTGTGCTGCTCATCCTTCGCGCAGATCTCTGTCCACACGCCGCACGGCACCTGAATGGTGACGGTGGCGACGGCGGGCACGGATCCGGTGAAGCTGAGCGACACGTCGGCGATCGCGCCGCAGTCGTCCATCTGGAAGTGGATGCAGCGTGACGCCGCCTGAGAGCCCGGCAACTCCACCACGATGTCGACGTCGTTGGTGGCCGTGATGGTCACGTCGAAGTCGCAGCTCGACTCGTTGCCGCAGGCGTCGGTGGCCGTGCAGGTCACCATCGTGGTCCCGATGCCGAAGGTGCTGCCGCTCGGGGGCGAGCAGACCACCGTGGGCGAGGGGTCGCAGTCGTCCGTCGCCGTCGGGTCGGTCCAGGTCACCACGGCTCCGACGCAGCTGCCCGCGTCCGCGGACTGGGTGATGTCCGCGGGGCAAGGTGTCAGCACCGGCGGCGTGTCGTCGAGCGTGATCGCCGACGCATCCGTGAGCGTCGTCGCGAGCGCCGATCCCCCGAAGCTCAGCTCGGAGGCAAAGCTCCCGCCCACTTCGAATGAGGCCGGCAGCGTGGCCACGCAGGTGGGCACGGTCACGTCGAAGACCAGCGTCGCCAGCAGGGCATCCGCAGTGGTCCCCACACCGCCGCCGGCTGCCTCGGTCCCGTCGAGTTCCAGCAGACCGTCGTCAGCCTGCCCGATGAGCGAGATGTGCAGCGGGAACGGCGAGCCCGTGTAGCTGCTGAGGTCGCCGCGGTAGGTCAGCGTCCCCATGGGGTACTCGACGAAGCTCTGGAAGCCCGAGACCAGGCTCGTCAGGTTGAGCATCTCGAGCTCGACCTCGATCTGATAGCCGGCCTCGCCGGGGAAGGCGTCGTCCTGGCAGTCGCCCGCGGACAGCACCAGCTCAGCCGTGCCCCCGGTGAAGCGCCCGGCGTTGTCGAAGGCGATGTCATCGAACTCGTTGGTGGCGAACCAGGCGTAGCGGTTGCCGCCCACCGTGCTGCCGACGATGTCGCTGGGGTCGGAGCGTGTCCAGGAACCCATCACCGCGCCCGAGGTGTCCGTGATCGTCAGATCGACCGCCAGCACGTTGCCGGCGGCTGCGTAGAAGCGATGCTCGAACGTGTACCAACCCGTCGCCGTGATGGCGACCGGCAAGGCGGGTGGGTTGAAGGGCGGCTGGCCCGAGTTGTTGCTGGCGCTGACGATGAAGCGGTCCGTGCCGCTGCCTGGTGCGGCCGGGTCGGCTGCCTCGTAGAAGCCGGCGTTGAAGATGAAGTCGCGGCGATGGAAGCCGTCGGGCTTGTTGATCGCCGAAGAGAAGTCAAAGCGCGTGTCGGTGGCCCAACCCCCGGCCATGTCGAGGTAGATATCGATCACGGTCGTGTAGCCGTGCTGAGGGAACTCCGTGCCGCCGCAGCTGCTGCTCGCGCAGTCACAGTGACCGCCGTAGCCACCCCAGTTGCCCGCGGGTTGCACGCCGTCCATGGCCGACCCGGTGGCGTGCCAGGCACCTGTGGCGGAGGTCACGCCGTCCGTGCCGGAAGGAACGCGTGTGGCAAAAAAGGACGGGCTGCTGAAGACCTCCCAGCCGTCCAGGTCGGTCTCGAAGCCTTGGAAGTCCTCGGGGCAGTCGGTGGAGATGAAGACGTTGTCAAAGAAGTAGCCATTGCCCAGCACGCCGGCCGAGGCGCCAGACGTGGAGAGGCGGAACAACAACGTGTCGATCGCGCGCGACGACGGGGGCGTCTGCCCCTCGGTCGTGGTCCACCAGTACGACTCCCAGGTGGTGCCGGTGTGGACCAGCACGCCGTCGACGAAGATCTTGACGATGTCGTTGCCGAACACGTTGCTGCCCCCGTCGATGACGTTGCCGTCCACGAAGGTGATGTCGAAGGCCACGTTGTGATGGGTCGCGTACGAGAGTCCCGTGCTCACGACAGTCAAGTCGAACCCGCCGTTGGCGTTGGTCACCGCGTGGTTGTTCGAGGTGTCGAAGAAGTCGATGTCGATGCCCGTGCCGTTGTCTTCGATGCTCAGGAAGCTCTGGCGCGCGCCCGCGCCGTCATCCGGGCTGATGGTGACGTCGAGGCCGGGCTGCGGGGCGCCGGTCACCGACCAGAAGTCAAAGGACGCGAAGAAGTGGTTCGTGACCGGGCCCGCGTTGTCAAACACGTGCTCGCTGCCCGACTCGCCGGCGTACAGGTCGCTGGCGGGGGCGAAGGGCTGGTCGCCAAAGGACCCGCTGATGACGGCGTTGGACACACGCCAAGCCATGTTTCCGAAGCCGTCGTCGACCACCTCCTCGTCCCAGCCGGGGTTGGTCGCCTTCCAGCCTCCCTGGCCATCCACGCTCACGTTGGGCGTGAAGCCCTCGAAGTCCGTGAAGGTCGGTACCTGTGCCGCCGCCGTGCCGCTGAACAGGCACAGCAGCGAGCCCCCCCACGTGACCGCTCGCAGCGTGCGCCGCCAGAGACGATTGGATTTGTTCATTTTCAACATGGTCCTCTCCCGGTTGTTGAAGCAATGGTTGAGAGCGCGCCCTGCTTCGTGGTGCTGGGACAGCGCTCGGGCGTGAGTGCCCTTGCTGCAGTCACAATGAAGTTCTCGATACTTGCCAGGTCGAACGGCGAACGGCGGCCAACGTGTGTGTCAGCAAGAGACGGAGCCATCGGCGGCGACGTGTCGTTGCGAACAGCACTGCCCCCCTGGCGTGATCCCACTCGCCTTCTCCCTCCCTGGCTGTCAGGAGGTTAACGCAGCGTTTGAATCACGTGTTGTGCGCAAGGGTGATTTGCTGTTCGTGGACGCGCGAGTGCGTTGTTGTCGCGCTCGCGACTACAGAAGGCCTGCTGTCCGCACTCCGCCATGCGTGTGCGGAGAGCTGTGACCGGCTGTCGTGTACGGATCCCTGCGTGCAGCGCCGCGTGCTTGCGTGCGTCTGAGCGCGATCTGTTGCGCGTCTGTCCGCGCGAGTGACGCTTGCGAAGCCGGCCGTGATGCGTCGCCTCAGTCGTCTCGCAGGCGGTACAAGTCCAGCGCGGGGCCGGGGCGTTGCATGAGCCACGGGCGGGCCCACGGCACAAAGAAGGACGGGTTGCCCGTGGTCTCGTCGGGCAGCGCTGGCGTGGCGCGGTCACTGCGCCCGTCCAGGCGCAACACGCGTTCGTAGCGCTGCGCGACGAGCTCGGCGAAGAGATCCCAGCCCTTGGCGTCGAGGGCGTGATGAGAGCGCTCGTGCAGCATGAAGCGCGGCGGATGCGCCAGGACGCCCTCGCGCGCTGCGTCGCCCTGCCGCGCCCGCATGCCCAGAAAGGACACCCAGGGGGCCTTGCGCGCGCCGGGGTGCATGGCCGGCAGTCCGTAGAGGCCAAACGCGAGCACGTCGTCGCGCTGCGCGCCGGCCTCGCGCAGGGTCGCCGCCACATCGATGCGCGTGTCCACGGCTCGCAGCAGGCGCCCAAAGCTCAGCGAGCGCCGCAGCGGCAGGGCCATCGCGGCCATCATCAAGGCGCCCAGGGCCCAGCCAGACGCGCGCGGCCTGAGCGAGCCGAGACGGACCGTCAAGGACTCGATGCCCACCGCCGCCAGCAGGCACAGGCCCGGCAACAGCGGGAGCGCGTAACGCGTGGCGGTCAGCCGAAACGCCACCAGGAACAGGCAGGGCCACAGCGTCAGCCAGAGCAAGCAGCGCGCCCGTCTGTCGCGCTCGGCCAGCAGCGCTGCCGCGCCCACGACGGCCAGCGCCATGGTCACCCAGCCGAGACCCACACCCAGCGAGTTGGTGAGGTGCTCGGACAGAGCCGCCGGGAGGTCGCCCGGACCCGCCGCGAAGCGCGCGCTGTTCTCCCGCAGCAGCTGCGTCACGTCGTCCAGCGCCCACAGAAGGTGCGGGGAGAGCAACGCCAGTGTGCCGGCCCCGGCCAGCAGCGCGCCGAGCAGCGAGATGTTGGCGCCGTGCGATCGCCTCTGGTCGCCCCGGCGGGGCCGGCCGAGCCACCACGCCAGCAGCGGCAGGCCGAAACCCAGCGCGCCGATGGTCTTGGTGGCGGTGGCCAGGCCCAGCGCCAGGCCCGCGCGCAAGGCATGGCGGCGACCGGCCGTCTGGCTGGTGCCGTCCTGTCGCCGGGCCGCGAGCCAGGCCAGCGACTGGTCCCAGGCCAGCGTGATCCACAGCGTCAGCAGCACGTCGAGGCTGCCCACGTGACTCTCGCGCACGTGCAGGTAGCAGGTCGCCAGCAGCGCCGCGGCACACAGGGCCGTGCGCGAGCCGCGCTCCCTGGCCGCCGCACGCAGCAGCACGAGCACGGTGAGCAGTCCAGCCGCCGCGCTCGCCAGCCTGTGCAGCAACAGGATGCCCGACGGGTTCTCGCGCCAGGTCTGCGTCAGGTCGTCACTGCCCACCAGCGCTGCCAGCCCGACCACGCTCAGATCGAGCAGCCCAAAGGTCCAGAACCCGCCGCTGCCCCAGTGCAGGAAGATGCCCGGGTCGGCGCTGCCGCTCAGGGGGCCGTCCAGCACCGCCTGCGCCATGGCGCGCTCGTCGCGCTGGCTGCCGAGCTCGACCTGCATGGGATCGTCGAGGTGCAGACCATGGCTCAACCCGTCGAGCCGCAGCAGCAGCGCGACCGCGAGGATCAGCAGCGTCCAGGAGATGGGCGGGCGCATGGGGGGGGCATGGTAGCTCCGACGGGAGCAGGGCCCGCACGTCACACGCAGCGGGCCCTGCCGTCGGTAGGGGCGCGGCGCCGCACGAGCGTCGTGGCCTCGCCTTTCCGGGCGCGGCTCCCTCCCTCGCTGACCCTGGAGTCTCCATGGCGCCGTTGCTGGCTGTGTGCTTGAGCTTGTGCCTGTTTTGGCCCGCCCCGGTCGCGGACCCGGTCGCGGACCCGGGCCGCCCGTCGGCGCCGGGCGGCCCGTTCTCGGTGCCATCGTCCCAGCCGGGGGATCGCTTCGGCGCGGCCGTGGCGGCGGCCGGAGACGTGAACCGCGACGGCTGGCCGGACGTGCTGGTGGGCGCTCCTCGAGCCGAGCCGGCCGGCTCTCTCAGCGGCCGCGCCGTCGTGCTCTCCGGTCGGGACGGCAGCGAGCTGCTGGCCTGGGAGGGCGACGATCCCTTCGATGCCCTGGGCTGGTCGCTCTGTGCGCTGGGAGATCTGGACGGGGACGGCCACGCCGATCTCGCGCTGGGCTCTCCGGCCGGCACCCCTGGGTCCGGCAGCGTTCGCCTGGTCTCAGGTCGAGAGGGTCGGCTGCTGGCGACGCTGGTGGGGGAGGCAGTGGGCGACCGCTTTGGCCACGCGGTGTGTGCGCTGGGCGACGTGAACGCAGATGGCGTGGGTGACCTCGCCGTGAGCGCCCCTCACTCGGACGCCGCGGGCAACCAGTCGGGCCGCGTGTACGTGATCTCGGGCGCGGACGGGTCCTGGATCCGTGTGCTGGACGGCGGGCCCTTCGACCACTTCGGCCAGTCGCTGGCTGGCGCGGGCGACCTGAACGCGGACGGTCGCGGAGACCTGTTGGTGGGGGCGCCGCTGTCCGACCTGGGCGCATTCAACGGCGGCAGCGCCTACCTGATCTCGGGCAGGGACGGCGGGGAGATCGCGGCGTTTCACGGAGCTCAGATAGGCGATCAGCTCGGGCACTGGGTGGCGAACGCAGGCGACCTGGACGGGGACGGCACGATCGATCTGGCCCTGGGTGCCCCAGGCGATGACGGCGGCGGCCTGGATGCCGGAGCGGTGACGGTCCGCTCCGGGGCCACCGGCGCGCTGCTGCTGAGGGTCACGGGCGACGCCACCGGCGAGGGCCTGGGCGTCGTCGCGGGCGTGGGCGATGTGGACGGCGATGGTCGCGATGATCTGGCGCTGGGAGCGGCCACCGCTGGCATCGACGACACCCACGTCGGACGCGTGCGGGTGATCTCGGGTGCCACGGGTCAGGACCTGGCGGACGTCCTGGGGCGGCGTCCGTTCGGCTGGTTCGGCTTTGCCCTGGCCGGGGTCGGCGATCTCGACGGCGACGGCCGGGCGGACGTGGTCTCTGGCGCGCCCGGGCATGACGATGTGCTCAGCGTGATCGGCTCCGTCCGCGCCGTGCGCGTACCCTAGGCTGGACGCCTGGGGTGGGGCTTGAGTGTCGCGAGCCCCGGGAGAGCGTCCGGGGGGCGGCCCCATGACCAGCTGGCGCACGTGAGGCCGGTCCGGCGGTCTGGCGCGCGTCCAGGATGTGCCGGCCGAACTCGCCGCGGATAGCTGCCGAAGTTGGCTTTCGGGGCGTCGGGGTGGTTCACAGCCACCCTGCAGGTCGAGTACTATCCGAGGTTCGGAAGCACCTGCGTAAGAGCATCCACAGCGCGGCCCGATGCTCCCCGGGCCACAACGGAACGAGCCCCACCATGACGACGACGAACACGGCCCTCAAGAGCTGGGTAGACGAGGTCACCGCCCTCACCACTCCGGACAAGGTCCAGTGGTGCGACGGCTCCCAGGAGGAGTACGACGCGCTGATCCAGCTCATGCTGGCTGACGGAACCATGCAGGAGCTCGACCAGGAGAAGTGGCCGGGCTGCTACTACCACCGTTCGAGTCCGACGGACGTGGCGCGCGTCGAGCACCTCACCTTCATCTGCTCCGCTACCAAGGAAGAGGCCGGCCCCAACAACAACTGGGAAGACGCGGCCGTCATGAAGGAGAAGCTCACCGGCCTGTTCAAGGGCTGCATGAAGGGCCGCACCATGTACGTGGTGCCGTACTGCATGGGTCCCGTGGGTTCGCCCTACAGCAAGGTCGGCTTCGAGATCACCGACAGCGCGTACGTCGCCGCCAACATGAAGATCATGACGCGCATGGGCCAGCCGGCCCTCGACAAGCTCGGTGACAGCACCGACTTCGTGCGCGGTCTGCACTCCATCGGCGAGCTTGATCCCGAGCGTCGCTACATCTGTCACTTCCCGGACACGCGCGAGATCTGGTCGTTCGGCAGCGGCTACGGTGGCAACGCCTTGCTCGGCAAGAAGTGCCACGCCCTGCGCATCGCATCGGCTCAGGCCCGCGACGAGGGCTGGATGGCCGAGCACATGCTCATCCTCGGTCTCGAGAACCCCCAGGGCGAGACGCGCTACGTGGCGGCCGCGTTCCCCAGCGCCTGTGGCAAGACCAACCTGGCCATGCTCATCCCGCCCGCCAGCTACAAGGGCTGGAAGGCCTGGTGTGTGGGCGATGACATCGCCTGGATGCGCTACGGAGAGGACGGTCGGCTCTACGCCATCAACCCCGAGGCGGGCTTCTTCGGCGTGGCTCCCGGCACCTCCGAGAAGACGAACAAGAACGCCCTCGAGTCGCTCAAGACCAACTCCATCTTCACCAACACGGCGGTGACGCCGGACGGCCAGCCCTGGTGGGAGGGTCTCACCAAGGATCCGCCGGCCAAGTGCACCGACTGGAAGGGCAACGAGTGGACGCCTGAGAGCGCCGATGGCCCGGCCGCTCACCCCAACAGCCGCTTCACCGCGCCGGCGCAGCAGTGCCCCGTGGTCTCGCCCAAGATGGAGGACCCGCAGGGTGTGCCGATCGATGCGCTGATCTTCGGCGGCCGCCGCGCCAAGACGGCGCCGCTGGTCTTCGAGGCCTTCGACTGGAACCACGGCGTGTACGTCGGTGCCATGGCTGCCAGCGAGACCACCGCTGCCGCCACCGGCGCCGTGGGCGTGGTGCGCCGCGACCCGATGGCCATGAAGCCCTTCTGTGGCTACGACTTCGGCGACTACTTCAGCCACTGGCTGGAGATGGGCAAGGCGTCCGACAAGGCGCCCAAGATGTTCCACGTCAACTGGTTCCGTCAGGACGACGAGGGCAAGTTCATCTGGCCCGGCTTCGGCGAGAACATGCGCGTGCTGGAGTGGATCCTGAAGCGCTGCGCCGACGAGGCCGACGCGGTGGAGACGCCCATCGGCCTGGTGCCCGCGCCGGGCACCATCAACCTCGATGGCATCGACGTCGACGAGGTCACCCTCGAGCGCCTGCTGGGCGTGGACCCCGAGGCCTGGACCAGCGAACTGGAAGGCCAGAAGGAGTTCCTCGAGATCTACGGTGATCGCATGCCGGCCGAGATGTGGTCGCAGTACAAGGCCCTCGAGGATCGCCTCTCCGCCGTGAGCACCAGCTGACGGCGGCGCCCAACCGCGCGGCGTTCCTGGCGGCGGCCTTCGGGCACGCGTGCTGCCACGGGTCCAAGCTGGCCTTGCCGCTGGTGACGCTCATGGTGGGCGCCGAGTCCTTCGGCGTCACACCAGAGCGCATGGGCTGGTGTTTGTCCGCGTTCGTGCTCGGCATGGGCGCCACGTCCTTGCCGGCGGGGCTGGCGAGTGATCGCTTCGGCTCGGGGCGGGTACTCACCGCGTATTTCTGGGCCCTGGCTGTGGCGGCGCTGGCCTGTGGGCAGGCGCAGGGCTTTGGCGCGTTCTTGATGGCGCACGCGGCGCTGGGCTGCGCGGCGGGGCTGTTTCATCCGGCGGGGCTGGGGTTGGTCTCGCTGGTGACGCCGGCGCCCCAGCTGGGCCGAGCCATGGGGCTGTTCGGCGTCGCCGGCAGCCTGGGCATGGCGCTCATGCCCCTGGCCATGGGCAGCGC
The DNA here is from genome assembly GCA_003644265.1 of Planctomycetota bacterium. The sequence continues at coordinate 35,823 of QNBX01000021.1, forward strand.
CCTGGGCTGGCGGGCGGGCTTCAGCATGCTGGCCGTGGCCGCCTGTGTTGGCGCCGTCGTGTGTCACCGGGGCCTGCGCTCCGGTTGGCTGCCGGCCGCCGCCCAGGGGACGCCGACTACGCTGCAGCGCGCCGGCGACCGGCAGAACGAGCTGTTGTTGTTGCTGCTGGTGATCATGGGCGTGAACGCCTTCGTGGCCTCGGGCTGGGAGGCGGTCTTCCCCCAGACCGTTGCCGATCAGGGCCTGGTGGTGCTGGAGAACTGGCAGATCGCCACCGGCGTGTTGGTGGTGGGCGGCGTGGGGCAGTACATCGGCGGTCTGCTGGCGCGTGACGCCTTCGCGGCCTCGCGCCTGGCGGTCATCCTGGTGATCCAGGCGCTGGTGCTGTTGGGCACGGCCACGGCCCTCGACGAGGGCGTGCTGCCGTTCATGTTCCTGGGCAGCTTTGCGTTCCTGAATCACGGCACCCAGCCCATGGAGAATCGGCTGCTGGCTGCCTTCACGTCGTCGCGCCGGCGCTCGTCTGCCTACGCGCTCAAGTTCGTCGTGGCTCTGATGGTGGCTGCCCCCGCGCCCTGGATGGTGGCGGGCATGTACGAGCAGACCGGCCAGCCCCAGTCGGCCTTCCGCCTGCTGTCGGCCATCACGCTGGTGGGAGTGTTCGCGGCCTGGCTCTTCCTGCGAGGTGGGCGCAGCGGCAAGGGCACCAAGGGCGCAGGGTAGGGGCGCCCGTCAGGCCCTACAATCGACGCCCATCATGTCGCCCAACCGAATCGTCGACGCGCGCGCTGGCCCGGGGCGGGCGTGGAGACTGGCTGCCACGCCGGTCGCTACGCTGGCGCTCGCGGCTGTGGTCTCGTTGACGGCCTGCGGAGGCGCAGAGGCTGAACGCTCGTCGCGAGACGATCCGGCAGCGGCCACGGGCGCGGCGGCCTTCGAGGCCGCTCGCAACCGCGCCTTCCGTCTGGTGGACGCGGGCGCGCCGCCGGAGCAGGCCCTGGCCGCGCTACGCGAAGCCCACGCGCTGGACCCCACGGCCTTCGGCGTGAACGCGCGACTGGGCGCGCTGTGCGTCGAGCTCAAGCTGTACGGCGAAGCGCTCGGCTTCCACGCGGCAGCCTTGGCCGCTCACCCGGACGATCGCGTCAGCCGGCGCGAGGTGGTCTGGCTCGCGCTGCAGCTGGGCGACCCGACCCGGGCCCTGGCTGAGGTGGAGCCCCTGCTGGCGGGGCCTGAGCCGGACGGCGAGGCTTGCTATCTGAAGGCCATGGCGGCGGATCAGCTCGGGCGACGCTCGCAGGCCCGGGCGGCGCTGTCCGAGCTGCCCGAGCAGGGCGCCGCCTCCGCGCTGGTCCTGCGCGGTCGCTTCGCGCTGGAGGCCGGCGAGCTGCCCGCGGCGCGCTCCGACCTGGAGCGTGCGCTGGCTCAGCGCCCCGACGATCAGGCCGCCCTGCGCGCCCTGGCCGACACCTGCCGGCGCGCGGGCGACGACGCGGCGGCCGCCCACTGGGACGAGGTGCTCTCGCTGTTTGTGGCCCTGCGAGACAACCGCTTCACCCGCCCCGCCAGCGGCCGCGCCGAGCGCAAGCTGCAGCGTCAGGCCCAGCGCAAGAACGAGTACATCGCCGCGGAGGTGGCGGCCCACGAGCGGCGACTGCGGCGCCTGCTGGAGCTGCACCCCGACTGGCGCGAGGGCTACGAGCAGCTGGCGGACACGCTCACGCGCGCTGACCGCGACCAGGATGCGTGCGCTGTGATCGACGCGCTGCTGGCTCGTCACGGGCAGCAGATGGACCCGACGAACGTTGCGAACCTGCGCCGACGTTACTGCGGCGGAGAGAGTCAGTGAGCGACGCGAGACCTGCTCGGGGCGCTGCAGTGAGCGGCACGCTGCCTGGCCAGAGACCTGCTCGGGGCGCTCAGGCCCATGGCTGGAGAGGGGCTGCGGGCGTCACGACGCGTGGGCGCCTGGTGCTGGCGATGGCCGTGTTGCTCGGCGTGGTGACGGCTTGCGCTGACGACGGCGGCGGCGACGGCGGCGACGGCGCAGGCGGCGCAGGCGGCGCAGGCGGCGCAGGCGCGGCAGGCGCGGCGGACCTTGGCGCCCGCGGCAAGCATGCGCCCGCGGGCAGCGGCGGCGCTGCCAGCGGCAGCCACGTCCACGCTGGCGAGCCCGCCTCAGGCCCTGCCCAGCTGCTGCCCGACGTGGCCTCGGCAGCCGGCATCGACATGCGCCATGAGCGCGGCGCCGCCGGCGACAAGCACCTGTTCGAGACCATGGGCTCGGGCGCGGCGCTCTCCGACCTGGACGGCGACGGCCGGGTCGACTTGGTGTTGCTCCAGAGCGGCAGCCTGGCTCCCGAGCAGTTCGACGCGGATCAGCTGCCGGCGCGTGGCCACCGGGCCGGCGCCACCAACCGCCTCTACCTGAACCGCGGCGGGCTGCGCTTCGACGAGCGCACGGCGGGCTCGGGGCTCGACCGGGCGGGCACGTTCATGGGCCTGGCGGTGGGCGACGTGGACGCCGACGGAGACCGCGATCTGTGGCTCGCGGCCTACGGCGACGACCTCGCGCTGCGCAACGACGGCGCCGCGCGCTTCGAAGATGTCAGCGTGCCCTCCGGCCTGGCCGACCGCCGCTGGAACATCGGCGGCGCCTTCCTCGACGCCGACCTGGACGGCGACCTCGACCTGTACGTGGTGGGCTACCTGGACGTGCCGCTCAGCGGCAACCCGATCTGCGGACCCGCGCCCGACCAGCGCACCTACTGCCACGTGGACTCCTGGGCCGGCCTCGACGACAGGCTGTTGCTCAACGACGGCGGCGGGCGCTTCGTCGACGGCAGTGCGGCGGCCTCCCTGCCTGGCACGGGTGGCAAGGGCCTGGCGGTGGTGGGCGGCGACTTCGACGACGACGGCGACACCGACCTGTTCGTGGCCAACGACTCCTCGCCCAACATGCTGCTGCGCAACGAGGGCGACGGGCGCTTCGTGCAGGTCGGGCGCATGAGCTCGGTGGACCTCAACGGCGACGGCCGCACCGAGGCCTGCATGGGCGCCGACTTCGGCGACCTGGACGGCGACCTCGACCTCGACCTGTACGTGGTCAACTTCGAGCAGGAGACCAACACGCTCTACCGCAACGACGGCCGCGGCTTCTTCACCGACGTGTCGACCTCCAGCGGGGCGGGCGTGCCCAGCACGCGGGTGCTCGGCTTCGGCACGCTGTTCGCCGACCTGGACGTGGACGGCGACCTCGACATCTACGTGGCCAACGGGCACATCGACGACAACATCGGCGAGATCTCGCCGGGCAGCCGCTACGCGCAGGTCGACCACCTCTACCTGAACGACGGGCGCGGGCGCTTTGCCCTCGCTCCGGCCGAGCTGTCGCCGTCGCTCTCGCAGCCGCGGGTGGGGCGCGGGGTGGTGACGGGAGACCTCGACGGCGACGGCGACGATGACCTGGTGGTGACCAACAACGGCCAGCGTCCCTGGGTGCTGCGCAACGACCTGGCCACGGGCAACCGCATCACGCTGCGTCTGGCCGGGCCCGACGGTCGCGCCGACGCCGAGGGCGCGCGCGTGCTGGTCACGCTGGGCGAGCGCACGTTCATGCGCGAGGTGCGCGTGGGCGGCAGCTACCTCTGCAGCCGCGACACGGAGGTCGTGCTGGGGCTGGGCGCGGCGGACGTCGCCGAACAGGTGCAGATCCGCTGGCCCGGCGGCGCCGTCAGCACCCACGGGCCGCTGCAGGCCGGCCGCCGTTACAGCATCACGTTCGGTGGGGAGCAGGTGTCCGAGCAGGCGCTGGCGCCGCCGTCTCGTTGAGGCGTGCGGCCGTCGTCGCTGAACAGCGCTCGCCGCCTGGTGTTCCCTGGATGCCCTGCGCGGGTGCTCCCCACTCGTCTCTCCTCAGCCTCGCGACCGAGACCTGCGACCGAGACCTGC
>QNBX01000022.1 GCA_003644265.1 Planctomycetota bacterium
CGCACTGTTCGTGGGCTGCGTGCACGACTTCTCAGCGCTGGTGCTCTCGGCTCGCCACGGTGGTACGTCCATCGGCAGCGTGGCCGAGGGCCTGCTGGGCAAGCGCAGCATGGCGCTGTTCCACGGCATCATCTTCTTTGGCGTCTCGCTGGCCATGGGCGTGTTCGTGATCGCCATCTCCGGGCTGTTCAGCTACTCCGCCTACCCGCAGGCCATCCTGCCGTCGGTGGGGCTCATGCTGGTGGCGGGCAGCATCGGGTTGCTGTTGCACCGCGGCAAGGTGGCCCTGGGCCCCGCGGCGGGGGTGGGCTTCGTGGTGCTGCTGGCGCTGATCGTGGTGTCCGTGCGGCTGGATCGTTTCGGCCTGGAGCCAGCCGACTGGCCGGCGCCGCGCACGCTCAAGCTGTCCCTGCTGGGCTACGGCTTCGCGGCCTCGGTGCTGCCGGTGTGGTCGCTGTTGCAGCCGCGCGATTTCATCAACTCGCTGCTGCTGTATCTCGGGTTGATCGCCATGTATGTGGGCTTCTTCGTGTCGGGCCGCGACTTTGCCGCGCCGGCCGTGGCTGCGCTGGCGCCGGGCGCTCCGCCCATGCTGCCCTTCGTGTTCATCACCATCGCCTGCGGCGCGGCCAGCGGCTTTCACGCGCTGGTGTCGTCGGGCACCACGGCCAAGCAGCTCGATCGCGAGACCCACGCGCGTCCGATCGGCTACGGCGGCATGCTGGGCGAGTCCATCTTGGGCCTGCTGACGGTCGTGGCCTGCACCGCCGGCGTCGTCTCGCCCGAGGCCTGGAACACCGGCATCTACGCATCTTGGGAGTCCATCAAGGGGCCAGGGGTGGCGCTCGGCAACTTCATCAGCGGCGGCGCCAGCTTCCTGGGCGAGCTGGGCCTGGGGCAGGAGCTGGCGCGCCCCTTCGTGGCCGTGGTGGTGGTCTCGTTCGCGCTCACGACACTGGACTCCGCCACGCGCCTGCTGCGCTACAACGTGGAGGAGATCGCCGCGTCAGCCGGCCTCAAGCTGGGCCGGTACGCCAGCAGCGCCCTGGCCGTGGGCGCCATTTCCGTGTTCTGTTTCTACGAGGTCTCGGTGGAGCTGCCCGGTCCGGACGGCGTGCCCATGCTCGTCCAGCGCGAAGCGGGCATGACGCTCTGGCAGCTCTTTGGCACCACCAACCAGCTGTTGGCGGCGTTGACGCTGCTGCTGGCCACGCGCTACCTGGCCCGACGCGGCCGCTGGGCATTCGTGACGGGCGTGCCCATGGTGCTCATGCTGATCAGCACGCTGGTGGCCATGAGCGCCAACCTGGTCACCTTCGTGGGCAGCGGGCAGGTGCTGTTGGCGGTGGTGGGGGGCGTGCTGCTGCTGCTGGCGCTCTGGCTCACGCTGGAGGGCGTGCTGGCATGGCGCCGGGACCGACGGGCGGCCTGAACACGGAACACGCCCTCTCGTCGCGAGCGCAGGCTCAGCGCTGCAACGTGCGAGCGCAGGCGCGTCGCCGGGCCCGGCCCACGAGACGGCGTGCTCCATCGGCCGGTCTCAGTCCGGAGCGCTGAGCCCCCACTCGTGCAGCAGCGTGGGCAGCGCATCGGCCAGGATGGCGTCCCGGGCCCGCTGCATCAGGCGGTGCAGGAAGCGCAGGTTGTGCAGCGTGCACAGGCTGCGACCCAGGGGCTCGGAGGCCCGGATCAGGTGCGCCAGCGTGCCCACGTCCCACTCGGCGCAGGTGCGGCAGTCGCACTGCTCGTCGAGCGGGCCGAGCGCTCCGCGGAAGCGCGCGTTGCGCAGGTGCACCACACCGTGACCGCGGAAGACCGTGCCATGCCGCCCGTTACGCGTGGGCAGCACGCAGTCAAACAAATCGAAGCCGGCGGCGATGGCGGCCAGCAGGTCCTGCGGACGGCCCACGCCCATGAGGTAACGCACCTTGTGCGGGGGCAGCAGCGGTGCGTAACGGGTGGCGGCGGCCTGCAGGGCCTCGCTGCCCTCGCCCACCGAAAGTCCACCCATGGCGTAGCCGTCGAATTGCAGCTCGGTCAGCTCCGCGGCGGAGCGCGCTCGCAGCGCGTCGTCCAGCCCACCCTGCACGATGCCGAACTGTGCCTGGCCGTGGACGCAGGCGGCGCGATGTCGCTCGCGGGCCCGGCGTGCCCAGCGCGTGGTGCGCGCCACCGATTGATTCAGCAGCCGCGCCTCGGCCGGCAAGGGCGGGCAGTGGTCGAGCACCATGGCCACGTCGCTGTTGAGAGCGAGCTGTACGTCCACCACGGACTCGGGTGTGAGCCGCAGCGTGCGCCCGTCGATGGGCGAGCGGAACGACACACCGTCCTCGTCCAGCTTGGCCACGTGCAGCATGGAGAAGACCTGAAAGCCGCCGCTGTCCGTGAGCACGGGGCCCTTCCAGCCCATCAGCCGTTGCACGCCGCCGAGGCCGGCCACGACGTCCTCACCCGGGCGGTCATGCAGGTGGCAGGCGTTGGCCAGCAGGATGCGGGCGCCCGCGGAGGCAAGGTCGTCGGGATGCATGCCCTTCACGCTCCCGTAGGTGCCCACGGGCATGAAGGCGGGCGTGGGGACCTCGTGACCGCGCAGGTACACCTGACCCGCCCGGGCACGACCGCACTGGTGCGCTCGCTCAAACACGGCCGGGACGCGGCTCACTTCAGCCGGACCAGCTCGGCGCCGACGTAGTAGCGCGCCAGGATGGCCCGGTAGCTCGCGCCGCGCCCGGCGTAGCCCGCCGCCCCGAACTGGCACAGGCCGACTCCGTGACCCCAGCCTTGACCGCGCAGCACCAGCGCGCCGGCCTGCACCGAGGGCACCTCGGCCCAGCGCGTGGAGAGCAGCTGCTGCGCCATGGGCCGGCCCGCCGAGACGCGCGAGCGGAAGGCGTCGCCGGACAGGCTGGCGCTGCGTCCGCCGGCACGCACCGTGACCCGGTCGGGTCGGCCGGGATAGCGGGACGGGCTGCCCGCCACCGCCTGCAGCGTTCCGCCCTCGAGCCCCGCCGCACGTAGCACCGTGCTGCCGGGGATGCGTCGTTCCCAGGCATACACGGGCGAGGCCTCGCAGTCGTGGCACACGACGGGGCGGTCCATGACTCCGCGCGGCGCGGCGGGAAAGATCGTGCGCGCGGGGACCGTGCCCCCGCCGCAGGTGGAGTGGAACCAGGCCGTGATGACTCGGCCGCCGTGGGTCAGGACCTCCTGGGACGTACGCGTCACCGCCATGCCGCTGAGCAGGCTCTCGGCCTCCACGCCGCCGTAGACCTGGCTGCGTTGATCAGGGTGCAGCCAGCCGCGCTGGCCGATCTCCGCCAGGGCGTAGCTGCGCGCCGCCACGGCCTGGGCCTTGAGCGCCTCCAGGCCGAAACGATCGGGCATCTCCTTGGGAAGCACCCCGCGCAGGTAGTCGTCCACCGGCAGGCGGTTGACCACACGCAGGGCCCGGCCCTCGGCGGATTCCAGGCGGAACAGGCCGCGATAGGGGCGTCCGTCCAGGCTCAACAGGCCCTCGGAGGTGGGGCGCAGCTCGAGCGGAGGGCTACCCAGGCTGCGACCATCGAGGTGCACGCGTCCGGCCGACAGCTCGATGCTGGCGCCCCGCGGCAGCGCGCCGTGGCGATGGATGACGCGCCCTTGCCTGTCGAGCACGTCGAAGGGGCCGTCAGCGCCCAACTCGAGGCGCGGCCCGGAGGCCAGACGCACGTCGACCCAGCCCAGGGGGCGCACCCCGGGGGGGGCCAAGCGCTGCCGGGGGGCCTCCACACAGTTGGGCAGGGCCGCGACCAGCGCCAGCGCGAGCAGGGCGGAGCGCGCGTCCACGTCAGCGATCAAACAGGCCGGCGGCACCGCCGGCGGGGGGCAACTCAAGGTGTGCCCGGGCGCCATCGGTGAGCACGCGCCCGCGGGGTGTGCGCTGCAGGAAGCCCAGCCGGATGAGGTGCGGCTCGTAGACCTGCTCGAGCGTGTCGGGTTCCTCGCCCACGGCCACGGCCAGGGTGGAGAGGCCCACGGGCCCCCCGCCCAGCCGGGCCAGAGCGCTGAGCAGGCGCCGGTCCATGTCCTCGAGACCCTGGGCGTCGATGCCCAGCATGGCCAGGCCGGTGGTCACCGTCGGCAGGTCGATCAGGCCCTGGTTGCCCAACTCAGCCACGTCCCGCAGGCGACGCAGCAGGCGGTTGGCCACCCGGGGCACGCCGCGCGAGCGACAGGCCACGGCTTCGGCCGCGTCAGAGGCCAGGCTGCTGCCCAGACGCCCGGCGGAGGCCACCAGGATGGCCCGGATCTCCTCGTCGGAGTAGGGCGCCAGCTTCTCGGCGATGCCGAAGCGGGTGCGCAGGGGCTGGGTCAGCAGGCCCTCTCGCGTGGTGGCGCCGATGAGCGTGAAGGGCTCCACGGTCAGGCGCACGGAGCGTGCGGCGGGGCCCTGGTCGACCACCACGTCGATGGCCAGATCTTCCATCGCTGAGTAGAGGTACTCCTCCACGGCCCGGGGCAGGCGGTGGATCTCATCCACGAAGAGCACCTCGTGCGGGGCCAGGCCCGTGAGCAGGCCCACGAGGTCGCCGGGGCGCTCGAGGGCGGGCCCTGAGGTGATCTTGAGGGGCGTCTCCAGGGTCGCGGCCACCAGGTAGGCCAGGGTCGTCTTGCCCAGGCCCGGGGGGCCCGAGAGCAGCACGTGGTCCAGGGCCGTGCCCCGCTGTTTGGCCGCCGCGATCCAGGTCTTGAGGTTGCCAACCACCCGGGGCTGCCCTACGAACTCCTCGAAGCACCGAGGGCGGAGCGCGAGCTCCACCTCATCCGGGGTCGCCGCGAGACCTCGGAAAACGCCTCCCTGGGACGAATCCGTCATGGCTGGCATGATACCGGATCGGAGAGCCACTTCATTTGTCAGAGGGGGCAGTTGCCATCCGTCGTTGCTTGACTCTGTTGCTCCGGCTCCAGAGAATCCGGGACTGGTCACTTGCTCCGTTGCAGCACCCCCACATGCACGGTGGCCCGGCAGCGTCCCGAACCCTGTCGGTTCCCGGCCGTCCGCCATTTCGGTTCCCGATCATTGGATCTGTCCATGCTGAAGCAGATCGCTTCGACCCTGGTTTCGCTCGCGTTCCTCCTTGTGGTTGTCGGTTGCGGCAGCGGCGGGGGTAGCAGCGGGGGCACATCCGTTCCTGGAACGAGCGAGAATGAGCCAGACGCCACGCTGGCCGATCTGCTCATCCAGACGTTCTCGACGGTCGAGGCGGACGGCACCCACGCCCGCGTCGACCTGGTTGACGGTGGCGTCCCGGTCAGTGTTCCGGGCGACCCCTCCGACCCGGGGGCCCTGTCGCCCAACCCTGAAAAGCGCGCCTTCCTGTCCAAGCTGATCACCACGGGCGGGGTCGACCTGGACGGCACCCTGTCTGACACCAACGGCGACGGCATCGCCGACAGCGGCTTCGACATCTATGCCACCGGCCTGCCCCACGGGAGCCAGGCCGCCCGCATCCTGGGCGCCAACAACCTCTACGATCTGTTCCAGACCACCACCGGCAGCCCGAGGCTCTTCAACGGCACGGGTGGTGGGCCTCCCTTCACCGGTGGCGACGGGGATGGTGATGGCGTGTTGGACGGTGGCCCGGGTCTGTTCTCGAACATGACCGGCGAGCAGTTGGGCTTCAACGGCCCCGTCGTGACCTCGCTGGTGCCCGCGCTTCCGACCCTGCCCAACACCATGGGACTGGTCGGGCGTGGACCGTCGGCCTCCGATCAGCACCAGTTCATCCAGGTCAAGTTCCCCTACAACCTGGACCGCACCAGCCTGTTCAACCCGTTCAACGCGAGCAACAGCTTCCTCGGCGACCAGACGCCCGGCCCGCTCAACGTGTTCGTGCAGGAGCGCCACGTGGAGCGCAGCGGCACGGGTGACACGCTGAACATCGTCGATCAGCTGCCTTCGCACGTGACGGTGGTGGCGATCATCGGCGGCATTGCGTCCATCCCCACCCTGGGTGGAACGGACTTCGCGATCATCGACCCGGCCTCGCTCGACCCGACCGACCCGAGCAACCCGAGCAACCTGCCCCAGGGCGCGCGCGCCGACGCAGGCAAGAAGAACGTGCTGACGCTGATCGCCCACGAGAGCCCGACGGGCATCGCCGGGGCGCCGATCGGCACCAGCTCCGGCTACGTGGATGCCACGGGCACGCTGATCCTGCCCGATCCGACCGCGGATACCGGTGGCGGGCGGGTCTTCGCCGGCGGCCTGGGAGGGCATCCTGGTTCCGTCAACGACTTCGGCACGGATGGCGATCAGACCGCCGCCCGGGTCGGTTTCATCAGCTTGCTGATCACGAAGCTGCGCGCCAACGGCGAGACGGTCCCGGATCCGTACTTCCACAGCTTCCCCATGAGCCAGGAGAACGTCGGCGCGGACAGCCTGGCCGTGTTGGCCAAGCCGCAGGGCACCGCGCTCACGTTCAATCGCGGCCCGGCCGTGGCCGTGGACAGCGTCACCGAGATCCCCAATATCGATGTGCTCGTGACGGGAGTCGATTACCTGCCGCCCTTCACCTCCGTGCCCGCCAGCGACGCGGACAACGTGGTCTCGACGCGCGCTCGTTTCCGGATCGACTTCGACAAGGAGGTCGTGCCCAACTCGGTCGGCTTCTCGCGCCACTTCACCATCCACTCGACGCCCAACAAGGGCATCGTGTTCCCGTTCAACGGCAACTCACGCCCGGTGGAGAGCCCCGCCACGGCGTTCGTGACCAGCGCCCTCGGTTCGCCGCTCGCGCCCAGCGTCTATCTGGCCGTGAACCAGAAGACCACCGGCGCCAACCCGCTGTCGGAGCGCCGCATCAACAACCCCTTCGCCAAGAAGGGGGGGCCGCTCAAGGACGATGGGACGCCGATCGATTCATCGGCGACGAGCATCCCGGCGATGAACGCGATCAACGGGCTGTATCCGGCGCGCTTCAATTCGCTGGCCACCTTGCCCCGCGGCGTGGTGCCGTGCGACATCCGCCCCGTCAACCAGAACAACCTGCAGGCCTACGTGATCGAGCCGCTGATCGAGCTTCCGCCCGGGTCGGTCGTGACCGTGGGCGTCTGCCGCGGCGGCCTGGGCCTGTCAGACCGCAACCTCAATGTCACCATGGCCAGCGACCCGCTGGCGCTCAACGCGGTGCCCCCCCAGCCCACGAACCACGGCAACTACACGCGCTCCGGCACGATGTACACGCCGCACCAGGGCCTCACACCCGTGGGCTTGGGCGACAACACCATCGCCAGCAAGCAGCAGGTGCTCGCCAACGAGACCATCGTCAAGGTCAACGCCGGGCCGATGGATCTGGAAGGCAACCTGTTCTATGGAGGCACGACGGTCGCGATCGACATCGAGATCGACGGCGACCCGAGCGGCAACGGCAGCAACGACGCCACCACGGGCTTCTTCAACGTGAGTCGCAGCTTCCCGGTGGGCAACGACGCCCTGCAGCCCTACGTCAACGTCCCCGTGGCCCCGCAGGCCATCGTGGTCGGATTCGCGGGCGCTCGGGGCCTGGGCGTGCTCGACCTGGCAGGCACCGGCTTCAACACGAACGCACCCGACGGCGGCCTCCAGGACATGGCGATCGTCTCGCGCTACCTGCAGACAGCCGCCACCGGCCTGACGACGTTCTTCAACTGGCAGAACGGCGGCGCCCTCGCTGCTGGCAATCACCAGCGCGCGTTCGGCATCACGGGGCGGTACACCTCGGGCTGCAACTGCGCCGGCATCAGCATTGAATCGGAGTTCGGCGTGGCCTCGGCCGTGGTCACCGGCTTTGGCACGCCGACGCCAGGCATCAACGAGGGCAGCTCGGGCTTCGAGACCATGGCTCGCAACTCGTTCGGTAGCGAGTTCCTGAGCGACCCGGTGGACATCCGCAGCGTCCGGGACATCCTGCTGGGTGACTTCCTCGACGTCGTCTTCTTCGACACGGACAACCCCTTCGCGGCCTCGACCGGACACCGGACCTACAACACGCCGCAGCAGGCGGGCCTGGCCAACAACGTGATCTCTGATCCGCCCTTGCCCAACCCGCCGCCGCTGCGCTTCCCGGTGGGGCTCAATCACACGAACGTCAAGTTCGATCAGAACGACCTGAGCAAGGCGCCCTTCTTGATCGACGGCAACGAGGTGTTCAACGCCGACAGCTTCATGACCTACGACGACGGCACGGGCCAATCGCCCTTCTCGTTCGCGGCGCAAGCGAACATCCACATGAACCCCTCGTACAACGCAACGAACCCCAACTCGTTCGATGTGCCGCCGCTGCCAAACGCGGGCTTCTCGAGTCCGTTCACAGAGGACAACGGGCAGATCGTCAAGTTTGTCCAGACCGGCCCGTTGCCCGAGACGAGCACCACGGGCGCGGTCATCCTGTCGACTCTCAACCAGCAACAAATCAACTCGTCCCAGCCCGGCGGCTTGGTGTCGCCGATCTACGAATCGCGTCAGCAGATCGGCAACTTCCTGTTCGTAACAGATGGCGTGAACAAGAAGCTGCTCGCGGTCAACTCCAACAACATGAAGGTGATTGAGTCGCTCAAGCTGCCCGATCCGTACGGCTTGGCCATGACGCCCGACCTCGAGCTGCTGTACGTCACCAACGAAGGTGACAACACGGTCTCGCTGGTCGACATCGATCCACGTCGCGCGACGTTCATGACCGAGCTGAAGCGCATTCCTGTGGGCGAGGGCCCACGCGGGATCGCGGTCACGCCCGACAAGGAGGACGTGTTCGTCCTGAACCGCCTGGGCAACACGATCAGCATCATCGATGTGCCCTCCGCCTCGGTGCGGCACACGATCACGCAGTCGGGCATCAACCGGCCGGAGGACGTGGCCATGGGGCTGCGCGAGGTGTCGGGTGGCCCGGCCTTCCAGAGCGGCACCTTCCACGGCTTCATCAGCAACGGGGGCGGTGACAACATCCTGGTCTACGAGGGTGGCCCGTCGGGTGTGGCCGGGATCGGCTTCGACAACGTCCTGGGATCGGTCCGGCCCAACGAGCCGGCGACGCTCGGCCTGCCCACGTTCCTGGGCATGGACAACCCGCGCGGCATCGTCTACGACCCGATCACGCCGCTCGACGCCTTCGCGGGCACGATCGGCTGCTTCGTGGTTCATCAGGACCCCGTCAGCGGCCGGGCCCTGGCCAGCCGCGTGGCCTACACCAAGGACAGCAGCCCCGGTCAGCAGGTGTTCAACACCCTCGCGCTTGGCTCCGGCTTCGGCGAGAAAGTCTTCGAGATCATTCAGCAGTATCTGACCACGAGCACCGGCACCGCCTTCGACGTGGCCTTGATCGACTTCAAGACCGAGCAGGTGACCGACTCCAACTGGGCCACCAACTTCGACCTGTACAATGCGGGCGCCACGTTGGTGGTTGTGGGAGGTCTGGACCTGCCGCGTAACGCAAAGTACCCCCAAGCGGGCGCCCAGGGCGGCGGTGTCGTGGCTAACATCGCCCGCTGGAAGCCGGACCGGCTGTACATCTCCAGCGCTGGCAAGCGCATCGACGTCTTCGATCTGGACTCATCCCAGCCCCTGAAGACCGTTTCCACGGCGGCTGACGTCAACGTGATGTCGTCGTACTTCGAGCAGTGATGCGAACCTCGCGGTGAGCGCCGCTCCGGATCCGCGGGCGCCGGACAAGGGGCGCGCGGTGCGGGGCATGTTCGCCTGCATCGCGCCGAGGTACGACCTCGCCAACCGGCTGCTCTCCATGGGCCTCGATCAGCGCTGGCGCGCCGCGCTGATCGAGGCCTTGCCGTCGCTCGAGCCCGGGCAGCGCCTGCTCGATCTGTGCACCGGCACGGGGGACGTGGCCATGGCCCTGCGGGCGGCGGCGCCCGACGGCGTGGCTGTGTTCGGCAGCGACTTCTGCGAGCCCATGGTGGCCCTGGCTCCCCCCAAGTCGGAGGGCAGCCCGGGACCGGCGCCGGCCTACCTGGTGGCGGACGCGCTGCAGCTCCCGTTTTCGGTGGGCAGCTTCCGGGCGCTCTCGGTGGCCTTCGGCCTGCGCAACGTGGAGGACCCCGCGGCGGCCCTGGGCGAGGCGGCGCGCGTGCTCTCGGTGGGAGGCCGACTGCTGGTGCTCGAGTTCAGTCGGCCCACCCTGCCGATCTTCTCCAGCTGCTACCGCTTCTACGTGTTCCACATCCTGCCCTGGCTCGGGGGCCTGCTCTCGGGCAGTCGGGAGGCCTATGCCTACCTGCCCGAGTCGGTCTGGGCCTGGCCCGAGCCCGCAGCCCTGGCAGGGGTCATGCAGGACGCGGGCTTCCGGGTGCTGCGTCAGCGGCCCTTCCTGGGTGGGGCCGTGGTGCTGCACGTGGCGGAGCGCTGCTGAGCGTGGCGGCTCGCTCTCGGCCCAAGCCGCCGCCCACCCGCCGGGAGCTGGCCTGGGCGTACATCGAAGACACCCGTGCCATCGGCCCCTCGCTGGTGCTGGTGCTGCCGCTCCTGGCTCTTTACGAGGCGGCCGTGGCCCTGCTCGACCCGCCGCTGCGCAACAGCGCGGAGATCGCCGTCGCGCGCTTCGTGGAGCGCTTGCCCGCGCAGGCGCTGCACCTGGGCCGGCTGGCGCTGCTGGTCTGCCTGGGCGCGCTGTGCCTGACCTGGTGCCTGCGGCGCCGTCCACGGGTGCGTGCCGCCCACTGGGTGCTGCTGGAGTCCCTGGGCTGGGCCGCGGTCCTGGGGCCGTTCCTGGGCCTGCTGGTGGGGGGGCTGGGGCTCTCCGCGAACGCCGCTCCCCTGGCCGCCGACGCGCCCAACTGGCTGCCCTGGCTGTTGAGCGTGGGCGCCGGCCTGTGGGAAGAGCTGGTCTTCCGCTTGGGGCTGCTGGGCGGCTCGGTCTTCCTGCTGGGGCGCATCACCACCTGGAGGCCCCTGGCCGTGCTGGTGGTGGCGCTGATCGTGTCCTCACTGGCGTTCTCGCTGTACCACCACGTCGGCGCCGGCGGCGAGCCCCTCGCGGCCGACCGCTTCGCGTTCCGGACCCTCGCCGGTATCCTGCTCGGGCTCGTCTTCGCCACGCGCGGGCTGGCGGTCGTGGTCTACATGCACGTGTTCTACGATCTGCTCTGCGATCTGCGCGTGGCCCTCTCCTGAGGGTCATCATGTCCGGTCGGGTCCTGGTCGCGCTCACCGGTGCCTCCGGGGCCGTCTACGGCGTGGAGTGCGTGCGCCGCCTGGCGGCCGAGGGCGTGGCGCTGGACGTGATCGTCTCGGACGCCGCCCGGCGCGTGTTGGCCATCGAGCACGACCTGGGCCCCGACCCGCGCGAGTGGGTGCCTGCCTCCAAGCATGAGCTCTTGACGCACGACGTGGGCGACATCGCCGCAGCGCCAGCCAGCGGCAGCCGCGCGCCGCGGGCCATGTTGGTCGTGCCCTGCTCCATGGGGACGGCGGCGCGCATCGCCGCGGGCCTGTCGAGCAACCTGATCGAGCGCGCGGCTGACGTGGTCCTCAAGCAGCGCCGCCCGCTGGTGGTGGTCCCACGCGAGACGCCGCTGTCGGCGATTCACCTGCGTAACCTGCTGACCCTGGCCGAGTTGGGCGTGGCGGTGGTGCCGGCCATGCCGGCCTTCTACACCCAGCCCACGTCGGTGCAGGACATGGTGGCGTTCGTCGTCGATCGAGCCCTGGCCATGACGGGGCTCGAACTGCCGCTGCGCGCGCGCTGGCAGCCACCGGGGCAGGCCACGCCATGACGGGCCTGGCCACCATCCTCGCCGACATCAAGCTGGCGCACTCGGTGTTCGCGCTGCCCTTCGCCGCCATCGGCCTGTTGCTGGGGACGCGCGGGCAGCTCCCGGGCCTGCTGTTGTGCGCCAAGATCGTCGCGGCCATGGTGCTGGCGCGCTCGGCCGCCATGGCCTTCAACCGCCTCGCGGACGCGCGCTTCGACCGCTCCAACCCGCGCACCATGGGGCGCGCCCTGCCCAGCGGGCGGCTCACGCGTCGTTCCATGGTGCTCTTCTTCTGGGTCTGCGCCCTGGGCTTCGTGGCCGTGGCGGGCACGCTCGGCGTGGCTTGCCTGGCCCTGTCGCCGCTCGTGTTGGTGGTGCTGTGCAGCTACTCCCTGGCCAAGCGTTACACGTCCCTGGCCCACGTGTCCCTGGGCCTGGCCCTGGCCCTGGCGCCGCCAGGCGCCTACCTGGCGGCCCGCGGCAGCGTCGACGCCGACGTGGTCACGGTGCTCTGGTTTGCTGCTGCGGTGCTGCTCTGGGTGGCGGGCTTCGACGTGATCTATGCCTGCCAGGACATCGAGCACGACCGCCGCGAGGGGCTGCACGCCCTGCCCGCTCGGCTGGGCCTTGGCAGGGCCCTGCAGGTCGCGCGCGTGATGCACCTGGGCATGCTGGCCTGCATGCTGCTCGGCGCCCGGAGCCTGGGCCTGGGCTGGATCTCGGGCGCCGGCATCGGCCTGGTGGCCCTGCTGTTGCTGATCGAACACAGGCTGGTGCGGGCCGACGATCTCTCCCGCGTGGGCGCGGCCTTCTTCACCGTCAACGGCGTGCTGGGCCTGGTCTTTGCGGCCTTCGTGGGCACCGAACTCAGCCTGCGAGCCGACCAGCTATGGCCATGAAACGACCTGGTTTTGTTGACGTCTGGCGCGAGGCGTTGTCCTCGCTCTCACAGGGACCCGTGCCGCCGCTGCTGATCGTGGTGGGTGAGGCGCCCTTCGTGAAGGAGCGCCTGTTGGACGCCGCCATCGCCTCCCACGACGGCGATCTCGAGACCTTCGCGCCACGCCCGGGGGAGCAGGACGCGCGGGCGCTCGATCGACTGCTTGACGACTGGGCCACCGCCACGCTGTTCGGGGGTGGCCGCCTGATCGTGGCCCGCGACGCGGACCGCTTGCTCAAGAACAAAGGCGCCGCCCGGCTCGAAGAGCGCCTGGAGCAAGGCGAGCCGCCCAACCGCCTGCTGCTGACGGTGTCCGCGCTCGATGGCCGCACACGCCTGGCCAAGCGCGTACGCAAGGCGGGCGGCCTGGTGTCGCTGCCGGTGCTGCGCGACGCGCCGCCTCCCTGGCACGCCGGCGGCCCCTTCCTGCAGACCGACCTGAACCAGTGGCTGGTTGAGGAGGCTCGCCTGCGCGGCCTGCAGCTGGCCCTGCCTGTGGCCGACGCCATGACCCAGCGCGTGGGCAACGAACCCGGCCGACTGGCGCAGACTCTGGGTCGCCTGGGCGTCCTCATGGAGGGCCGGACCCAGGTCGAGTCGGGGGACGTCGAGCGCAACGTGGCCCACTCCAGCGCGCGGCTGCTGGCCCGTTTGGAGGACGCTCTGCGGGAGGGGCGCCCGGCCCAGGCGCTCGAGCTGGTGGATCGCATGGCGGTCGACGGCGTGTACGACCCCTTCGGCCGCCTCGTCAGCGGCGCGCTGGTGATCGAGACCGTGCTGCGCGGGCTGACCAACTCGCTGGCGCGCGAGGTCTCGGTGCACGACGCGCTCGGGCCCGCCGTGTCCGTCCTGAGCCAGCCGCCCTGGAAGCGCGACAAGCAGCACGCCGCCAGCCTCGACGCCGTGCTCGGGCAAGGCGGCCGCCGCGTGTTCCTGGAGCGCGAGCTGCGCCGCACCTCCGCCGCCGCCGCGCGAGCCAGCTTCGAGGTGGCCGTGACGGCCCTGCGCGCCCTGCGCGACGGCGTCCCCGTGAGCCTGCACGCCGTGACCGCGCGCCTGTCCCGAGCCTTCGCCAGCACGGGGGCGGCGCGATGATCCGCGCCCTGCCCCAACAGGTCGTCGATCGTATCGCGGCCGGCGAGGTCGTCGAGCGCCCCGCGTCCGTGGTCAAGGAGCTGATCGAGAACGCGCTGGACGCCGGCGCCCGGCGCATTGACGTGAGCATCGCGGGAGGGGGCCTGGAGCTGGTGCGCGTGGCCGACGACGGCGCGGGCCTGGGCGCCGAGGACCTGCCGCTGGCCTTCGCGGCCCACGCCACCAGCAAGCTGACGGACGTGGATGACCTGGCGCACATCGCCAGCTTCGGCTTCCGGGGCGAGGCCCTGGCGTCCATCGGCGCCGTGGCTCGCTGCCGCATCACCAGCGCCAGCGGCGAGGACGGCGCGGGCCTGAGCGTCACCTGCGAGGGCGGCGAGGTCTCTGCCCCCGCGCCCCTCGCCGCCCCGCGCGGGACGGTGGTCGAGGTGCGCGACCTGTTCTTCAACACGCCCGCGCGGCGCGCGTTCCTGGGCGCGGTGCGCACGGAGACGGCCCGCTGCCGCGAGCTGGTCAACGCCCTCAGCCTGGTGCACGACGAGGTGCGCTTCGCATTGGAAGTGGACGGCAAGTCACGCCTCAAGGGTCGTCCGGCGGGCGACCTGAACGCGCGTCTGGCCGCGGTCTATGACGCCGAATTCGCCGCGTCCATGGTGCCCGTGTCGGGGCACGAGCAGGGGCTGCGCTTGAGCGGCAGGCTGAGCCTGCCCGCAGCTGCCCGGCCGCGTCCGCGCGCCCAGCTGCTGTTCGTGAACGGCCGGCTGATCCGGGACCGGCGCGTGGCCACGGCCGTGCGCGTCGCCTGCAAGGACTTCTTGCCAGGCAGCCTGCAGCCCAGCTGGGTGCTCGCGCTCAGCGTCGATCCGGCCTGCGTGGACGTGAACGTACACCCGACCAAGGCCGAGGTGCGCTTCCGCGACAAGGAGCTGCTCTTCGGCCTGGTGCGCCGCGCGTGTCGGGCGGCGTTGCTGTCCGCCGACCTGACGCCCCACGCGCAGCTCGCATCGCTGGCGCCGCCACACACCTCGGGAGGCCCGCCACGCCCCTCGCTGCCCGTGATCGGGCAGCCGGACTCAGCGCCAGGCACGCCATCTCAGGACCCGATCTCAGGCGGCCGCTCCCCGCTGCTGCACGGCGCGCGGGGTCTGCCCTCCAGTGACAGCTCGTCGATCCCGGACGCGGACGCGGGCGTGAGCGAGCCCACGCCGAGCGTCTCACCCGGCCTGCCCAGCCACACCACCGCGACGCAGCCGACGCTGCTCTCGGCCCGGGCGGCCGTGCGCTTCTTGCAGGTGCTCGACACCTACCTGGTGCACGACGGCCCCGAGGGGCTGGTGATCGTGGACCAGCATGCGTTGCACGAGCGCATCCTCTACGCGCGCCTGGCCCAGGCCCGGGACGCGGGGCAGATCGAGCGCCAGCGCCTGCTGCTGCCTCAGACCGTGCGCTTGGATCCCCTCGACCTGGCCGCGGCCACCGAACGCGCCGATGAGTTCAAGCGCATCGGCTTGGAACTGGCGCCCTTCGGTCACGATCTGGTGGCCATCTCAGCCGTGCCGGCGGTGCTGCGAAACGAAGACCCGGGCGCCCTGTTGATGGACCTTCTGCATCCGCGCGACCTGCACGGCGGCATCCCCGATGACCTGGACCGGCGCCTGTTCACCATCGCCTGTCATGCGGCCGTGCGCTCGGGGGACCCGCTCAGCGAGGAGGACGCCGCCGAGCTGCTGCGTCAGGGCAGCGAACTCGAACACGACGCCACCTGTCCGCATGGTCGCCCCACGCGCCTGGTGGTGGGCAAGGCCGAGTTTGAGCGGCTCTTCAAGCGCAGCGGGTTCTGAGCCCCGGCGCGTTCAGTCGTGCTTGTCTTCGTTCTGACCCTGAGCGTCGCCAGGCAGGCTGAACAACTCATCCGGGTAGTCGGCGCCGAGGGTCAAGCCCGCCGTGCCGTCCGCATGCGTGGCCAGTCCCAGGCTGACCACCTCGACGCCGTCCTCCAGCACCTTGAGCCCTTGGGGCACCACCAGCCCCTGGGCGTTGGCGCCGTAGTTGGCAAACCACAGCTGCATGGCCCGCGGCCGCGCGCGACCCATCGTCGTCAACTCCATGCTGAGCAGCGCGCCGCTGGCCACCGAGAACGACAGGCGCAGGTGCATGCGCGGCGCGGGGTCACCGGGCAGCGGCGGCGGAGCGGAGAGGTCGGGCTCGAACAGGTCGTCCTCGCGGGTGCCGACGACCACATAGGCGTCGGGCTCGCGATCGTCGCCCTCGATGGCGTTGCGGTAGGGCGGGCGCAGCTTGGCGAGCCCCTCCACCCGGGGCAGGGACAGGCCGGTGATCAGCCCGCGCACGGAGAGCGCATCGTGGATCATGCGCATGATCCGCAGCTGCTGCCGCATGGCGTCGAGGTCGGTCTCGAAGGTCAGCGGGTCGGCGTCCAGCACGTAACTCTGACCGCTCTTGTTGTTGCGCACCCAGCTGCGCTGCCCGTCGAAGGCCTCGCTCATGTCGGTCTGGCCGGCGAAGTCCACGCGGCGGGTCAACATGCGCTCGGGCTCGCGCACGTAGGTGCGCTCGATGTTGAATGTGAGGAAGCCGGTGCCGTCCGGCTTGCGCCACTTGAGATGAAAGCGACCATGCACACTGCCCGACGGGATCTCGGCCGCGCTGCCCTGCTGAAAGCGGGTGGCGCGGTTGACGAGCTGGTCGAGCGAGGGCAGCTCGTCATCCGCTGCGGGAGACGCGCAGGCAAGCAGCAACACGAGCGACGACAGGAGCGATGGGATCAGCATGGTGTCTGACACGGTAGACAGCCGCGCGGTGTGGGACAATGGCGGGCGCTGGTGCGCCTGGCTGCTGCTGTTGCTGGCCGTGGCTCCGTATGCCCAGGTGCGGAACTACCCGCACGTGCACGACGACCACATGCTGCGGGGGCCCGGCAGCGTGGCGGCCGAGACGGACGTGCCCCTGTCGGAGCTGTTGGCGGCCGACTTCTTCGGTACGCGCGAGCGGCCCACGGGGCAGACGGGCTTCTGGCGCCCGCTGGTGCTGCTGTCGTTCCGAGTGGAGGCGCTGCTGTCCGGCGGCAGCGAGGCTGGCTACGCCTGGTTGGGGCATGTGTTCACGTTGCTCTGCCATGCCGCTGCCAGCCTGGCCCTGTGGCGCCTGCTGACCGCCGTGGGGCTGGGGCCGGCTGCAGCCCTGCTGGGCGCGGCCTGGTTCGCCGTGCACCCGGTGCATGTCGAGTCGGTGGCCTGGGTCTCGGGGCGCACCGACAGCTTGCCCACCGCCCTGGGCTTCATGGCGCTGACCCTGCAGCTCCGCCAGCAGGCGTCGCGAGCGGCGCTGTGGGGGGCGGCGCTGTTGCTGGCGGCGGCGCTGCTGTGCAAGGAGACGGCGCTGCTGCTGGTGTTGCTGGGGCCCGTCTTGCTGTTGTCCCAGGGGCGCCGACCCGCTCGGGCGCTGGGGCCTGCCCTGGGTGCCTTGCTGGCGGTGCTGCTGCTGCGTGCGGCGGTCTTCGGCCTGCTCCCGGGGGCCGACCCCGCGGCGTACACCGGCCCCGCCGATGCCTGGACCCGCTGGGCCACCTGGGGCTCGATCCTGCCGCGGCTGCTGCGCTTCTTGCTCTGGCCCGGACCCGCCACGCCGCTGCACCCGGTCGAGCCCGTCACCTCGATCGTCAGCTCCGAGGCGTTGCTGGGGGGCGCGGTCCTGGCCCTGATCGGCCTGGGTGCCTGGCTGGCCTGGCGCCGCCGCTCGCTGCCGGGCCTGCTGGCCGCCGGGCTGGTGGGTGGCACGCTGATGATGCTGGCGCCCTGGACGGCCGTTCCCACGGGCTACCCGGAGGTGGCCGCCCCTCTGTATGAGCGCTACCTGTACGCAGCAGCGGCGGCTCCGGGCCTGCTGCTGGGGGCCGCCCTGAGAGGGCGGGAACGCGAGCCCGCCGGGCGCCGCGATCTGATCCTGGGCCTGGCCGGAGCGCTGCTGCTGGGCCTGGCCTGGGGCCCCGTGACCGCGTCCCGCTGCCGCATGTGGTCCTCGGATGTGGCCTTCGCCCAGGCTGGCCTGGCCATGGCCCCTGAAGCCACCAGCCTGTGGGTACACCTGGGCACCGCGCAGCTCGAACGCTACCGCGCGGGCGGCGAGCGGGAGTCCGGCGAGGCGGCCCTGGCCGCATTGGAGCGCGCCCTGGCGCTGGATCCCGGCCACCAACTGGCGCGGGTCGACCGCCTCATCGCCCGGGCCATGCTGGGGCAACTCGAGGCGGCCGCGGCCGACGCACAGCGGCTGCTGCAGCTCTTTCCGGACGATCCGGGCGTGCTGCACAACGTGGCGGCGTTCTTCGCCGGCGTGGGGGATCACCGCCGGGCCGCCGAGCTCTATCAGCGCGAGCTGGCCACAGGCCGCGCCTTGCCGGGCGCCGAGCAGGCCCTGTCCGACTCGCTCGCGGCCGTCCGCCGCTGAGCGGCCCCGCCCTACGCGCAGCGCGCGCAGGGCCTGGCCCGATGGTGCCGAAGGGGGGACTCGAACCCCCACTGGGTCAACCCCAACTAGACCCTGAATCTAGCGCGTCTACCAATTCCGCCACTTCGGCACGAATGCGGATCAAGCGGGGGATTGTAGGAACCAGACGAGGCCGCGCAAGAGTGGCGCTACCCAGGGAATCCAAGCGACAATGCCGCCAGCATGTCCCCACCCAAGCCCCAACGCCCCGGCGACCGCAAGGTCTGCGTCAATCGCAAGGCCCGCCACGACTACGAGATCGTCGACACGATCGAGGCGGGCATCGTGCTCAGCGGCTCCGAGGTCAAGTCCCTGAGAGCGGGCACGGCCCAGCTGGCCGACGCCTACGCCTTCATCGGGTCTGAGGGTGTCGTGCTGCGCAACCTCGAGATCACGGCCTACAGCCACGACCACACCGGAATGGGCGAGTCCCGTCGCTCACGCAAGCTGCTGCTGCACGCCGCGGAGGTGCACAAGCTGCGCGGCCGGCTGCGCGAGAGCGGCATGTCGCTGGTGCCGCTCTCGATCTACTTCAAGGGTCCCTGGGCCAAGTGCGAGCTGGCCGTGGCCCGGGGGCGTCGCAAGAGCGACAAGCGCCATGCCCTGCGCGCATTGGCCGCTGAGCGCGATATGGACCGGGCTCGGCGCCGCCGCTGACCTTCTGAGCCCGGAGCGTGGCCGGGCGCACCTGAGCTGGGAATGGGCGCCACGGGCCCGGCGTTCAGGGCCTGCGCCGGCGTGCAGCCGAGCGCCGCTCGGCGTGCTATTCTCCGGGCGTCATCGTGGGGGCGACTTGGCTTCGACCGGGTTGCTGACTCCTCCGAGTGGCGTGCCGAGGTTCCCAGGAGGCCTCGTAAATCACCTGGGAAACACTTAGCTGGCAACAACAGCTACGCTCTGGCTGCCTGAAAAGGCTGCCCGTTCCCCCGGTTTGAGCCTGCCGGATCGGGGGAACGTCACTTGCAGGCTGGCTCTGGCCCCTCGATCCGCGGGGTTGGGGCGAGATCATGCGGATTGGCTGGACGCAGGGGTCTGTCGGACGGACCCGCGCGAGGCGAGAGCAGAACGGTCCGACTACGCACGTAGATGCTTTGGGGAGGGCGCCTTGGGACGCGGGTTCGATTCCCGCCGCCTCCACCACCTGCTTGAGCCCGGCTGCGTTGAACGCGCCAAGGGCGCAGACACCGTAGCGGGTGTCG
This sequence comes from Planctomycetota bacterium, assembly GCA_003644265.1. The sequence continues at coordinate 19,459 of QNBX01000022.1, forward strand.
CTGCAAGCGGCTGCCCAGGGCCAATGGGAGCGGGAGCGAGCCCTGCGGCTTGAAGCGCCCGCGATCAGGCCGATAATCGCCTGCCCCCGATCGTTGGACCTCGTCCCCGCATGCCCAGCTCCCGCGCTGATTCCGCCGCAGACCCGAGCGCCTTGCGCCGCAGGCAGCCCCACGGGGTCGCCTCGGTAGCCATGCCCAGCCCCTTGGCCCCGGCCGCGCGCGCCGTGTGGGGCGCGTGCCTCGTGCTCAGTCTGGCCGCTCTGGGTTGCACCAGCGCGCGCACGCATCGCCAGAGCATCGACAGTATTTCCAGCAGCTGGAGCCAGTCACTGGAAGAGGGGCAGCAAGAAGAAGTGATCGAGTCGGTACGGGCGCTGGGCCAGCAGTCTGCGAGCAACCCGGACAGCCTGCGCTCGCTCCAGGCCCTGCTGCGCCAGGCGCGACCGCGTGGCAACATCTCCATGCTGGTGCGGGCCGAGAGTCTGCGCGCGGCTTGGCGCATCGGGTCGCACCTGCCCGCCGAGCCGCTGCGAGCCGACACGCTCTCGGCGGCGGACTTCAGCGAGCGCACGCGTGAGTTCGAGCAGCTCACGTTGGACCCGTCCGTCGACCCGGACAGCCCCCGGCTGCTGGAGCTGGCGCGCTTCCTGGGCGACTATCGCTTTCCTCCGGGGGACGAGGAGTTGGCGCTCGACCTGGCGGACCTGGTGGTGAGCCGCGGTCTGAGGCGCAACGAGGGCCCCGTCACTCTGGCCTTCCTGAGCGCGGCGCCTGGTGCCGTTCGCCACGGCCTGGTGCTTGTGACCCTGCGGCTGGCGGACGACCCCAATGCCGCCGTGCGCGAGCAGGCCCTGACCAGCGCGCGCTACATGCACCCGGGTCCGGGCCTCGATCTGGTGGCGGGTGCCCTGGGTATCGAGCGCAGCCGCGAGGTGCTGCTCATGGCCCTCGACAGCTTGGCGGCCCTGCACGGCCAGGCCACCGACGATGAATTGCTGAGCGTACTGCAGCTCGTGCCGTCCGACGCCGAGCTGAGCATTCGCCAGCGTGCCGAACAGATCCAGGAGTTGATCAACTCATGAGAGTCGTACTGCTCAGCGACGACTGCGCCTACGACGGGCTGCAGCTGTCCACGGCGTTCGTCGACACCCACGCGGCGGGCGGCGGCGACGTCCTGCTGGGCTTCGAGGGCGAGGCCGACGTGCCTCCGGAGCACATGGTCGACCTCGAGGACGCAGAGGCGGGTGACGGCATCAGCTCGCCGCGCATGGCGCACTTCATCCTGGAGCACCGCGACCTGGGGCTCACGGCGGGCGTGCTGGCCCAGCGCTTGTTCATGCGGCTCATGGCCGACTGGATCTGCCGCCGCGCGGGCGCCGCCATCGAGGTGCGTGGCGACGATCTGTTCCTGCGTGGGCGCAAGCTGAGCGTGTCCATCGCCACGCCGTCGCCGCGGGGTGTGTTGATCCACGCTGCCGTGAACGTCCACACCGAGGGCACGCCGCTGCCCACCGCGGGTCTGTCGGAGCTGCGCATCCCGGCGCGCGAGTTCCTGGTGGCCGTGGGCGACGCTTACCACGAGGAGATCGAATCGGTGCGGCACGCCGAGAAGAAGGTGAGGCCGGTGCTTTGAGTCGTTCGATGCTGACCAACCTCGCCAAGGTGGCCCTGGCTGCCACACTGATCTGGTACGTCGTCAGTAAGGTCGGCCTCGAGACCATCGTGCAGTCGCTCTCGGGCATCGAGCGTGGCGGCTGGGCCCTGGGCCTCGTGCTGGTGTTGGCGGCCAACGTGCTGGCCATGCTGCGCTGGCACATGCTCATGCGCTCCGTGGGCCTGAACAGCACGGTCTGGCTGGCCCTGCGTCTGGGCTTCCTGGGCGTGTTCTTCAACAACGTGGTCCCGGGCCTCACGGGCGGCGACCTGGTCAAGGCCGTCTACGTGACCCGCGAGAATCCCAGCCAGCGCGCCGCTGCGGTGGTCTCCGTGATCGTGGACCGAGGCATCGGCATCGTGGCCCTGGCGCTCATCGCCGCCGTGGTGATCCCCTTTGATCTGGAGCGCTACGGCGGAGCCGCCCTGGGCATCTACGGCTTTCTGAGCGTGGCCGCCGTGGGCGCCGTATTCACCATGTCGCGCCGCATGAAGGCGCGCCTCGCGGCGCGGATGGGGGCGGGCTCCCCTGGCGGCGGCGGCACGCTGGGGGGGCTCAGGTCCAAGCTCTCCGGGCTGGTATCCAAACTGGACCAGGCCGTGTCGATGTACCGCCACCGCCTGCCCACGCTGGTGCTGGCCGTGGCCATGTCGATCACCGTGCACATGCTCATCATCGTGGCCTTGTCGCTGTTTGGCGTAGCCCTCAGCGAGGGCGGCCTGGCGGCGCTGGAACAGGGACAGGTCGTGCAGGGCGTCGAGGATCCCGAGCTGCGCCTGGCCCAACTGCAAACGTTCCAGGAGCTGGGTCTGGATGTGTACTGCTCCGTGGTGCCCATCATCATGATCATCTCCGCCTTGCCCATCGCCCCCGCCGGCTGGGGGGTGGGGGAGGTGGCCTTCGTGCACTTCTTCGGCACGGTGGGCATCGTGGACGTGGACTCCACGGCGCTCTCCTTCACCTACCGCCTCACCGCCATGCTGGTCTCGCTGCTGGGCGGGATCTTCTTCGTGATCGACAGGCGGCGCGTACTCGAGGCCAGCAGCAGCGATGACGACCGCGCCGAGCCTGAGCCGGCCGCACCTCAGCCGTAACGTCGTGCGAGCCCTCGCGTCGGGTGGTGTGTGCGGGGTTTTTCAGGAATTCAGCTCGACCCTGCGCGGCTGCATGTTAAGTACGTGTTAGGTATGGCGCTTGAGGAGCGACGGAACCGGCCCCGGCATGCATGTCCGGCGCCTTCCGGGTCTTCGGCGTTTGGCGCGACCCGGGCTCAAACCCGTGGCCGAGAGATCCAGGAGGAACCCATGGCATTAGGTACCAGCAAGGTCGGAAAGCAGAGCGTCGGCAAGGCCAACGGACGCAGTGAGTCCGCGAGCAAGAGCAAAGGTCGGGCCAGCGGCAAGATCGCTGTCAAAGGCAGCGACGGCCAGGTCGAGGCGCTCGACCTGACCCTGGCGCAGATCGAGAAGCAGTTTGGCTCGGGCTCCATCATGCGCCTCGGCGATCAGCCGGCCCAAGTGGTCGAGGGCATCAGCACCGGTTCCTTCTCGCTCGATCTGGCCCTGGGCGGCAAGGGCCTGCCCAAGGGACGCATCGTCGAGGTGTTCGGCCCCGAGTCGTCGGGCAAGACCACGCTCACGCTGCACGTCATCGCCAGCGCCCAGAAGGAGGGTGGGGCCTGCGCGTTCATCGACGCGGAACACGCCCTCGACCCGACCTACGCGGCCAAGCTGGGTGTCGACACCGAGAACCTGATCGTGTCGCAGCCCGACAGCGGTGAGCAGGCCCTCGAGATCTGCGAAATGCTGGTGCGCAGCAACGCCTTCTCCGTGGTGGTGGTCGACTCGGTCGCCGCGCTGGTGCCACGGGCCGAACTCGAGGGCGAGATGGGCGACACGCATGTCGGCCTGCAGGCGCGCCTCATGTCCCAGGCCATGCGCAAGCTCACCGGGGCCATCTCGCGCTCGCAGACCTGCGTCATCTTCATCAACCAGATCCGCGAGAAGATCGGTGTGTTCTTCGGGAGCCCCGAGACCACCACGGGCGGACGGGCGCTCAAGTTCTACTCCTCGGTGCGCCTGGACATCCGGCGCATCGGCGCCATCAAGCTGGCCGACAAGATGGTCGGCAACCGCACCCGGGTCACGGTGGTCAAGAACAAGATGGCACCCCCGTTCCGCAAGTCGGAGTTCGACATCCTGTTCAACCAGGGCATCTCCTACGTGGGCGACATCCTCGACATGGCCGTCGAGCGGGAGATCATCAAGAAGTCCGGCGTCTGGATGTCCTACGGCGCCACCCGCATCGGGCAAGGACGGGAAAAAGCCCGCGACTTCCTGAAGGAGAACGGCGATATTCTCGGGGAAATCGAGGCCAAGTTGCGCGAGAGCATCGCGGCCGCCAACAGCTGACCCGCCACGCTCAGATGAGGAGTGATCTCCTCGCGGCGTGCTGAACCGCGAGGAGATCATGACACCCGACGCGTTGCGTGAGGCCTTCCTGAGCTTCTTCGAGGAGCGGGGACACACCCGCCACCCCTCCGACTCGCTGGTTCCCGAGAACGACCCGACGCTGCTGTTCACGGGCGCGGGCATGAACCAGTTCAAGGCCGAGTTCCTCGGCAAGGGCAGCCTGCCCTTCACGCGGGCGACCACGGCGCAGAAGTGCCTGCGCATGCCCGACCTCGAGAATGTGGGCCGCACGGCGAGCCACCACACGTTCTTCGAGATGCTGGGCAACTTCAGCTTCGGGGACTACTTCAAGCACGAGGCCATCGGTTGGGCCTGGGAGCTGTTGGGCCAGTTGGGCGTGCCTGCGGATCGGCTCTCCGTCACGGTCTATGAAGATGACGACGAGGCCGCCGCCATCTGGATCGACGAAGCGGGTGTGGCGCCCGGACGTGTCTTCCGCGATGGCGAGGACGAGAACTTCTGGCCAGCCTCCGCGCCGACCAAGGGGCCCAATGGCATCTGCGGGCCCTGCTCCGAGATCTACTTCGACTGTGACCCCGATCGCGGCGACTACCCCGTGGGGGGGCCTGCGGTGGACGGCGGCCGATTCGTCGAGATCTGGAACCTCGTCTTCACCCAGTACGAACGTGGCGACGGGGGCCTGCTCACGCCGCTGCCTGCCGCCAACATCGACACGGGCATGGGTTTTGAGCGCATGCTGCGCGTGGTCGAGTCGCTGGAGCGCGGTGAGCTGCTCCCCAGCAACTTCGAGACCAGCCTGTTCGCGCCCATCATGGCGGCCATCCACGAACACGTGGGCCGCGACACGATCCATGGCACGCCCGAGGGCGCGCGCACCCGGCGCATCGCCGATCATGTGCGCGCCGCCTGCTTCTGTATCGCCGATGGTGTGCGGCCCAGCAATGAGAAGCAGGGCTACGTCGTGCGCAAGGTGTTGCGACGGGCCATGCTCGATCGGCACCTGCTCGGCGGCGACCTGCGCCAGCCCTGGTTGGCCAGCTTGGCCGGCACGGTCATCGATCAGATGGGGGCGGCCTGGCCCACGCTGCGTGACGCCGCGTCGGTCATCGCCTCCTCCATCGAGACCGAGGAAGACAAGTTTGCTGCGGCGTTCCTGTCGGGCTCGCAGCGGCTGGCGGTGTTTGCCTCCAAGCAGCGCGACGCGGGCAGCTCGGAGCTGCCGGGCGATCAGGCTTTTCTGCTGTACGACACCTTCGGCTTGCCGCTCGACATGCAGCGCCCGCTGCTCGAGCAAGAGGGGCTCGGTGTCGACGAGCAGGGCTTCTTGGACGCCATGGCCGAGCAGCGCCGGCGCTCCCGCGAGGGCAGCCGCATCCCGGACTCCATCTTTGACGAGGGCCCCCTGGCCGCGGTGTCGGGCAGCTTGCCGCCCACGCGGTTCGTGCGTGGCGAGCTGACGGCGGCCGGGTTGACCCTCGACGACGCGCAGATCCTCGCGCTGGTGGATGACAGCGACGACGGCGATGGCAGCGATGGGCAACAACCAGACGACTCGCCGGCGGAGGACCAGCAGGTCGGCGCCGCGCAGGCCGAGCAGCGCAAGGTCGTGGTGGTGCTGGACCGTACCCCGTTCTACAGCGAGGGCGGCGGCCAGGTCGGCGATCGAGGCACGCTGGTGGGCGACGATTTCACCATCGACGTCGATGACGTGGTCGCCATGCGCGGTATCGCCCTGCATCGTGGCGTGGTGCGCGACGGTGAGCCCGGCACCGGGCGCGTACGCGCTCGCGTTGACCTGCCCGCGCGCGCGGGCACCTCGCGCAACCACACCGCCACGCACCTGCTGCACGCGGCCCTGCGCGAGGTCCTGGGAGACGACGTGACGCAGGCGGGTTCGCTGGTGGCTCCTGAGCGCTTGCGTTTCGACTTCCGCTTTCCGAGAGGGGCCACGGAACAGGAGCTGGGCCGGGTCGAAGACCTGGTCAACGCCTGGATCCTCGCCAACACCGCGGTCGGCGCCCGCGAGATGCCCATGACGCAGGCCCGGGCCGAGGGGGCCATGGCCCTGTTCGGTGAGAAGTACGGCGACGTAGTGCGTGTCGTCACCGTCGCGGGTGCGCCGTCTGAATCCAGCTCGGGCTCCGAGGGGTCCGCCGACTCCGACCCCGACTCCGACTCCAACTCCAACTCCAACTCCGACTCCGACTCCAACTCCGACTCCAACTCCAACTCCGACTCCAACTCCGACTCCAACTCCAACCCTGACAGCGACAGCGACAGCGTCGAGTTGTGCGGCGGGACGCACGTGTCGCGCTCCGGCGACATCGGTCTGTTTCGGCTGCTGAGCGAGGGCTCGGTGGCGGCGGGGGTGCGGCGCATCGAGGCCCGCACCGGCACCGGCGTGCTGGAGCTTGTGCGTGAGCAGGGCGCGGCCCTGGGTCACACGGCGGCCCTGCTCAAGACCAGCCCCGACCGCATCGACGAGCGCGTGGCGGCGCTGCAAGCCGACCTCAAGCAATCCCGCAAAGAACTGGATGAACTGCGCGAGGGGCAGGCCTTGCAGGCACTGACCGCCGGCGCGCGCTCCTGGAACGGCCTGTCGTTGGTGCTGGCGGTGGTGCCTGGGATTCCGCCCAAGGACCTGCGCGAGCTGGTGGGCAAGCAGATCGCGGCAGGGCAGGACGTGGTGCTGTTGGCCGCGCCCGATGGGGATGTCACCCACTACCTGGCCGCCTCCGGCGCTCAGGCCCGAGAGGCTGGCATCGCCGCCGATCAGCTGGTTCGCGCCCTGGCGCAGGCCCTGGGAGGCCGCGGTGGCGGCAAGCCGGCCTTCGCCCAGGGACGGGGCGGCGCCAGCGAGGATCTCCCGGCCGTGCTCGAGCAGGCCCTGCAAGCCGTCTCCAAGACCCAGGTGTGACCTCGCTCCTGAGGCGGCCGAACACTTCTGGCACAGGCGGCTTGGCCCCCGCGGCCGGCTTCGGTAAGGTGTTCCGCTTCCGCCGAGGTCAGAAATCCGCGACCCCGCCGAACGAGAGCAAGACGATCCATGGCCGTCCCGAAGCGTAAGACCTCCAAACAGCGCAAGCGCAAGCGCCGCTCCCACCTCGCCCTCGCCACGCCGCCTACCTCGGTCTGCGATCGGTGTGGGGCCGAGAAGATGCCCCATACGGTGTGTGAGAGCTGCGGGCACTACCGCGGCCGCGACGTGCTCGCCCTCGACGCCTGAGGCGAGTTCCCGTTGAGCATCACCGTCGACGCCATGGGGGGTGATCACGCCCCCCGCGCGGTCGTTGCCGGCGCGGCCATGGCCGTCCAGCAAGGCGGCATCGCCGCCACCGAACTCGTGCTCGTGGGCGCTGAGCCCGCCTTGACGCCCCTGCTCAAGGAGATGGGCGTCGAGGACATCCAGATCGTGCACGCCCCCGATGTCGTGGGCATGGACGAGAGCCCAGCGGCGGCCGTGCGCGGCAAGCCCGGGTCATCCATCTCCGTGGGCATCCGCCATGTCGCCGAGGGCGGCGGCGGGGCCTTCGTCTCCGCCGGCAACACGGGCGCGGTGGTCGCCGCCGCGTCCCTGGTGCTGGGCCGCCTGGCCGGCATCGCGCGGCCTGGCATCGCCGTGCCGATCCCCACCCGCGAAGGCCCGTGCATCGTCATCGACGCGGGCGCCAACATCTACTGCAAGCCCAAGCACCTGCTGCAGTACGCCATCATGGCGGGTGAGTACGCCACCTCCGTGCTGGGCAAGGACCAACCCCGCATCGGCCTGCTGAACATCGGCGAGGAGGACGGCAAGGGCAACCCGCTGATCAAGGAGGTGCACGGCCTGCTTCAGGCGCGCCCATCGAGTACAGCGGCTTCATCGAAGGGCAGGACATCACCAACGGCAAGGTCGACGTGGTGGTCTGCGAGGGTTTCGTGGGCAACGTGATCCTCAAGGTCGCGGAGGGCATGGCGTCCTTTGTCACCCAGGCGGTGCAGTCCGCCTTCGCGGTGCACCCCCCGCGCGACGAGGTCAAGGCCGCGCTGACCGACGCCTTCTCCAAGCTCGACTACGCCGAGTACGGCGGCGCGCCGCTGCTCGGCGTGACGGCGCCGGTGCTCATCGGCCACGGCCGCAGCAGCCCCCACGCCATCATGAACATGATCCGGGCGGCCCAGTCGGCGCTGCAGCACGACGTGAACCGCCACATCATGGAGCGCCTGCGCGGCGTGACCGGAGGGGCCGGCTCATGACGGCCATCCGCTTCGGCATCCGCGGCACCGGTTCCTGGGCTCCCGACAAACGACTCACCAACGCCGACCTGAGCGCCATGGTCGACACGTCGGATGAGTGGATCGTGCAACGCACGGGCATCAAGGAACGCCGCATCCTGCCGCCGGAGCTGACCACCTCCGACATGTGTGTACAGGCCGCCCAGCGCGCGCTCGACGACGCCGGCCTCGCGGCCACGGACATCGACCTGATCGTGCTCGGCACGGTGACGCCCGACCAGCAGGTGCCCGCCACCTCGTGCAAGGTGGCACAGCGCCTGGGTTGCGAGAGCACGCCGGCCTTTGATCTGGCCGCCGGGTGCAGCGGGTTCGTGTACGCCAGCTCCGTGGCGGCGCAGTTCCTGCGCGCGGGCACGTACCGCAACGTGCTCGTCATCGGGGCCGAGGCCCTCTCGCGCATCACCAACTACAACGACCGCACGTCGTGCATCCTGTTCGGTGATGCGGCGGGCGCCGTGGTCTACAGCACCGACTTCGAGTATGGCGAGCTGCTCTCGTCCAGCATGCAGGCGGACGGCAACGGCTACGACGTCATGTACCAACGCGCGGGCGGCGCGCAGCGGCCACTCAGCGCGGAGAGGCTGGCCGCCGCCGAGCACAAGCTGGTGATCCATGGCCGCGAGGTCTATCGCTTCGCCGTGAGCCGCATGGTCGAGCTGGTCAAGGGCGAGCAGGCCAACAACCCCGGCCTGACTCTGGGCGCCGTGGTGCCGCACCAGGTCAACCTGCGCATCCTCGAGTCCGCCCGCGAGAAGCTCGGGCTCGCCAGCGATCGGCTCTACACCAACATCGATCGTTACGGCAACACCTCCGCGGCGTCCGTGCCGGTGGCTCTGGACGAGGCCCGTCGCGGCGGCTTCTTCCACGATCTGGACGGACAACTGGTGGTCATGTGCGCCTTCGGCGCCGGCCTCACCTGGGGTTCGGTGGCGCTCAAGTGGTGAGCGAGATCACGGCTCCCGCTGCGGTGTTGTTTCCAGGCCAGGGGGCGCAGGTCCTCGGGATGGGGTTGGACATCGCGCAGGCGGAGCCCGCCGCTCAGCGCGTCTTTGAGCGCGCCGGCGAGGTCCTGGGCTTTGACCTGGCCGCCCTGATCGCGGGCGACGACAAGGCCGCCCTCGATCGCACCGACGTGTGTCAGCCGGCCATCCTGGTGACATCCCTGGCTGTCATGGCGGCCCTGGACGCGCGCGGGCTGGTGCACGCCGAGCGCGTCGGCGCCTGTGCCGGCCTGAGCCTGGGTGAGTACTCCGCGCTCACGTGGGCCGGCGCGCTGACCCTGGACGACGCCATCAAGCTGGTGCGCGCTCGGGGCCAGGCCATGCAAGCGGCCTCCGAGGAGCGCAGCTCAGGCATGCTCTCGCTGGTGGGCGCCGACGACGACAAGGCGGACGCCCTGTGCGATGCGGCCCGCGGCGATGGCGTGCTGCTGGTGGCCAACCGCCTCGCGCCCGGACAGATCGCCATCGCCGGGAGCGCCGACGCCATCGAGCGCGCCGCGGGCATGTTGCGCGACCACGGCATCCGCAAGGGAGTTCGCCTGGCGGTGGCCGGCGCGTTCCACTCACCCTGCATGGAGTCGGCCGCGGCGCGGCTGGCAGAGGCCCTGGCCGCCACCGAGCTGAGCGCGCCGCGCCTCCCGGTGGTCATGAACGTCTCCGGCCAGCCCACCCGTGACCCCGATCAGATTCGTGACCTGCTGCTCAGGCAGGTCACCTCGCCCGTGCTCTGGCAGACCTGCATGCAGAGCCAGATCGACGCGGGCGTGACCACCTGGCTTGAGCCGGCGCCCGGCAAACAACTCACCAACATGCTCAGGCGCTACGACGTCGAGAGCAGCGTCCACGCCATCAAGGACGCGGCGGCGCTCGACGCTCTGCCGCCCTGGCCCGGAGACACCCCATGACGGACCTGGCAGGCAAGGTCGCGCTGGTCACTGGCGGCTCACGCGGAATCGGCCTCGGCATCGTGACCGCGTTGGCTGCGGCCGGCGCCAAGATCGTCGTCGTGGCCACCAGCGAGGCGTCCGCTCAGCGCGGCGTCGACGCGGCCCACGCCGCCGGCGCAGAGGCCCTCGCCTTTGCCGCGGACGTGTCCGACGGAGACCGCGCCAGCGAGGTGGTCAAGGCCGTCATCAGTCAGTGGGGCGCCGTCGACGTGCTGGTGAACAACGCCGGCATCACCCGGGACATGCTGCTCATGAAGATGAGCGACGAGGACATCGACCGGGTCATCGACGTCAACCTGAAGGGCTCGCTGCGCTGGTGCCGTGCCGTGGTGCGCCCCATGATGAAGGCGCGCGCCGGCTCGATCATCAACGTGTCGTCCATCGTGGCCCTGATGGGCAGCCCGGGCCAGAGCAACTACGCCGCCGCCAAGGCCGGCATGCTGGGCGTGACCCGCTCCCTGGCCGCCGAACTGGGCGGCCGCGGCGTGCGGGTCAACGCCATCGCCCCCGGCTACATCCAGACGGACATGACCGCTGATCTGCCCGATGACCTCATGCAGGCCAGCCTCACGCGCATCCCCCTGGGGCGCCTGGGCCTCCCGGAGGACATCGCCAAGGGCGTCATTTTCCTGGCCTCCGACCAATCTTCGTACATCACAGGAACGACCCTCGTCATTGACGGCGGGATGTCGCTCTGACCCCCCTCTCCGGGCCGCTTGACTTGAGCCCGGGCCTCGTCACACTATCCGGTTTCCCCGGCCCCGGGCGTTTACCTGACCCCAGCCCCGGCCACATCCAGCAGGAGAGAAAACGTGCCTTCGACGCAGGAAATCGAAGAGAAGGTGATCGCCATCGTCTGCGAGCAGATGGGCGCCAGCAAGGACAAGGTCACTGGGAGCACCTCGTTCATCCAGGACCTCGGCGCTGATTCGCTCGACACCGTCGAGCTCGTGATGGAGTTCGAGGACCACTTCAACATCAGCATCCCCGATGAAGAGGCCGAGAAGATCCAGACGGTTGGTGACGCGGTGAGCTACATCTCCAACCACTCGTCCAACTGACCACGCGCGGTCTCGCATCATGGCAGCGGTGAATCGACGGCGGGTGGTTGTGACTGGCCTGGGGGCGTGCACCTCCCTGGGCTTCAGTTTCGAGGACACGTGGGCTGGCCTCTTGGCTGGCAAGAGCGGCGTCACGCCCATCCGGCGCTTCGATCCGGAGGCCTATCGCACGCGCTTTGCGGCGCAGGTTCCCGAGTTCGAGCCCGCGCGCTTCTTCGACGAGCCCATGGTGGGCAAGAAGCTGGATCTGTTCACGCAGTTCAGCATCATCGCCGCAGAGGATTGCCTGCGTAGCTCAGGCGTCGAGCTCGGCTCGCTCGACCTGGAACGCTTCGGCTGCATCATGGGTACGGGCATCGGCGGCATCATGGCCATCGAGAGCCACCACGCCATCATCCTGGAGCGCGGCCCGCGCCGGGCCTCGCCGTTCTTCATCCCGAAGATGATGCCCAACGCCATGAGCGGACAGCTGTCCATCCGCTACGGCTTGCAGGGCACCAACTTTGCGACGAGCTCGGCCTGCGCATCGGCGGGTCACGCCCTGGGGCTGGCCCTGCGCAGCATCCAGTATGGCGAGGCCGACCTGATGCTCACCGGCGGCAGCGAGGCCGCCGTGTCCACCCAGGCGGTGGCGGCCTTTGGTGCCATGAAGGCCCTGTCGACGCGCAACGACGACCCGCAGGCGGCCTGTCGCCCCTTCGACAAGGACCGCGACGGTTTCGTCATGGGCGAGGGCGCCGGCGTGCTGCTGATCGAGGAGCGTGAGCACGCGCTGGCTCGAGGCGCCGAGATCCTGGCTGAGTTCTCGGGCTACGGCTCCACGGCCGATGCGTTCCACATCACCCAGCCCAAGGAAGACGCGAGCGGTCCCTCGCGTGCCATCGAGCTGGCGCTGGCCGATGCCGGCGTCGCCCGCGACCAGGTGGGCTACGTCAACGCCCACGGCACCTCCACCCACTTCAATGACCTGGTGGAGACGCGGGCGCTGCACAACGTGTTCAAGCAGCACGCGCGCAAGCTGGCCATCTCCAGCTCCAAGTCCATGACCGGACATCTGCTGGGGGGCTCGGGGGCCATCGAGGCCTGCGCCACGGTCATGTCGCTGCACCAACAGCGCATCCACGCCACGCTCAACCACCACGCAGCGGGCGAGGGCTGTGATCTGGACTATGTGCCGGGTGAGCCACGCGCGCTGGACTTCTCCCACGCCATCAGCAACTCGCTGGGCTTCGGCGGGCACAACGTGTGCCTGGCCTTCAGCCGGCATGAGGCCTGAGTCCAGAGCCCGCGGCAGAGCCGAGAACCCAAGGGGCTGACGGACGTGGCGACGGGCGCAGACAGCGGCACACCCCAGGACCGGCTGCGCCGTGTGCGTGCGGCCCTGGCGGAGGTCTCGCAGGAACACGTACTGCGCTTTGCCGAGGCCCTGGACCCGCAGCAACTCGACGGGTTGCTGGGCCAGATCGAGGGCCTCGACCTGCCGCGCGTGGCCCGTTCGATCGAGGCGGTGCTGAACGAGCAGGCCAGCGCGCCGGGCCAGCCCGAACCCCCCGATGTGATCGAGCTCCCGGCCTGTGCCGAGAGCGAGGCCCGTGACCGCGAGGCACGCGCCGCCGGCGAGCAGGCCCTGGCGGACGGCAAGGTCGGCGCGTTCCTGGTGGCTGGAGGCCAGGGCACGCGGCTGGGTTTCGACGGGCCCAAGGGCCGCTTCCCCGTGGGCCCGCTCACGCGTCGCAGCCTGTTTGCCTATCACGCCCAGCGCGTGCTGGCCAGCTGCCGTCGCTACGGATCCACGCTTCCGTACTACGTCATGACCAGCCCGGCCAATCACGCGGACACCGTGGCGGCCTTCCAGGAGGCGCAGTGGTTCGGCCTGGCGCCCGAGCAGGTCATGTTCCTGACCCAAGGCACGCTGCCCGCCATCGACCACGACGGGCGCATGCTGCTGGCGCAGAAGCACCAGCTGGCCCTCAGCCCCGACGGGCACGGCGGCTGCCTGGCGGCGCTGGACGCCAGCGGCGCGCTGGACGACATGGCCGCGCGCGGCGTCGAGCAGCTGTTCTACTTCCAGGTCGACAACCCGCTGGCGCCGGTGTTCGATCCCCTCTTCATCGGACACCACCTCCTGGCCCGGGCCCAGATGTCCAGCAAGGTCATCGACAAGACCGACCCCGGTGAGAAGGTCGGCGTGGTGTCCCGACGCGACGGGCGTCACCTTGTGCTGGAGTACTCGGACCTGCCAGACGCGCTGGCCAACGCGCGCGACCCGGACGGCCGGCTGCGTTACCGCGCGGGCAGCATCGCCATCCACATGTTCGAGCTGGAGTTTGTGCGCAGGCTGCTCGCCTCCGGGACGGGCATGCCGGTGCACCGCGCCCACAAGCGTGTGCCCTACGTCGACCAGCAGGGCCAGCTGGTCCAGCCCGGCGAGCCCAACGCCATCAAGATGGAGCTGTTCGTCTTTGATGCGCTGCTCGCCGCGGAGCGCGTGGTCACGCAGGTCGTGCGACGCGAAGACGAGTTCGCGCCGGTCAAGAACGCCGATGGCAACGACAGCCCCGCCAGCGCCCACGCGGCCCTGGTGAGCCAGGCCAAGCGCTGGATGTCCGCGGCCGGCCGTGAGGCGCCGGAGGGCGACGCCGAGGTCGGGCCGCTGTACGCCCTGGATTGCGAGGACTTCGCTGCTAACCTCACGCTGGCCGACTACGGTCCGGTGTTCGACCGGGCCTGAAGGCCTGCAGGAGTCGCTGCCGTGGCGCGCGTCGCCGTTCTGGCCGGAGGCCCGTCCTCCGAACACGAGGTCTCGCTGCTCAGCTCCCGCTGCCTGGCGGGCTGGCTGCGCGAGGCCGGACATCAGGTCCGTCTGGTGCTCATCGGACGGGACGAGCGCTGGCATCTCGGCGCGCCGGGCGCTGACCTCGACGCGGCTGGCGAGGCTGCGGGGCAGCAGGCCGCTGCGGCCCTGGAGCAGCTGGCCGCCGCCCGTGAGACCGCCTTCCTCGGACTGCACGGCCCCTACGGCGAGGACGGCACCGTGCAGCGCCTGCTGCAAGACGCCGGCGTGCCCTTCACCGGATCGGGCCCCCAGGCCTCGGCCATCTGCATGGACAAGGAGCTGTCCAAGCTGGCGGCTCAACGCCTGGGTGGGCGCTGCGCCGGCCACCAACTGGTGGGGGGGCTCAACCCGCCGCTGATCCGCATCGCCCGCACGGTGGGCTATCCCTGCTTCGTCAAGCCGCTGTCATGCGGCTCCAGCGTGGGCGCCGGCCGAGTCGACGACGAGGCCGGGCTGACCCCGGCCGTGGCTGCCGCGCAAGCCGCCGACCCCCACGCCAAGGCGCTGGTGGAGGAGTTCATCCCGGGCCTGGAGGCCACCTGCGCGGTGCTGCGCCTGGAGGGCCAAGCGCGCGCCATGCCGCTGGTGAGCATCCACCCCGGCGAGGACTTCTACGACTACCGCGCCAAGTACGAGTCGGAGCAGACCGTGCTGACGTGCCCCGCAGCGCTCGCGCCCGAGGTGACCGAGTCGATCCAGCGCCTGGCCCTGGCCATGTACGAGTCGTTGGAGCTGCGCGGCGCGGCGCGGCTGGACGTGATCCTGAGGGAGCACGATGGGCAGCCCGTGTTCCTGGAGCTCAACACCCTGCCTGGCTTCACCGACCACAGCCTCGTGCCCCTGGCGTGTCGAGCGGCCGGACTGCCTCCGGTGCAGGTGGTGCAGGCCATCCTCGACGACGCGAACCCGCCCCTGTGAGCGGCGCGCTCGCGGTGTGTGTGGCCGGCGCCCGAGGCCGCCTGGGCTCGCTGGTCTGCGAGGCCGTGGCGGCCGCGCCCGACCTGAACCTGAGCGCCACGCTGGTGCGTGGTCAGCGCGCCAGCGAGGTGCTCTCCGGCGCCACGCTCGATGTGCTGGTGGACGTCAGCCTGGCGCCCGCCTCGCGCCAACTGGTCCCCCTGGCCCTGGAGCTGGGCATCGCGACGGTGGTGGGCACCAGCGGCCTGTCCGGCTCGGACCTGGAGGCCATGGACCAGGCCAGCCGGCGCGCGGGTGTGGGCGCCCTGGTGGTGCCCAACTTCTCGCTGGGAGCCGTGCTTCAGATGCAGGCCGCCGCCGCCATCGCCCCGCATCTGCCCTGCCGCAGGCTGCTCGAGACCCATCACCCCGCCAAGCGCGACGCGCCCTCCGCCACTGCCCTGGCCACCGCCGCCGCCGTGGCCGCGGCCACGGGCGGCCACGCGCCGGCCATCACCAGCGAACGGCGCGAGGGCTGCGTGGCCCGGCAGGAGCTGCGCTTCGGCGACGAAGCCGAGCAGCTCACGCTGGTGCATGAGGTGGCCGACCGACGCGCCTATTTGCCCGGAGTGCTGCTGGCCGTGCGCCGGGTGCGGTCCCTGCGCGGGTTGCACCAGGGCCTGGCCGCCGTGCTGGAGTGTTGACGGGGCACCGCGCCGCGGGCTGCAATGTCCGCGCGCTGTCCAGGACGGCTCGCGCAGGCGAGACCTGAACAGCCCGGGCGCGCGCTGGCGGAGACCCCGCCGCCGCGCTGCCTGACGAACGAGCAACACCTGAGCCAGAGTGGCGGAACCGGTAGACGCGGCGGATTCAAAATCCGCAGCCCTTCATCGGGCGTGGGGGTTCGAGTCCCCCCTCTGGCACCATCTGTTCCGGCGAGCAGACGGACGCGGCGGCGAGCCGGCTCGGCCCCGGCTCGGCCCCGGCTCGGCCCCGGCTCGGCCCCGGCTCGGCCCCGGCTCGGCTCGGCCCCACAGCAGGCCAGCCTCGTCGGCGCCGGCCCGGCCTGCAGGCCCGCCGCCGCTCGGCGCCCTGCTCAGCCGCGCCAGGCTCGCCAGTCGGCGTCCGCCGGCGGTGCTTCGTCGTCCGGAGCCTGGCCGTCCGATCCCCGCGGCGAGCGCTCGCCGGCTCCCTGGTCTGCCCGGCTGCGCAGGCCCATCAGCCGGAAAATGAGCAGCTGCAGCCCTAGGAAGGCGCTGACCGCCCCGGCCAGCAGCAGCACCACGGCGCCGCCCTGGGGCAACATCACCGCGGAAGCCAGTCCCGCCAACCCCAGGCCCAGCAGCAGCAGCAGCCCGATCAGCAGGGCGCTGCTCGCGATCGATGAGAGACGCTTGGCACGCACTTCGGGACGATAGCACGCCCGCCAGAGAGGCCTGGGTCCAGCGGGGAGGGCTGTGGCAAACTCCAACGCTGCTTCCGCGCGCTGCGTTTCGCTAGGCCCTGGCCCCGCACATGGAGACCCGCTTGGCTGCCACGCTCTGGGAGGCCGTTCTGGTCCTGACCGTCGGGGTGGCCCTGGCCTTCGGCGCCAACGCCGCTCGCGCCCGCGGGCTCTCGCTGGAGCGGGACTACTTCCCGGCAGACACGCCATCCACGCCGGACGCATCCGCCGGCAGCGCCGCGGATCCCATCTTGGCGCGTCTCGCCTCCAAGGGCCTGCGCGCCATCTCGCACGACGAACTGGTGGCGCTCACCGAGGACCCCCTGTTCGAGGCCGGCGCCTACCTGCTGGTGGACGCCCGCCGCGCGGATCAGTTTGCCGAGGGGCACCTGCCCGGCGCCGTGCACCTCGACCCCTTCTATCCGGACGAGGGCCTGAACGACGTGCTGCTGCTGATGCCCGCGGCTCAGCGCATCATCGTCTACTGTCTGGGTGGCGAGTGCGAAGACAGCGAGAGCGCGGCGCTGCTGCTGAAACAGTTCGGTGCCAGCCCCGAGCAGCTCGCGGTCTATGCCGGCGGCATCAGCGCCTGGCGAGCAGCCGGCCTGCCCCTGGAAGCGGAGCAGCCATGAGCGCCCCCGGCCTCTGCACCCGCCTGAACCGCAGCGGCTGGCCGCAGCTCGTGGCGCGACTGGTGCTGGGCTTGGTGTTCGTGCGTATGGGGCTGTCCAAGGTCGAGGACCCGGTGGCCTTCCTGAAGCTGCTGCGGGAGTACGAGCTGGCGCCGGCCGGCGCGCCCTGGGCGCTGAACACCCTGGCCATCAGCATCCCCTGGCTCGAGATCTGGCTGGGTGGCCTGCTGCTGTTGGGGGTGGCCGTGCGCGGCGTGGCCCTGTCGCTGCTGGGTCTGCTGCTGGCCTTCAGCGTCGCCGTGTCGCAGCGGGCCCTCGCCATCTCAGCCGCCGAGGGCATCGCCCTGTGTGACGTGGCCTTCGATTGCGGCTGCGGCGGAGGCGTGGAGTTTGCCTGCTCAAAAGTGCCAGAAAACCTGGCCCTGATGCTTCTTGCGTGGATGGCAGCGGTTAGCCGGAGCTCGCTTCTCTGCGTGCGGCGTCGCCTGTTGTCGCGTGACTCCCTGTAAGCTGCCACCCGACTCAGCCCCGGTCCCGCCCCCGCTCGAGAATGCCGTTGCGCCCTCGCCTCCGCTCACGTGGCGCCGCCCTGCTGGCGGGCCTGACCCTGCTCTCCCTGCTGCCTGTGGCCAGCGTCTCAGCTCAGACCTACCCGGTCGAGTCCATCGGACCGCCCAAGCCGGTCCCTGCGCCGGACCCCGCGCCTCTCGAGGCCTTCGCCGGTGGCCTGGCCAGCGGCGGACAGACCATCGCCGTGGGCTCCCCGGCCGCCGACGGGCTGCGCGGCAAGGTCGAGCTGCTCGATCGGAGCGGCGACAGCTTCCAGCTGGTGGACACGCTCGCGCCCGCCAGCCTGCCCGCTCGCGCGGGTTTTGGCGGAGCCATCGAGCTGGACGGCGACACCCTGGCCGTCGGGGCACCCAATCCTCACTATCCGTCCAGCTCGCCAGGCGCTGTCTGGATCTTCGTGCGCAGCGGCGGGGCGTTCGTGTTCCAGCAGGAGCTTGTGCCGGCCTCGGCTCTACTGGGCGATCAGTTCGGACGCTCGCTCGCGCTGGACGGCGAGCGCTTGCTGGTGGGCGCTCCCTTCGACGACGACCTGGGCGCCCAGTCCGGATCAGCGTTTGTCTTTGAGCGCGTCGGCGAGGTCTGGACCGAGACCGCCCAACTGCTCCCCAACGACGGCGCCAGCGGCGATCAGTTCGGGCGCTCGGTGGCGCTGTCTGGCGACACGGCTCTGGTGGGGGCCTGGCTCTCCGATGCGGCCACGGATGATGACGACGCGCCGGTCTCCGACGCAGGGGCCGCCTACGTCTTCGTCACCGAGGACGACGTGCTCTGGAGCCAGCAGGCACAGCTGCTCGATGAGGCCGAGCCTGAGCCCTCCGACCACATGGGTCAGAGCGTGGGGCTGCATGAGGATCACGCGCTGGTCGGTGCCCCCCGCGACGACATGCTGGCGGACGACACCGGCGTGGTGCACCACTTCGCGCGCGCCGCGGACACGTGGAGCCTGACCCGCACGTTCCAGGAGTTGGGCGTCACGCCGGGCGGCCAGTTCGGGAGCTCGATGTCGAGCGTCAACAATCTGCTGCTGGTGGGCTCACCGTATTCCGGCATCAACGCCAAGGGCCGCGCCATCGTGTTCGAGCGCGACGACCAAGGCGACTACAGCCAGATCAAGAAACTCGAGAGCTTCTTGGTTCCCGACCAGAGCCACTTCGGGACCACCGTCGCGGCGGGCAGCTCGCACCTGCTCTTTGGCGCGCCCACGGCGGACGGCGCGGCCAGCGACGGCGGCGCCTTGCTCAACTCGCCCCTGAGCCTGTCCGGCAACTGGATCTCGCTGGGCAAGGCCCTGGCCGGGACCAACGGCGAGCCGGTGCTCAGCGGCACCGGCACGATCATCATGGACGAGCCCTTCGAGCTCAGCATGTCGAACGGCCTGCCCAACTCCTCAGTGGCCATGATCATGGGCTTCACCGAGGTGTGTGCGCCGTTCAAGGGCGGCTTCCTGGTGCCCTCGACCGACTTCATCTTCTACGACCTGATCACGGACGGGACCGGCTCCATGACCCTCGGCGGCGACTGGCCCACGGGCTTTTCCGGTCCCTGGGATGCGGTCTTCCAGGTCTGGTTCCCGGACCCGGGCGCCGTGCACGGCTTCGCGGCCAGCAACGGCCTGCTGGGGGAAGTGCCGCCCGGCTGAGCGCGCTCCACGGGCTGCTCGGGCCACGGACTGGCCGCCGCTCGTGCGACGACGGCGGCGAGGGGGCCGCTGGGCGCCTGCCGGCCGTGCCCCTCGATCGATTCGGGGGAAGAACTGGTGGGCGAGAAGGGATTCGAACCCCTGACCCCCTGGTTGTGATCCAGGTGCGCTACCAACTGCGCCACTCGCCCACGAGTGATCGGGGGGTGAGTATGGGAAACAGCCCCGGCCAGAGC